>CBIHOZ010000106.1:0-24451 GCA_966211525.1 uncultured Chitinophaga sp. | reverse complement strand
GAAAATCACTACTATAACTAGTGCTAAGTATAAATAGTGATTTAAATCTAAAGGTCATCTGCGGGCAACAAACCCGTAATTTGTGAGTAATTTGCCCCATGAAGAACAGTATCACACAATACAAGTTTAAGCCCGGCATGGCGCTGGAGTTTGAGATACTTTCCGTTAACGATCTCTATAAAAAGCACAAAGATATTCTTATAGCTCCGCATCGTTCTGACTTTTACAATATACTCTGGATTCACAAGGGGAGCGGTACGCACCTGGTAGATTTTCTTCCGGTAAAGTTTAGTGCCGATTCAATCCTGTTTATTAATAAAGGAAGAGTTCATTTCTTTGATCCATCCGAGAAATTTGAAGGAACCCTGATCCTCTTCACTGATAATTTTTTCTGTCGCGAGGAAAGCGATATCAAGTTTCTTCATAGCACAATCCTGTTTCACGATCTGTTGGACAATGCTGCGCTGAAATTACGCGAAGGTAGAGATTCACTTTATAGTATACTTCAATTGATGAAGAACGAGTCGCTGCATCCGGATAGAAAGTTTCATCATGACGTCATGCAAAATCATCTGCATAATTTTCTGATGCTGGCCGACCGCGAAAAACGAAAACAAGGCTTTACGGAAATTTCCAAAGGTGCTGATCTTGACTATATCATGTTATTCCATGACCTGCTCGATAAACACTTTACAAAAGTACGTTCCGTAAAAGAGTATGCTGATAAAATCCATATATCTGAGAAAAGACTGAGCAAAGCTACTTCTAAAATTTTAGGAAAATCTCCGAAGGAAATCATAAACGATCGCGTATTACTTGAAGCAAAGCGTTTGCTTGTACACACTACACAGTCGATCAAGGAAATTGGTTTTCAACTGGGGTTTGCAGAACCTACCAACTTCATTAAGTATTTTAAACTGCAAACCGGTACAACACCTTCCGAATTCAGAGAATCTCACCTCTGATCCTTCCAGTTCCGAAAAGTATCATTCAAGGGCGCACTTTGATCTTTTACTGCGCAGCGCGTTACGGCACCTTTGTATCGTAATCAATACGATATGAACTATAAATCTAAAACAGTATTGGTCTTCGCATCGCTTATCCTGGTGGCAGCTTCGGCTATTGCCCAGAAGAAAGACAATGTGAAGTCAGTAAAGAATTCATCAACCGTAAAAACAGAAACGATGACAAACAAAGAAAAAGTAGTAGCATTACTGAAGTCCATTGAGACAGGCGCTGCAGAACCGGTAGGGTATATTAACGCCAGCAAGTATATACAGCACAATCTCGGAGTGGCCGATGGCCTGGCAGGTTTTGGTGCGTTGTTAAAAGCGTTGCCTCCTAATTCTGCAAAGGTAAATACTGTGCGTGCATTCGAAGATGGCGACTTTGTATTTACTCATACAGACTATAATTTCTTCGGACCGAAAATCGGGTTTGATATTTTTCGTTTTGAAAATGGATTGATCGTTGAACATTGGGACAACCTGCAGGAGACAGCCAAGCCTAACCCGAGCGGACATACCATGATTGATGGCCCTGCCGTATCAACCGACCTGCATAAAACGGAAGAGAACAAGAAACTCGTGAAGCAGTTTGTGGAAGATATACTCGTGAATGGTAAAATGGATAAACTTGCCGGATATTTCAATGGCGATAACTATATACAGCATAACCCGTTGATTCCCGACCAACTTTCAGGACTTGGTAAGGCACTGGGCGAGTGGGCAAAACAGGGCATTACGATGAAGTATAGCAAGATTCACAAAGTATTGGGAGAGGGTAATTTTGTGCTGGTAGTAAGCGAAGGCGATCTCGCAGGCAAGCACAATGCATTCTATGATCTTTTCAGAGTTGAGAATGGAAAGATAGCAGAACACTGGGATACAATTGAGCCGATTCCTGCGCAGGCAGATTGGAAGAATAACAACGGAAAATTTTGATCGATATATAGACTTTGGTAATAAGAGGGCCGTTTGTTCGGCCCTTTTTATTTTAGCGTGAGCCTGAACGAAAATACCAGTTGATTCACATTTAAAAAATGTCGTAGTTCAATATTTACTTACAACCCAATTTGGAATTGTCACGCATCGGCAAGTCGATCATACGAATGAAACATGGCGCAATCGCTATGCAATTTATACTCATTCTGTTCACGACATCTGCATATTGCCAAAGAACTGAATCACCCGGACAAAAATATGAATCGTTGGTTCCCGAGGTAAACGAAATTTTAAAGCAAACGAAGGGAGTGGGTTTGAGTATCGCTATAATAGAAAATTACCAGGTAGTGTGGTCGAAAGGATTTGGAATCAAAGAAGTGCATACGCAGGACAGTGTTACCACGGAAACGCTTTTCCAATCAGCGTCCATAACCAAGTCGATAACAGCAGCAGTGGTGATGAAAAAGGTTGAGCAAGGAAAGATTTCACTTGTGGCAGATATAAACCAACAGCTGGTTTCATGGAAGGTACCCGCCACCAGTTACACACAAAAGTCAGTGGTAAATGTCAGGCAACTCTTGAGCCACACTTCGGGTATAGCAAGCATACCGTTTCCGCCATATTCTATCAAAGACCGATTGCCCTCACTTGTGGAGGTGGCGCAAGGACAGGCACCTGCCCGGAATCAACCTGTAACGGTAACGTATTATCCCGGTAAAAAATATAGCTATACCGGTGCTGGGTATGTGATACTCGAAATATTACTATCGGATATTGAAAAGAAGAATTATGCTTCGGTTGTGGCAGAAGATATTTTTGAACCGTTACACATGCGTAACAGTACATTTGATCTTCGCCTGCCGAATGAAAAATATACTTCTGTCGCGAGTGGCCACCTGGATGGGAATATCGTGTTGGATGATAAATATACTCTTGTATATCCGCTGAGCTTTGGCAGTCTTTGGAGCACACCTACGGACCTGGCCAGGTTCCTGAGCGAAATTCAGTCAGCGTTGAATGGAACATCGGCAACCGTTGTCGCAAAATCGACAGCCCGGGAAATGGTAAAGCCACTGAGCACAACAGCAGGACAGTATGCTCTGGGATTTTCGCTGGAGAAAAGAGGCCCCGTTCAATTCTTCGGACATGACGGTCATAATTATGGGTATATCTGCAGTATGCTTGGTAGTATGGAAGGTGGCTATGGTATGGTGATTATGACCAATTCGGAAAATGGCTGGAAGGCGATTAACAAGATCAAGAAATTAGTGGGCAGAAAATATTGGGGGCTCGGTCCGTATCGTCCAAAGCAGTAATTACAGCATCATGCGATAGTAATAACCTGACTGTTGTCCGGCTATGACAGAAGACTATATATAGTATGGCTGCACACCGGTCATTACTTAGTCACACGCAATGTGTTGTCCAAATACAAGTTCGTATCCATTGTTATCCAGTATTGAAAAATCGCGCATATAATATTCGCGATCTTCCAGCGGAGTTTTAACAGTCGCTTTATCTTTCACAGATTCCCATAGCTCATCCACCGGTTCCGTAACAATATATAGTCTGCCCGTAACCAGTGGCTTCTGAAAGAACGGTTCCTTATCATTCGGATCCTTGCAATCTGCCGGTTCATCCTGCGGAACAATAAACATAATCTCCACATCCTCCCGGTTCAGCGACACAAAGTTTGGAAAATTGCTGGTTCCCTTAAAGCCCAGCACCAATTCATAAAAAGCAATCGTACCCTGCAAATCCTTCGTCCAAAGTATAGGACTTAACTTATGAAGTTTCATAAACTAAATATAGTATAAAACCGTGTTGCTTATTATCTCCAGCCGCATCAATTCATCCCACACTTCTGCTTCTTACTTCTTATTTCTTACTTCTTATTTCTTACTCCTTACTTCTTACTCTTGGCTTCTTATTTCCCTCTCTTATTCCCCGTCCCCGCCAAAGCCACCAACTGCTCCGAAAACTGCTCAGCCTTCGCAGAATCTCCGGATTTTTTTGAAGCTATAGCCGCGCCATATATACCGTTAAACCGATTCGGATGCCGCTTCAGGTCCTCTTCATAGACCTGTAGTGCCCGCTGCGAATCGCCTGCTTCCAAATACATATCCGCGAGCAGTTCGCGTGCCGGTATAATTTCTCCGGGTGTTACCGGATGTTTCGCGGTAGCATCCTCCATATCTGCAGCTTCGGTCATCAACGTGAGGGCTTCCGTTTTTTTACCTTCCGCCAGTTTGATCCACGCTTCAGAAGCCTTCACTTGTATGAGTACCAGATTCGATTTATAGTTTTCTTTTGCCTGCACCAGCGTTGCGTGAAGTGCTTTCAACTGTTCCAGGTCTTTCTTTGCATCCTGTACCTTGTTGATATGCACAGCACCCAGCGCACGGGCGAAGTATATATTGGCTTTCTCCCACGGAAATTTCTCCCAGGGAAAATCAGCAGGTTCCGGTTGAAGCGATGCAGCAGCAGCCCAGTCTCTGCGCTCCACCGCATAACGTGCCGGCATCGAAGCAAACGAATAGGCATCTTTGAAATTTACCGGAAAGACTTCCTTGATGGTTTGCAGGTAGCGCACCTGTTCCAGCGCTTTTTCATCGTCCGCTTTTTGCAGGTAGGCATACATCAGGTAATCGAGGCCATGCAGTTCTTCATCCCAATGTCCTTTTATACCCGACTTTTGTGCGTAGCATTGTGCCGCCGAAACGGAAGCTATATTTGATTGTATCGATTCATCCCAAAGTCCGAGACGTGTAAAGATATGCGAGGGCATGTGCTGTGCATGCGCAGATGCCGGTGCAATAGCAGCATACTTGCGCGCTGCGGGTAGGGCCAGCGTTGCAAGCTCAGGGTAGTCGTAGTTGTGAATAATATAGTGTGCTATACCGGGATGGGTGGGCTTGTTTGCAAATATCCTGTTTAAAACATCTCCGGCTTTTTTCTGCTTTTGAAATGTCTTGTCAGCAGGGTCGGCAGCTGCTCCTAAGGCCAATGCATAAAATATAGCGGCTTCATCATCATCGGTATATTTCTCATAGAGTGCCTGCGATGCCTTTTCAAACTTCAATAAACGGGCGCGATGGTCGAGTGTATTCCATTCGTCATATATCGTGGCGATGGCTTCTATATAGTCTGACTCGCGGGTTGATTTATCCGGAAGAATAGTGCGGGCCAGCGTAATGATCCGGGCACCTTTCTCCAGTTCTGCCGGTGAAGGCGGTGACCACAACGGATGAAAGTTACTCATCGCGGCACCCCAATATGCCATCACACATTGCGGGTCCTGGTCAATAACTTTAGCAAATACTTTTTCAGCTTCGGTATATTCAAATGAATGCAGAAGCGCAATAGCGAGGTTAAAATCCGGCCGTGTCTTTTCGGAACACGACTGACTGAAAGATACTGTTCCGAATTGATCGGTTCCTGAACTGCAAAGTGTTATCTCACCGCGTGTGAGTTCAATGGATGCCACTTCGCTCTTGAGTTGTTCGTCATTCTTTTTGCCGGGTGTGCAGCATACAAGAATTGACATCGTGAAGATGATCGCGTGAAGTTTCATAGCAAGAGGGGATGAGGTGTCTTACGGCTATGAAGTTATGCCAAAAGCGCGGTTGGTCATAGTAATAAAACGACACGCGGCTCACATAATGATGCGAGGGGAGAGTTGAAGATCAACGTCTTAGCTTGAAACAATTCACGCAGGCTATTGACCTGCGTGAATTGTATACTGTTAAGCATTTCTGAAAAAATACTTTATTTCCTGTTGACGTAATGTTTTCGTCTTAAACGTTTACTTGCAGAGACTCATAACGAAATGCAGAAGTGTTTCCTGACGGAGTTTTGATCTATTGATTGAACGTTTTGCGTTCACCATACTGAAGCTTGTTATAGTGTTTCAACTTCTTCTTTCCGTTCGAGGTTCTGTATGCAGGTTTATTACTGTTGCAGGCAGAAAAGGCAATCGCCAGAACAAGTATAGCCCCCAATATCTTTTTCATGTTGTTTGCGTCTTTTGATATAACAAAGGTATGAAGCAATTTGCTTTGTTGGTTAATATTCTGCCTCTTTAAAAGACGGTTCCACTCCCGATCGGTGCATCTTTCCACTCCGCTTTTCAGGAACAGACGCAGCTGGTTGCAATTAACGTGTTGATATTACAAGCAAGGATTGGTAAGCACGGCAACGGCATACGGGTGTTCTCACATCGATCCGGTTGTTTGTCGTCAGTCGCTTTTGTATTTATGTGTTTGCGTACAGGCATCATGGAGAAACTCCTCAACTATATTCATTCGCTAACGGATTTTTCGGAACAGAGCTGGCAGATTTTATTACCGGTTCTTACCAGGATGGAAGTAAAGAAAGGCACGCACCTGCTAACGGAAGGAAATGTATGCAATACGTTATTCTATATCGAAGAAGGTTATTGTCGCAGTTACCATGTAAAGAATGGTGCCGAGAAAAATACAGCATTCTTTTTTGAAAATGATATCGCCACAAACATTGCAAGCTTTGGCAGTGGCGAACCATCTGCATACTTTATCCAGGCATGCGAACCTTTAGCCGTTGTTGCGTTTGATAAGACCAGGCTCATGGAAACTTCCAAACTTTCACTGGAGATTGAGACGTTGGGAAGGAAGTGTGTACGGGCATTTGCTGTTAAGCAGGAGGAACAATCCAATTTGTTTAAGCTATATACCGCGCAGGAACGTTACGACTATATAGAACGCAATCATCCGCACATGCTGCAGCGTGTATCCCTCACGTTGTTATCTTCTTACCTCGGTGTAGCGCGCGAAACACTGAGTCGCATCCGCAAGCGAAGGAAGTCATAAAGTGTTTTGTGACGATCGTCACAGGTATAGTTTTTACGCTGTCATAATCTTTGTCAAAATAAATAAAGAGATATGGCAAAGCTTAATAAAATTAGTCCCGAGACGAATGTTGTAACGTGGTTTGAAATTCCTGTACAAGATTCCCAGCGAGCCCGTGCATTCTACGAAACGATACTGGATATACAAATGAACACACAGTATATACAGGAGACGAACGAAGAGCTCACATTCTTTCCGTCTGATCCCAACGTTGTTCAGGCTACATCCGGAAGAGTTACAGGTGCGCTTACCAAATCTGCGAAAGCAAAACCTTCGTCAGAAGGCACACTTATCTATATTAATGCAAGTCCTTCCATACAAACTGTACTGGATAAAGTTGAACGGGCAGGAGGAAAGATACTGGTTCAGGCCACGCGCATAAAAGCCGGTCTTATTGCAGTCATTTTAGATACCGAAGGAAACCGGATTGGCTTACATGCCGAGGCTTAGGCAGTAAACAGGCAAGTATAACGTTGACTTTTTTTGGGAGTATCGATGGTGCGCGGAAAGCGACTGTCGGTACTTCTTTTGTTTATATATACTCTATAGGTCATGCAGGGTAATCGCGTGTCATACCTTTAATTTGGTTACTAATCCTAAGTGATAATGACTATATATAGGTATATATGTATAGTATAATTTTTTGTTTCTGTGTTTCATTGGATTAATTCTAAATAGCGTATAGTATTGCGCCTCGGTTTGATATATATACTTGATGAGTCGCTTCATACTAACATTACTTTTAATTTCCCTCGCTCTCGTTTCATTTGGTCAGGTGTTAACGCACGAAGATTCGCTTACAGCAGGTCTTATTCGCTCGAACAATGTAACGGTAATTTCCGGCTATGGTCAGGCTAAAGTTGAATACGACTTCCGTACGAAAACTGCAAATGCCAATCTTACGCGTAACGTTTTATTTGTCGGGCACAAGTTCAGCGACAAAATATACTTCTTCTCCGAGATGGAACTGGAGAATGCGAAAGTAACCAATGGTAATCCTGCCGGTGAAATTTCAATGGAACAGCTCTTCCTCAAATTCAACCTGAACCGGGATATATACCTGCAGGCCGGTTTATTTATTCCGCGTATCGGTATAGTGAACGAGAATCACCTGCCAACAACCTTCAATGGTAATGACCGTCCGTATGTAGAAACGTTTTTGATTCCGTCTACGTGGCGTGAGATTGGCGTAGGACTTTATGGAAATCTGCGTTCTATACCCGGATTGAATTACTCGTTTGCCGTGGTGAACGGTTTGAATTCGAGTACGTTCGTTAATGGCTCCGGTATACGCGAAGGCCGGCAGGAGGGAAGCAACGCTACGGCTTCTAATCTGGCAGTAACGGGTGCTATACTATATTACCTCAAGGACTGGCGCTTACAGGCTTCTGCTTACTATGGAGGCAGTGCCGGGTTGATTAAACGTGTTGCCGATAGTTTGCAATTGAAATCAGGTCCGTTCGGAACGCCTATAGCATTGTTTGAAGCCAACGCACAGTATCATAAGAATGGTGTTTCATTCCGCATACTCGGTACAATGGTAAATATACCCGATGCCTTCGAGATCAACCGTGCGTATGCCAACAACACACCGCGTGCAATGGCCGGTGCATATGCAGAGTTAGGCTATGATCTGTACCATATACTCCGTCCCGGCTCACATAAGAACTTTACGGTATTTGCACGCCAGGAATTTATGGATCTCAACTATAGAACTCCTTCGAATGGTATCAAAAACGGTGTGAATAAAAAGAACTATACCGTAGTAGGCTTTACCTTCAAACCGATAAGCGGTGTTGTAGTGAAAGCGGATTATGTATTGCGCAAAACGGACAAACGAAACGAAGATCTCATCGTAACACCTTATCCGCAGCAATTGCCATACTATACTTCAAACGGATTCCTGAATATAGGTATAGGCTATAGCTTCTGATACGATCATGAAAACGAGTCGCAGAGAATTTTTGAAAGATACCTGTACGGCCTGTCTCGGTACAGCATTTCTGGGATTTACATTTTCGCAGTTAACATCGTGTTCATCGCTGCCGATCTATAAAACCAACCTGTCGCAAAAAACGGTGAGGGTTCCACTCACGAAGTTTGCGGAGTCTGCACTCGTCATTGTGCGTGATATGCAAGTGGCGTACGATATACTATTGGTGAAGAAGTCAGCCACAGAATATAGCGCGGTATATATGAAATGTTCACACCAGGAGAACCCGGTTACGGCTACTAAAAGCGGATTGTTCTGCTCGGCTCACGGCAGTACGTTCGATCTCGATGGTAATGTTACAAAAGAACCGGCACTGAGTCCACTCAAAAAATTCAAAACCACGTTGCAAGACGATCAACTAATTATAGACCTTAATTCTTAACGTATGAAAATTCCTTATATAAAAACACTTTTGGTTGCTGCGTTACTGCTTGCAGCATCAGCCTGCAGCGATGACAATGACAATGGCTCATCGGTTAACAAAACGCTTAATTCAGAAGTGCTTGTCGATTTTTCAGCAAACATTGCATTGCCCGTATATACCGACCTGGCGGCTAAAACCAGTATACTATATGACCAGGTAATTGCATTAAAGACAGACGGGGCAACGGATACCGAACTTGAAGCCTGCCGTACTACCTGGAAACAGGCGCGCCAGGTATGGGAGCAATCAGAGTCATTTTTATTCGGCCCGGTGTCTACCAATAACATCGACCCGCGGATTGATACGTGGCCGGTAAACTTCACCGACCTGGACGCACAGTTGAATAGTAAGAATGAATTTACGGAAGACTATATCAATAACCTTGAAGATGCATTGAAGGGTTTTCACCCGATCGAATACCTGATCTATGGATCGAACGGAAACAAGACAGCAAGTGAATTAACGGCACGTCACCTTGAGTATCTCGAAGGACTGGCGCTGAATTTGAAAACACTTACCGCGAGTCTTCAAACATCGTGGCAGAC
The DNA here is from genome assembly GCA_966211525.1 of uncultured Chitinophaga sp. GTDB lineage: Bacteria > Bacteroidota > Bacteroidia > Cytophagales > Cyclobacteriaceae > Ohtaekwangia. The sequence continues at coordinate 14,660 of CBIHOZ010000106.1, read as the reverse complement.
ATCTACCAGCGGAAATTACTATACCGCGTTTGCCAATGCCGGCAACGGAAGTACTGTATATACAACGCAGCTTGCTGCTTTTGAAGAAATGGTAAATGCGATGTCGGATATATGCGATGAAGTAGCGAATAGCAAAATCAACGATGTATACGAAGCAAAAGATCCGTCTCTGGAAGAGTCACCATTCTCTAAAAACTCCATTACTGACTTTACCAACAACATTAAAGGCGTTCAGAATGTATACCTGGGCGTATATACTGCTGATGGTAAAGGACTGGAAGATGTAGTGCGTATGTACAACCTGCAACTCGATTCTGATATCAAAACGAAAATCACCACGGCTCTTACGGCATTGGGTAACATCACGGATCCATTCGGACAAGCTATATCTTCTCAGCCGATCCAGATACAGAATGCTGTTACTGCGATCAACGATCTTAAAACCGAACTGGATGAACAACTTCGTCCATTCATACAGCAACACGTAAAATAACAGCGAACGATTTTTTGTATAGGGTCAGGAAATGCAGAAGAGTAAACTTATCGTCAGACTTGGTATGGTGGCAGCAGGTATAATTGCAATTTATTCCTGCACAGAACCCGATGCATTGACCGAATCTGACTATAGCGAATGGCTATCGGGTGGTTCACAAACTATATTTGATAATGGCGCCGGTGCTTTTGGTACAGCATTTCCGCACCTGACCGCTGCGCAGGAGTCTGTACATGAAATTGGTGATATAGCGTTCGAGCAGACTTTTGTCAGTGCACCAGCGCTGATCAATCCCGGACTGGGCCCTATATTTAATAATGTGTCGTGTACATCGTGTCACATCAACGATGGGAGAGGGAAACCTCCTGTTAATGGTGAACAGATTTCATCACTGCTGATTCGCGTAAGTATACCGGGCACCGATGCGCATGGCGGTCCTAACCCGGCACCGGGTTTCGGCGGACAACTTCAGCAACGGGCTATCTTTGGTGCAGCACCCGAAGCGTTGGTAAAAATCGACTGGACCGAAAACCAATATTCATTCGCCGGTGGAGAGACGTATTCACTGCGTACACCAACCTATACATTGGAGAATCCCTATATTCCGTTGCCGGCCGGTCTGATGTTGTCTCCGCGTGTAGCCCCTCCGGTATTTGGACTGGGCCTGCTGGAAGCTGTAGACGAGCCTACGATACTTGCACTGGCCGATGAACAGGATCTGAACCACGATGGTATATCTGGTAAGCCTAACTATGCCTGGAATATAGTAGAAGGTAAGAAGACGATCGGCAAGTTTGGATGGAAAGCCGCGAACCCTTCCATTCTGCAACAATCTGCTGGTGCTTATAATGAAGATATGGGGATTACGAGCTTTGTATTTCCGCATGAGAGTTCTGCCGGACAAGCGCAGTATGATGGTCGTGATGATGAATACGAAGTATCCGATAGTATACTATATGCCGTGGAGTTTTACATTCGTACGCTGGCAGTACCGGCACGAAGAAATGCTGACGATGCAACAGTTCTGCAGGGAAAGAAAATATTTACCGAAGCGAAATGTGCTGCCTGCCATGTGCCGCGCCTGCGGACCAAAGTAAACGTAGCGTTCCCCGAAATTTCCAATCAGGTAATTTTCCCCTATACCGATATGCTCGTGCACGATATGGGAACCGGCCTCGCGGATAACCGCCCCGACAATGAAGCCACCGGCCAAGAGTGGCGCACTTCTCCGCTATGGGGCATTGGTTTAACGCGTGTTGTAAATGGTCATCAAAACTTTTTACACGATGGTCGCGCGCGTACGTTGATGGAAGCGATCATGTGGCATGGAGGTGAAGCCGAGCAATCGAAAGAATATATCCGAACGATTTCCAGCAGCGATCGTGCTGCACTGATCAAATTCCTCGAGTCTCTTTAGCCCATAGAAATCGCAGATGCTTTTATGAAAGTATAGATTGCGTGTGAGTTAATTTTTCAGGGATTAACTGGGTGCGCAGGAAATATATTTTGCTGAGCGTTAAATGTATTTATTTGTCTTAATTCTGTTCTGCGTAAATCTGCGCGTTCTGCGGGAAACAAAAAAGCGCAAGCATTGCTGCCTGCGCTTTCAATCATTTTAACCCAAATAAAAATGATTCGTTTTACTTGGGAACAAATTTCACTATACACGCCCGCCTGTGCAATCAATAGATTACCGATACAGGTGTGGGTTAATTTCGTAAAGTGTGCTCCGTAATTTTACGGATATTACTTCTTTTTGCCAGCTTTTGCTTTTTGAGACTTGCCTTTCTGTGCAGCATCTACAGTTTGTACGATCGCATCGAGCAAACCGTCTTTGTCCGTATCAAGCGAAAGCTCCCAGAACATAATGCCATCCAATTTCTGATCGATCGCATATTGCGTCTTCAACGCCAGCGAGCGCTTATCATCGTACGTGATGAATAACTTTTCAGCAGCGTTATAGCTATACGGAGCTTTGGCTACATCGTCCCAATACTTTGCAAATCCCTGCTTCTCGGAGATCTGCGTATCGAAATTTTTGAAATCAATCCCAGCTTTAAATTTACCCGACTGGTATAAACCGTTGTCAGTAGCCACTACACCTTCCCACATTCTTCCATAGAATGCACCACCGATAACAAGCTTGTTAGCAGGCACACCAATCTTCAACAAGTACTGAACGCAATTATCGGTTGACTCGCGAAGTTGTGGTGTAGAGTATAAAGCTGTATGATGTCCCGTTACAGTAGAGTATCCGTTGACGAGGTCGTACGTCATCAGGTTCACACGGTCAACTTCTTTGATCACTTCTTTCCAGTCAACTGACTCTTCGAGGAACTTCTGGAACCCACCGGCAGCAAAGCTTACTTCATATTTAGGACCGAGTACTTTACGAAGTTCGCGCACGAGTGCTGTAAAGTTTGGTTTATCCTCCGGAGTATATTTGTGTCCCGGGTATCCTTCGATGGTCGGGTACTCCCAGTCGAGATCAATGCCATCCGATTTATATTTTTGATTGAGTTGAAGAACAGACTGTGCAAATTCTTTTCTGCCGGCATCCGTAGAGAATACATCTGAACATGACGGACATCCGCTCCATCCGCCTAACGAGAGAATCACTTTCAGTTTCGGATTACGCTTCTTCAGATTTACCAGCTTCGTGATGGTGGTTGAATCCCTGCGGTTATCAACTGTGAGTTTGTTGCCGGTAAGGTGGCAGAAACTGAAGATGATGTGCGAGAGTTTTTCGGCCGGAAGGTTATCTACCTTTTCAGGACCTGCGGAATAATACGCGATCACATTAAGCCTTTTGGCAGGTTGCTGCGCATACGTGTTGAATGCGAAGAGACAAAGAAAAATGAAAATGCTTCGTTGCATCATAAGAGGTTAGAGTTTGAAAATCCAAGTTCCTAAAGTTTGCAGAAGTGAACGTACTACTTTTGATGAAAGGAGTAATTTGCTGACATGCCATGCGTTGTGCTGTGTGTATTTTTTAATGTGCATGTGTGCTTTTTTAATCTACCTTTGCCTCCTTAAATATCTATATTCTTGAATTACTTATCAGCAGAATCAATCGCCAAGACTTTTAACGACCGTTGGCTCTTCAAAGATGTTACGCTCGGTATATCGCAGGGCGAAAAGTTTGCCTTTGTCGGAAACAACGGTGTTGGCAAATCAACTTTGTTAAAGATACTTACCGGAGAAATTCAGCCCGATGGTGGTAAAGTTAGTTTGCGCCAGGGTATACGCCTCGGCTACCTTACACAACAACCTTCTGTCGATGAAAAGCTTAGCGTGAAAGATGTACTCTTCAGCGACTCCAACGAGATAGCACGTGTCGTGAAAGAGTATGAAGATTGCATTCATCATCCCGATACAACACCGGAGCGCATGCAGGCTGTGCTCGAGCGCATGGAAGAATTGAAAGCATGGGATTACGAAGCGAAGGTTCATGAAGTAATTGAAAAGTTAGGTGTACCGGACTTCGATAAAAAATTCGGGGAGCTTTCGGGTGGGCAGAAGAAACGCATCTTCCTCGCGCAATTATTATTGCAGGAGCCGGACCTCATCATCATGGATGAGCCAACCAACCACCTGGATCTTTCTGCGATCGAGTGGCTGGAGAATTATTTGTCGGGTGCCAACATCACGCTCATCATGGTAACGCACGATCGGTACTTCCTCGATAACGTAGCGACCGAGATCATCGAACTTGACCGTGGTCAGCTATACCGGTATAAAGGTAACTACGCGTATTACCTCGAAAAGAAAGATCAGCGTGAAGAGATTTTGAAAGCCGAAGTATCTAAAGCGAAGAACCTTTTAAAGAAAGAACTCGACTGGATGCGCAGGCAACCGAAGGCGCGTGGTACCAAAGCTAAATATCGGATCGAAGCATTTTACGATCTGCAAGAGAAGGCTTCACAGGATTTACGTAAAGAAAAACTTGAACTCGATATTAAGGAAGCGCGCCAGGGAGGGAAGATCCTCGAAGTTGAACATATCACCAAAAAATATGGAGCACTGCCGATCGTGAACGACTTCTCGTACGTGTTCAAGAAGAACGATCGCATTGGTGTAGTCGGTAAAAATGGTGTAGGTAAATCTACCTTCCTCGATATGCTCACCGGCAAGATCAAACCGGATTCAGGCGAGATAAATCCCGGAGTAACAACCAAGTACGGATACTTTACGCAGGAAGCTATATCACTCAATCCGAATAACCGGTTGATCGAAGAAGTAAAGTCTATCGCCGAGTTCATCACACTCTCGGATGGTTCACAGGTTTCTGCTTCGAAGTTCCTCGACTCATTCCTATTCCCGCCGGATAAACAGTATAACTATATCAATAAACTGAGTGGTGGTGAGAAGAAGCGTTTACAGTTACTGAAGCTTTTGATAACGAACCCTAACTTCCTGATACTCGATGAGCCAACCAACGACTTCGATATTGATACTTTAAATGTGTTGGAAGACTTCCTCGACAAATTCAGCGGATGTTTGTTACTGGTATCGCACGATCGTTACTTCATGGATCACCTGGTAAATCAACTCTTCGTGTTTGAAGGTGATGGTAACATTCGTCTCTTCAACGGTAATTATTCTGACTATCGCGATTGGCTGGAAGAACAGGAAGCAATAGAAGCTGCACCTCAAATTTCGAAGCCTGCTGTAAAAGAAGAAGCGCCTGCTGTCGTTACTACTACCGAGAAACGTAAACCATCTTTTAAAGAGAAGCAGGAATACGAAAAACTTCAGGGCGAGATCGAAGCATTGGAGAAACAGAAAGAAGAGCTTTCAGCACAGATCAACTCCGGAAGCACCGATCACAAGCAACTGCAGGAGTGGGGCCAGAAGATGCAGAAGATTGTAAATGACATCGATAGCAAGACCATGCGCTGGCTTGAATTATCTGAAATTGTGAACTGAAACGGTGCTGATAACGAACAACTTATCTTAAACGATCCGTGAACAGCAGATAATAATATTTTGCCGTTGATATAATTTGCAGAAGAAATCGATTGAATAGTATATTTTTGGAAAAATCTTAAACCGATCATGAATCTCAATACAGAAGCTGAGAAGAAGAACACGTACGATGCTATTGTGGTAGGCACAGGTATCAGTGGTGGTTGGGCTGCGAAGGAGCTCACCGAAAAGGGATTAAAAACATTGGTACTGGAGCGTGGGAGAATGGTGAAGCACCCGGATTATCCAACAGCCACAAAAGATCCTTGGGATCTGCCGTATGCCGGTAAACCTACCCAGGAAGATTTGAAACAACAAGGCGTTCAGGCCAGAACTGGCTATACCATCCGTCAGGATACCAAGCACTGGTTTGTGAACGATCTCGAAAACCCATACACCGAAGTAAAACGTTTTGACTGGATGCGTGGCTATCACGTAGGTGGTCGCTCTATCATGTGGGGACGCCAGAGTTACCGCTGGAGCCCGATGGACTTTGAAGCCAATGCGAAAGATGGTGTTGCTGTTGACTGGCCGATTCGTTACAATGATCTTGCTCCGTGGTATGACTATGTTGAGAGCTATATCGGTGTAAGTGGAAATAAAGATGGACTCGCACAACTTCCTGATGGTAAGTTCTTACCACCAATGGAGTTGAACTGTGTTGAGCTTGATCTGAAAGATAAAGTGTCGAGTAAATTCGGAGGCCGCGCATTGACCATTGGTCGTACGGCTCACGCAACGGCACCCCTACCGCACAGCCCGCAACGCGGCACGTGTCAGTTCAGAAACCTGTGTGCCCGCGGATGTCCTTACGGTGGATACTTCAGCAGCGTGTCGTCAACATTGCCGGCAGCTGAGAAGACTGGTAACATGACGCTACGCCCGAACTCCATTGTTCATGAATTGATCTACGATGAGAAGGCTGGTAAAGCTACCGGTGTTAAAGTACTTGATGCTGAAACAGGTGAGCAGGTAGAGTTCTACGCAAAAGTAATTTTCCTTTGTGCTTCTACTTTCGGTTCAACCTTTATCATGCTGAACTCGATCTCGAACCGTTTCCCGAATGGTTTCGGTAACGACAGTGGCGAGCTTGGTCATAACATCATGGACCACCACTTAAGTGTTGGTGCATTTGCAACCGTAGATGGTTTCGAAGATAAATACTACTTCGGAAGAAGAGCAAATGGTTTCTATATACCTCGTTACCGTAACGTGGGCAGCGACAAGCGCGATTACCTGCGTGGCTTCGGTTATCAGGGTGGTGCAAGTCGCCAGGGATGGTCAAACCTCGTGGCTGAGTTAAGCATCGGTGCTGAACTGAAAGACGCTGTAGGTAAACCAGGCGGATGGACGATCGGTATGGGTGGCTTCGGTGAAATACTACCGTACCACGACAACAAGGTAACGCTGAACAAAGACAAGAAAGACAAGTACGGCTTGCCAACACTTACCTTCGATGCTGACCTGAAAGACAACGAATATAAAATGCGTAAAGATATGGCTGCAGATGCTGCTGAAATGCTCGAAGCTGCAGGCTATAAAAACGTTGGTACATACGACAACAAGATCGGTATAGGTTTAGGTATACATGAAATGGGTACAGCCCGTATGGGTAAAGATCCAAAGACATCGGTACTGAACAAGTTCAACCAGGTACACGCTTGCAAGAACGTATATGTTACCGATGGATCAGCTATGACTTCTGCTGCTTGTCAGAACCCTTCACTTACCTATATGGCACTTACTGCACGCGCAGTAGACCATGCAGTAAGCGAGCTGAAGAAGCAGAACCTCTGATCAGTATTTTAAAAACATTTCATTCAACAGATCAAAAAACTAATATAGTATGGATCGCAGAGAAGCATTAAGACGCACCGCGTGGATCATGGGAGGAGTGATTTCCGCACCAGCCATTATGGGTGTGCTCAAAGGATGTACCGCTAAACCAACGATTGACTGGAAACCTGTTTTCGTATCTGAAGAGCAAGGTATACTCATCGGCCAGGTTGCAGACATCATCATTCCGAAAACCAATACTCCGGGCGCGAAAGAAGTTGGCGTGCCGGGCTTCATTGACCTGATGCTGAAAGATGTATATTCAAAAGAAGAGCAGGATAAATACCTGGCCAGTCTGAAAGCATTTAACGAAGCAGCAGAAAAAGAACACGGTGATCCGTTCATCGAGTTGTCAGCTGAAACACAAACAGCATTTGTGAAGAAACTGCATGAAGAAGTAGTAAAAGATAAAAGCGAGAATGCTCCGGCATACCGACCTTTCATCATGACTACCAAAGAACTCACCATGCTTGGCTTCTTCACATCCGAAGTAGGAGCAACACAAGTATTGCAATACGTAGCAGTACCCGGCTCGTATAAAGGATGTCTTCCTTTGTCAGAAGCCGGTAACGGCAAGACCTGGGCGACCTAGTAGTTGAGCTACTGGCTTCAGGCCGCAAGCCACTGGCTGTTTGTCTTGAAGCCCAAAGGCCGCAGCTATAACTGTTTCGTACAGTACTTCAACAAAAATTCAAAATCCAATTACCTAAGGTATATATCTCTTAGGCAATTGGATTTTTTCATTATACTATATATAGGCCGCAGGCCTGCAAGCCAGCCGGCTGTTCATCCAGTAGCCAGTAGCCTGCAACCAGCAGCCCTAAAAATCTCACAGCTCAAAACTCGCAGCTCGTGCGTCACCACCCAATCCCATAGTCCTCCCCATGATTACTCGATCCTCCCCAAAACGTGCCATGTTCCCAATCGAAATATATAGCGTTGATAGGGCCGGCCGTGCGTTCATCAAGTCCGATGCTATAGCCCATCTGGCGTAACTCTTTCATAACATAGTTTGGTGTTTGCGTATTGAGCATCACGGAGCCCGTTTTACTATCGTGATTGCCGAAGGAAGAACGCATCTGGTAACTTACAATGTTGGCTGCTTCCACAGCTTCCTGTATCGTCATACCGAACTCGACAACATTCAGGAAGCATTGGAGTAAATCCTGATCCTGACTATCGCCACCTTGCACTGCGAACGACAGAAATGGTTTACCATTCTTCAAAGCCATACCCGGTGTTAATGTTACCCGCGGACGTTTACCCGGCTCAAGGACATTGAACGGATTTTGTTTTGCGTCCAATACGAATGACTGCATACGTTGACTCATTCCAACCCCCGTCTTTCCTGCTATACATGCCGGCACCCAGCCACCACTCGGTGTGATCGATACAACCCATCCATCTTTATCAGCAGCTTCTACAGATGTAGTGCCCATCTTGAAGTCGCTGAGGTAATCTTCAGTAATAGTATTGTCGCGGTGTAAGAGACTTGCCTGATTCCAATTCTTCATCAGGTCAGCAAACGGATTTACTTTACCTTCATACGGATATGGATCACCCGGAGCAGCCTTCGTATTGTTACGTTCCCAGTTTATTTCTTTAGCTCGAGCCTTCGCATATTCTTTGGAGAGTAAACCTTTCATCGGTTCTTCAGGAGCGAAAGCCGGATCACCATAGTAAAAATCGCGATCCGCGAAAGCGAGATTCATCGCTTGGTATAGTGTATGTATATATTTGGCAGAATTATATCCCATCGCTTTCAGGTCGAAGTTCTCCAGTATATTCAACGCCTGTAACATGGCCGGACCTTGTGTCCACTGTTGTAATTTATATACTTCAATGCCCTTATAGTTTACAGACATCGGTTCTTCAATCTTTACTTTCCAGGTAGCGAGATCCTGCTCAGTGATAAGACCACCTTGCTCTTTGCAACCGCGCACAAATTCTTTCGCTATATCTCCCTTGTAGAATCGATCGTATGCAGCATATATAGCTTCCTTACGACTCTTGCCTTTTTTCAACGCCTGTTGTTCTGCTTCCACGAGCTTTTGTAAAGTTTGCAGTAAGTCAGTTTGCTTAAACACTTCACCGGCTACAGGTGCTTCTCGATCCTTACCAAGGTGCGGAAGAAAAACAGCTTTGGAGTAAGGCCACTCTTTGATCAACGCTTTGTTGCGTTCAATGCTGTTGGCAGTCTGTGCTTCGATCGGATAACCTTCTGCCATTTGCATCGCCGGAGCAAGTACATCTTTCAGACTCATTGTTCCATACTCGGCCAACATCGTGCAAAGTCCACCGGGTGTACCAGGCGTTACCGCTGCGAGCGGTCCGTACTCCGGAGGATATTGCATTCCTTTACTTTTATAAAACTCAGGAGTGGCTCCGGTTGGTGCAACGCCCAGCGCATTGATCGCGATTACTTTACCGGTCTTTGGATTGTAGATGAGTGCCTGCGTTTCGCCTCCCCAGCTCAATACATCCCACATGGTACATGTGGCAGCGAGCATGGCGCACGCAGCATCTACAGCGTTACCGCCTTTTTGAAACGTCATGGCACCAGCCGTAGCGGCCAGCGGTTTACCGGTAATCGCCATCCAGTGTTTGCCATGGAGCGGAGGTTTTTGTGTGCCCTGCGGTCGCGCATTAAATGACTGTGCATATATAGCAGTCGACATCAGCACTAAGCCGATAGAGAGTAAGATTATCCTTTTCATAGGTGAGTTAATTCGGTTATATCAAATTTACAGGGATTGCGAAAACAGCAGACAATATTTACATGGAGGGATGCAGAAAGGAGTGAGGGGCGCTAAAAATGCGGCCGGTCGAGATGTGAATTACCTCTTGGTACTTCTGCGTATGTATGGCTTCATTGATTGACTATGAAAAAGTTTTTGAGTGGCAAAGTAGTATTACGATACCTGTACGATCAGCTCACCGGTAATTTTCTGGGATTTCTTATTGGTATGTCGGCAACAAGTCTCGTGTCGAGGTTCTTTGAAACGCGGAGTATAAAGAACCTGTGGGGCCTGACTGCGAAGAAGACTATTGTTGACAAAGCTACCTTCAGCAACCTGGAATGGATACTTTCCATCGTTATCGGATTTATAGTATTCGAAATCTTTACCAAAGTTATCAAGGAGAGGATCGATAAAAACTTTCCGAAGTATAAAATAAAAGTGATGCGCTGGATGATCGCCAATCATATACCCGAGAAAGCTTCTGCTATAGGGTTGAAGCTCAACCAGCAACGGATAGCATTGTTTGCAGCGGTACATCAGGCTGTAGTAAAAGTCAGGACTAAATAAGTGCTGCGCGCAAAGGATTGCCGTGGAAACGCTACTGCTATATCTTTTACTTGCATTTCTTTTAATACCAGGATTAATTTATTATTCAATGGCAAAGCCTGCAGGAGTTTAAACAATCTGGTGAGGTTGATTTGACTTTAGTAGTGATGCACCTCCGGTTTATATTTGCTATAGTTCTGGAGGCACTTCCATATATGGCATGATCTTACAATTGATGTCGGATTCTTCGCTTGCTGAATAAACCCTGATGTTTTTTCTGGCTGTTGTGTATTACTTTATTCTTCATTCTTAATGGCAAAAAAATCCAAATTCGAAATAGAAGTAATCGATAAGGTGAAAGAACTGCGCCTGAAGAAAAACCTGACGCAGGATGATATAGCTATGTTTCTGAACGCTTCCCGCGGATTTATAGGGCAGATCGAAAAGTCCGGATTCTGCCAGTAAATATAATCTCAACCACCTCAACAAACTGGCGCAGGAAATGGGATGTTCTCCCAGGGATTTTATACCCGACAAGCCCGTTGCCGAAAGTAAAAGCCGCAGGAAGAATTGATTTTACTTCATTATCCCGCGCACAAGCAGTAGATTCGCTACTGCTATGATCGATTATACTTTTCATCCAAAGTATGTTGAGCCATACTACCTGTTGCTGATGAACGCCAACTTCATCAGAGAGCCTGAAAAAGCCCCCGACCTTTTCAGGAACCTGAGACTTCTGTCTCACGAATTGGATAACGCCCAGCTTTCCATCATGCTTAAATCTTCGTGGCGTCCGGCAAAAGTAGCAGCATGGATCATCGGTCTCAGTGGCCGAAAGGAATTAGAGGAGGATATCATTCAGTTGATGAAGTATAATGCCAGCTACTGTGAGCACCTCATCTTTGCTTTAACCTTGCTCGATGCAGAAGTAAAAGTGCTGGAAGAGTATATAACCGACCAGGTAAAGAAATCTGAGAAGCTGTCGATTACCGCTATAGAAAGTATAAGTTTTGGAATAGCACTGGCAGCACGCGATTGGTTGCATGAACGCAAAGGTATAGCGTCAGCAAGTGAAGAGTTTACAAAAATGTGGAGCGATTTTATAGCAACGCTGGAAAGTAAAGCAAGCCGGCTTCCCAAGCTTAACGTTAATGATATGTTACGCGTGCAGGCTGAAAAGAAAAACTTCTACAAGGCTTTGACGTTGGTTGAACAGCATAAGTAAAACGGCCCACCCAGGTTGTTGGAAATTCAGTGGCAATTATTTTCCTTTAGTATAGTAATGACCCAAATTACCCTTAACTATGGAAAGCGCTATACTCGCTTTACTCGGCACTGTTGTAGGCGGTATTGTAGGTGGACTCACGTCTTATCTGCTACAGAAACAACGGTTTGACCAGGAAGTAAAGCTCAAGCAGGAAGAGTACAAAACCGAGTTCATGGCCGAGACGACAGCCCGGCATTTTTTGAATCACAAGTCTTTCACCGACCGCTCTTTTGAGACATTGAAAAATCACCTGGGCGGATTCGAAGAAGATGAACTTCGGAAAATCCTCGTGCGTGCCGGTGCTATACGTGTGATGCGTGATGATGGTTCGGAATGGTGGAGACTACTGTCGCGCATGGATGAATTTATAGAAAGTAAACGAAGCAAACACTGATTGAGAAACTGTAACCCGTAAAAGTTATGTATATACTTCATGCCGAAGATGTGATGTCGCATATCCAAAAACACAATGCCGTTTTGATCGATGCACGGGGAGGAGCCGATGCTTATCAACGCTATATAGCAGGCCACGCAGCCGGTGCACACTTTGTTGATCTGGAAACGCAGCTTTCGGAAAAGACAGACAACGCTGCCAACGGTGGCCGCCATCCGTTACCGGATATGAAGACCTTTGGAGCTTTTCTCGGTTCACTCGGCATAGCGCCCGATACACATGTTATAGTATATGATGATAAAGGAGGCGCCAACGCAGCGGCCCGTTTCTGGTGGATGCTGAAAGCAGTTGGTCATAAGAATGTTACAGTAGTAAGTGGAGGACTCGATGCGTTGTCCAAAGCAGGTATACCTATAACGTCCGAGATCCCGGGCAGGCCACGCACAACGCATTACCCAATGCAGGAAACTGCGCTGCCGGTGGTCGATATAGCCACTGTAAAAGACGTAGTTCAAAATCCGGATTACCTGGTGATTGATGTACGCGAAGGCTATAGGTATCGTGGTGAGAGTGAACCGATTGACCAGGTTGCCGGCCATATACCCGGAGCAGTAAATATACCCTATATCGCGAACCTTGGGGTTGATGGTAAATTTCTTCCGGCTTCCGAACTGGCCGCGCGGTATAAAGAAGCGATCGGCAATCGTAAACCGGAGCATGTTATCGTTCATTGCGGCTCCGGAGTTACGGCCTGCCACACGTTACTCGCGATGAAAGAAGCCGGTATAGAAGGTCCGAAATTATACGTGGGTTCATGGAGTGAGTGGTCACGTAATGATTACCCGATTGCTACCGGAGAAAAACCGTAGTATAGTCAGTGTAATGGTTTCATGAGCCTTGAATCTTTTCGTTTGGAATTGTTCAGAAGCGCAAGACACAACGGACAGGGTAGTGGTATATAGTTATACCTGAGTATACGGGAGCATGTTATTGGTCGCGGCTTATATAAACCTGTCGATAAAAACGCGCAGTTACGGTTACCACCGCGATATAGTTTTCCTGAAAAATGACATTTCGAATAAATACCATACATCCGCAAGTCGCGGTACGATAGTCAATTTCTGGTCTGAATCGCACATGTAATCTTTGTCGGGTATTATACAATAACTCGAATACCTCAAACCTACATGAAGAAAGCAATTGACTTTTTGCGTTCAGAGATTTTTATATTTCTGACGCTTTTACTGGTCATAACCTCTCAGATCATACACACGATGTACCTCTTTGAAACGGTACGTGTATTCGATCTCAGTTTTGAAATCGCATCTTATCACATCACCATTGCCAACTGGGTACACGCTTTCATCTTTGCCCTGGCCATTGAAGCTGCGATACTGATGTTCATTCTCAACAACAAACCCACACCTTCCAAAGTATATGCTGTAGCCTCTTTTGCTACCAACCTGCTATACTATAAAGTTTGGGATGTGGCTCTGCCAACGATCTTTACCAGCGTACTCATCAGCTCGATGCTGGCCGGTTCGATCTGGTTCTTCTCTGACCTGCTCGCTGAAAAGATCAGCGGTGTAGCAGAGTCTTCCTCCAAGGAAGAAGACGAGCTTAAAAAGATACTGGCTGCGAGTGATGAGGTAAAAAAAATTAATTTCAAGACTACCATGCCAATAAACGGCCGGTAATCACCAATATAAGGCGGTACAAAAAAGAAGAAAGGGCGCGGAGTAAATTTCTCCTGCGCCTTTTTTATTATGGTTATCACATGCTTACATTTAGGTATAGCTGTGAATGTTGTGAAACCAATTGATCTCTATTTTCATGAGAAGGAAGAGCCGGTAAAAAGTTATATGCTGGCATTGCGTTCCCTGATCCTCCGGTTCGATCCAACCCTAACCGAGCAGTGGAAGTACAGCATGCCTTTCTATTGCTATAACAACAAGATGTTCTGTTATCTCTGGATACACAAAAAATACAAACAACCCTATATCGGCATTGTTGAAGGAAACCGGGTAGACCACCCGTTGCTGATCCATGAGAAACGCGCCCGCATGAAGATCATGCTACTCGATCCAACGAAAGACGTACCGGTGAAAGACGTGAACTGGATATTGAAGCAAGCGAAAAAAAGCTATGAGCGTTGAGAGGCTGCTGGCTGCAGGACGTTGTTTAGTGAGCTGCGAGCTTTGAGCTGCGAGCTGCGAGAAAAAAAGGCTGTTGGCTGCAAGCCGCTGGCTGCAGGACGATTCCGTTACGATACGTTTTACTTGTTTAAAAATATTGATGGTAAAGCTGCGAGCAGCGTTAGCTGCAAGCCGTTGGTGTCTTGGGTCCAGCAGCTTGCAGCCAGAAGCCACTAGTGTCCGGGGAAAAGTATAGAAAAAAATTAAGCGGGATCATTTC
>CBIHOZ010000105.1:0-24706 GCA_966211525.1 uncultured Chitinophaga sp. | reverse complement strand
GCGCACCGGCTATGAAGAAAAAGAATTGATGGATTATGATGTGAATAGTCTCAAGCTGAATGCATCGCTCCACTACCGTATTCACGACAACATGGAAGTGCTATACCAGTATAATATCGGTCGCGGTAAAGCATCGTATACCGGTAGCAATCGTTTCTCGCTGAATAATTTTGTGTTGCAGCAACATCGTGTGGAGTTACGCGGTAAACAGTATTTTCTGCGTGCATATAGTGTGATTGAAAATTCGCACGACTCGTATAACGCCCGCGCTTTAGGACAACAGATCAACCGCACATGGGTGCGCGATCTCAATGGAAATATAGTATCACCAGAGCAGGCTGATGCCATGTGGTTTACCCGCTATACCGCAGCGTTTAATGGTAATGTTAATGGCGTTACGGCCGGAAACCACGGTGCTGCCAGAACCTTTGCCGATGAAGGAAGATATATACCCGGCTCAGCTGCATTCGAAACAGAGAAAGAACGACTGGTAAATATCGATGGACTCAATGGTGCCGGTGTTTTCAGTAACAGTAAATTCTACCATGCAGAAGGTCAGTATGATTTCAGTAGTCTCATAAAATTATTCGAAGTGCAGGTAGGTGGTAACTTCAGACGATACGATATGTTTACCAACGGAACATTGTTTGATGACAAAGACCAGGAGATTACCATCAACGAAGGCGGAGCATTTGTACAAGTCAGTAAAAAGTTGCTCAACGATAATCTGAAACTGACAGTCTCAAATCGTTATGACAAGAACCAGAACTTCAAAGGACGAATGACACCGCGTGCTGCGGTAGTAGCTACCGTTGCGAAAAATCATAATTTCAGAACATCGTTTCAAACCGGTTTCCGAAATCCGACTCCTGTAGATCAGTATATAAAACTCAATGCTGGTCCTATAACTATTTTAGGTGGCGTGCCGGATAACAGCACCGGTATGAATGTGTATGAGAACTCATTTACATCATCGTCTGTAAGTGCTTTCGGCGCTGCGTTTGGTGCAGCGGTTGCCAGCGGAACACCACCGCAGGAAGCTGTTATGCAGCATAAAGACAAACTCGTTAAGTCAAATGTAGCCTATATAAAACCGGAACGTATCAAGACCTTCGAGATTGGCTATAAAAGTCTCATCGCACAGAAAGTATTGATCGATGCGAACTATTACTATAGCAGCTATACCGATTTTATACTGAACACTGTGGTGATCCGTCCGCAGTCAAATGTTATTGGCGGAGATGGTACTATAAATCCTGCGGCAGCACAGGATATACTGAACAGCAATGCGCACGCATTCCAGTTATATACCAACGCGTCTGATAAAGTGTCCGCGCAAGGTGCTACACTGGGTGTTACCTATATGTTGCCGAAAGGGTATACCGTAGGCGCAAACGGCACGTGGGCTTCTTTCGATATCAAGGATGCAAACCCGAACAATGTACCGGCTTTCAATACACCAAAGTATAGAACAACCGTAACCGTTGGCAACAGCGAAGTGGTAAAAAATATAGGCTTCAACCTCGCATGGCGCTGGCAGGATTCATTTGACTGGTATGGATCATTTAATGAAATGCGTCCCGGTCGTATCAAAGCATACTCGATGGTAGATGCACAGGTAAGCTATAAAGTGCCATCTCTGAAAAGCATTGTGAAAGTTGGTGCCAACAACCTGTTCAATCACCAGATATACCAGGCCTATGGTTCGCCCACGATCGGTGGAATTTATTACGTAAGTGTAACCTTCGATGAACTGTTTCATCCATGAGCAACAATCTTGAATTTGCAACCATTACACCCGCTGTACCGCAGCGCATTGCTGTGTACTGCTGGGTAACGTTTATCGTGTGCCTCCTGAGTAATATACTCGGGGGCACCGTATCAACGCTGATGTCTGTTTACCTGCCAACTGTGGTTAAGTCGTTCGCGCTTACCAACGATGCGCAGCAACTTAATGATGTGAGTGCCTATATAAATGCCCTATATATAGTAGGCTGGGCGTTTGGCGGGATAACGTGGGGTATCATCAGCGATAAGATCGGTCGGACAAAATCGCTGGTGTTATCGGTAGGCTGCTTCGGACTTTTTACACTACTGATTTCATTTGCACCTTCGTGGGAGTTTGTGGTGGCTTGCAGACTTCTCTCCGGGTTTGGTGTGGGCGGTGTACTCGTGATCTCTACAACGTTTCTCGCAGAGATATGGCCGAAAAGCTCGCGTGCTATTGTTATAGGCATTGTCTCAATCGGTTTTCCGATAGGTGTTTTTTCTGCCGGTCTTGTAAATTATATAGTATCGGATTGGCGCATGGGTTTTCGCATGGGGATACTGCCCTTGTTACTTGCCCTGGTCGCTTTTGCGATCGTAAAAGAATCCGAGTTGTGGAGGAGTGCGCGGAGTGAATCGTCTGTTAAAAATATAGTTTCGCTGCAGCGCGATCATCGCAGCAACTTGTGGAAAGGCTCTGTGATTTTTGGTTCAATGCTCATCGGACTCTGGGCTATATTTTCATGGCTGCCTACGTGGGTGCAAAGTTTACTCACCAACAGTGATGGACAAACCGAACGCGGTCTCACCATGATGTTACTCGGTGCCGGCGGGCTTACCGGTGGATTCTTCTCCGGGTGGATATCCAACGCGCTGGGTGTACGCAAAGCGATGATCCTGTGTTTTGGCGGGTGTATGATCATGTCTGTATTGCTCTTTAAGTTTAATACTACATTTTCATCTATAGTATATGTTGAAACTGCCGGACTGGCTTTGTTCTTCGGGATTAGCCAGGGCTTACTGTCCAATTATATACCGCAGCTCTTCCCGACTGCTGTGCGTGCAACGGCAACGGGTTTTTGTTTTAATATCGGGAGACTTGTAACAGCCGCTGCTGTATTCTTTGTCGGTACGCTCGTTACCACACTCAACGGATACGGTAATGCGATCTTTACTTTCTCGATCGTCTTCTTGATCGGCTTCCTCACACTGGTATTTACCAGCGACCGATCGCTTCAACATGAATCACAATTACAATCCTAAAACTAAAATTACAATGGCATATATAGCAGTACCAGAAGGAGTACCCGGCATTCGCAGCCTGGTAATGTTTCGGCCGGAAACAGGAAAACATTTGTATGAGCTAGCGCAGGTTTTGTTGAGAGGCGAATCACCGCTCTCGCAGGCCGATCGTGAGTTAATAGCAACGCACGTATCATCGCGCAACAACTGTATGTTTTGTATGAGCAGTCATGCAGCAGCAGCACGTGAACTATACGGTGATGAAAAAGATATAGTGGATTGCGTGATCGCGGATGTGGATGATGCACCGGTCGGTGCCAAGCTAAAGGCATTACTAAATATTGCAGGCAAAGTACAACACAGCGGTAAGGCAGTAACCGAAGCAGATATAGCGGCAGCGCGGGAGCAGGGCGCTACCGATCGTGATATACATGATACCGTACTGATCGCAGCAACGTTCTCGATGTTCAATCGCTATGTTGATGGATTGAACAGCTATACGCCAACCGATCCGGCTGCATACGCAGAGATGGGTAAGCGCATGACAACGCTTGGCTATGTATTACCTCAACCCGCAAAAGTATAATGGCCTATATAAAATTACCCGATGAACTTCCCGGCATTCGCGGTCCCATGGCGTTTCGTCCGGAGACAGCGAAGCCTTTGAATGATCTTGCCGAAGTACTACTGCGAAGTGATAATACATTATCGCGCGGTGATCGCGAGTTGATTGCAACGTATGTGTCCTATCTCAACGATTGTTTCTTTTGTCAGAATGCGCATGGAGGCTTGGCTCAACACTATATGCAGTGCGATATGAACTATATAGATGGAGTGAAGAAAGATTACCTGGCATCTGATCTTCCTGATAAATTGAAAGCTTTACTCGCGATAGCAGCCAGCGTTCAGAAAGGAGGGAAGCATGTTACCAGCGAGCAGGTTGATAAGGCGAGACAACTCGGGGCAACCGACCGGGAGATTCACGATACGGTACTGATCGCAGCATCGTTCTGTATGTTCAATCGCTATGTGGATGGTCTCAATACCTGGGCGCCACCCGATCGTAACTTTTATATAGAACGTGCGCCAAGAAGAGCTGTGGAGGGTTATGCTGACTACGATCCGCATAGTTAGTTTTTGTTTCCCGCAGAAGACGCAGATTTACGCAGAAAAAATGCGATATATATATATCGGCATCTATATTCTGTATTATTCTGCGAATATCTGCGTCATCTGCGGGAAAGAAATCTACAGCATCTGGTTTTTATCCGTGAAATCTTTGAAGGCCTTTCGGTACGTATCGCTTACAGGAATATTAACTGTTCCGATCTGAACTTCTCCTTTGTGAATCACATCGATAGCATCCACAGCTACAATATAGGAGTGATGAATGCGAATAAATTTATCAGGCGGCAATTGTTCTTCCAGCGATTTAAGGCGTTGCAGCGTAACGATCTTTTGTGTGCGTGTATGGATCGTTACATAATCTTTCAGTCCTTCTACATATAGTATATCATCCCAGCGCAGCTTTACCAGTTTGGTCCCGTCTTTTACAAATACAAAAGGCTGGACGACAGCATCCGGTAAATTCTTCGGAGTTGCCACGACTGGTGCCGGAGTTGTTAATCGCTGATTTACTTTTTCAACAGCGCGAAGAAAACGCTCGAACGTAATCGGCTTTAACAGATAATCGATCACATCGAGTTCATATCCTTCCAGCGCGTACTCGGAGTAAGCTGTAGTTAAAATTACCAATGGCTTTTTCTGCAGCGCCTTTAGTAAAGATATACCCGTGATCTCCGGCATCTGTATATCGAGGAAGAGTAAATCAACCGGAGTGTTCCGCAGAATCTCGATGGCTGCCAAAGGATTCGAACTCGCATCCAGTAAATTCAGGTATGGAACTTTCTTTATATAGTCTGTCAGGAGACTACGTGCCAGTGGTTCGTCATCAACTATTAAACACGAAATGCTCACGATAAAACAAGTTTCAATTCTACTGCGTAACGCTCCGGAGTTTCCTGTATAGTCAGGGTGTAGCGCTCCGGGTAACTTAAAGCTAATCTACGCTGAACATTTTGTAATCCAATACCCGACTTCCCCGCAGCATCGGTTTTAAGGTTGTTGTGTTTGCTGTTCTCTACTGTATAGGTACAGGTGTTGTTCTGTATAACAATGTTTGCTTTTACCCATGCTTCCGTATTGTTACCACTCACGCCATGCTTGAAGGCATTCTCCAGGAATGTAATAAAGATGAGCGGTGTAATGCGTATATCCTGTACGTTGCCTTGTATGGTAAATTCGATTGGTATCTGGTTGCTGAGGCGTAAGCGTTCCAGGCTTATATAGTTCTGCATATATTCAATCTCCTTACTGAGCAATACTTTCGGATGGTTGGTATCGTATATCATATACCGCATCATCTGCGAAAGCTTCGCGATCACTTCCGTAGTGTTGGGTGATTGTGAGTAGGCGAGGTAGTATAAATTGTTGAGCGTGTTGAACAGGAAATGCGGGTTGATCTGTGCTTTCAGAAAGTTAAGTTCACCCTGCAGTTTTTCATTCTCTACTTCTTTTTTCTTCGCTTCAAATTCAAACCACTCTTTGGCAAACCGAAGCATGGCAACAAAAATCACGATGAATAAACTGGTGGCTGCTGCCTGCACGATAAATGTAGTCGTATAAAAGAAATGAACCTGGTGTGTATACCCATCTATAACGTAGCGCTGCAGGTGAACACGAAAGACCATCAGAATGGCAAAGGGAATTGAGAACTCCAGCAGGAACTGTCCTATTTTTTTCTTTTCCAGGAATCGCGGCAGGAAAATAAAGTAGTTCATATAGGCCACGATCATGTTGAACGCCCCGTTCATCGTGGCATGCAGTACCACTTCGGTTATATCAATTTCGCGCTTGCGGTAAGACGTGATCTGGTAAACAAAAAAAGACAGGTAAACACACCAGAATGAAATGTGGAGTAGTAATACCCGGTTACGTTGAATGAAGGTCTGCATGATGAACGGCAATACCGGTAAATTTAATTTTTAGTGCGGAGGAGAAGCGCTATTCTCACTGATTTTCTACCGTTAGCGGAATTTTATCGACCGATCCGCGGGGTTGTCCGTACCTTTCGGCACGGTCGAAAATGTGGCCGGAATGTCGAACCTAAATGCCTGATTGTATAAAAAGCATCATCTGTCGTCAACAATGAATTTTCTTTGCCGTTGACTTTACCCTAAGCAGGCATATTAAACTCTTTTTCAGGAAAACTTATTACTCTTCTTTAAATATACTATGAGAAAACTATTATCTCTTTTGGTTTTTGTTACGGGCAGTGTTGCAGGCTTTGCGCAGGGACAAAGCGGAGGGAGTGCCGGTGCCAATTCGCCCGCTGCGAAGGATGCCGGCAACAGCAAGATCACAGGTGTGGTGTTGGATGCAGAAACCCAAAAGCCGGTAGAATTTGCAACCGTAGCGCTTACTCCTGTTGATTCTGAAAAACCACTCGATGGTACTGTATGTGATGACAAAGGTAAATTTACCATTACTAAAGTAGCAGCCGGTACATACAACCTGGTGATCTCGTTCATCGGGTATGAGACACAGACTTTAAAAGGTATTTCTGTTCCTGATAAAAAGGACGAATTAAATGTAGGCATTGTGAAACTCAGCACCGGTGCCAAGGTGCTGAACGAAGTTGTTGTAGAAGGACAGAAGGCATTGATTGAAGAACGGGTAGATCGTACGGTATATAATGCCGAGAACGATCAGACCGCACGCGGTGGCGATGCTACCGATGTATTGAAAAGAGTACCGATGCTTTCCGTTGATCTTGATGGTAACGTATCCATGCGCGGAAGTCAGAACGTGCGCGTGCTGATCAACAATAAACCTTCAACCATAATGGCATCCAGCATAGCGGATGCGTTGAAGCAGATTCCTGCCGATCAGATTAAATCCGTAGAAGTGATCACTTCGCCTTCAGCTAAATATGATGCAGAAGGATCTGCCGGTATCATTAATATCGTTACGAAAAAGAATACACTCGAAGGACTTACGCTGAACATCGATGCGGGTGTTGGCTTACGCGGATCAAACCTCGGGTTGAATGGTAACTATAGAAGAGGCAAGATGGGTTTCTCGCTGGGAGGATGGGGCCGAGCAAACTATAATGTTACCGGTAAGTTCTCCAGCGATCAATATACCAAGTCGGCTCTGAATGATACGGAGCCTACCTATAACATGCAGCGTGCCGATACTCGCAACAGCGGTATATTTGGTAACTATAATTTCGGTTGGGATTACGACATCAACGAGAAAAACTATATGGCGGCTTCCGTTCGTTTCGGAGCACGCAATGGTAAAAATCGTCAGGATGATTTGTATACCATGATCGATACACTCATCAATGATCCTAACAATCCGGTGGAGAGCAGTCTTCGGAATACTTTGTCAGAAGATCTTTCCAACAACGTTGATGTAAACCTGAGCTTTACACACCTATATGAAAAGCCACAGCGCGAACTGAGTTTCCTGGGAAGCTATAGCCGGAACAATCGCGAGAATAATTTTGAAAACCTGATCCGCCAGGTAAATGGTGCTGATTCATTTAGCGGTATCCGAAACGACAACGATAGCTATAATCAGGAGATGACATTCCAGATCGACTACCAGACTCCGATCGGAACGAACCAGATGATCGAGTTTGGCGCGAAAGACATTATGCGTAAAGTATTCAGTGAGTTTACATATTTTACGGATGAAGATGGCGATGGAAACTACGTGCCTTCTACCAACGCATCATTGTCCAATAACCTGAACTACGATCAGAATGTTGTCGGCGGTTATTTATCCTATACCTATACCACCAAAACAAACTATAGCATTAAAGCCGGTACACGGTATGAGTATACTACCATTGATGCCTATACACAGACAGAAGAAAATATAGAGATACCTTCTTACGGTGCGCTGGTACCAAGTATAAATATATCCAAGAAGCTTGCGAACGGTAAAACAATCAAGGCAGCGTATAACCGCAGAATTCAGCGTCCGTCTATACGATATCTGAATCCGAACATCCAGGCACAAAACCCGTATGATGTTTCCATCGGTAATCCATCACTCGATCCGGAATATACCAACAACTACGAAGTAGCCTATAGCACCTTTATAAAAGGAACATCGCTGAACTTTGCTGCCTTCTGGCGCAATACCAACAACGCGATACAGGACGTGCGTACGGTAGAAGAAACTACAAGCGGAGTACAACGCGTTGTTACTACCTATGATAACATCGGACAGGAAGATGCAGTAGGTATGAATATATTTGCCAACGTAAGTCTGGGTAAACTTTCCCTGAATGGCGGTACAGATATATACTACTCGATGCTCGATAACAACATTCCGGTTGATCCGAATAACCCGGATGATCCCAACCGTCAGTATCGCGCGAGCAACGAAGGATGGGTTGCTTCATACAGAATGTTCGGAAGTTATAACCTGAACAAAGGCTGGGGCTTTCAGTTCTTCGGATTCTACCGCGGTCGCCAGGTACAATTACAAGGTACACAAGGCGGATTCGGTATATATAGTCTTGGTTTGAAGAAAGACCTTAAGAACAAGAAAGGAAGCATTGGGTTTGGAGCTGAGAACTTCTTTACAACAGCATTCAAAATTAAAGGAGAGTTGAACTCACCGTTGGTACAACGCAACACACTCACTGAACTCCACAACATGAGCTTCCGCGTTAACTTCAGCTACCGCATTGGTAAGATGAGCATGGATGCTAAACCGAAACGCAGAAAGTCTATCAGCAACGATGACCTGAAAGAAGGCGATGGTGGCGGAGGCGGTGGTGCTGATGCAGGTGGTGGACAAGCTGGTGGCGGTGGTAACTTCCGCCAGGGTGGTGCCGGACAAGGCACAGCAAGCAAACCTGTAAATACACCTCCGGCCGATCCTGCTGCTGTAGTGAATGCTGTCGGTAACTGGGAGTATACTATAGAATCGCCACAAGGCGGTGCTGGTACACTTAACATTACCAAAGACGGTGATGTATATGGCGGTACCATCAAAAACAACCGCTTCAACAGCGAGAATAAACTTTCAGATGTTAAACTGAATGGCAACGAGCTAACCTTCAGCTACGAAGTAAATATGGGAGGCAATCAAATGCTGATCAGCGTAAAAGCAATCATCACAGGCGATGCCCTCACCGGTAACATGACCGTAGGCCAATTCGGTACATTCCCGATCAACGCCAAACGCGCAGCGCAGTAGTCGCATTGCTATATATAGTATAAAAAAAAGAGGGGCTGATAGCCTCTCTTTTTTTTGTCGTTATCCGTTAATCGTTAATCGTTAACAGTATCGAAATCCCTTTGTGGTCCTTTGAGTCTTCTTTGCGTTCTCTGTGCAAATGGATTTATAAATCGATATAGTATACAAATCGAAGTTAACGGATAATCGCTACCGCGTCACTGCTTCAGCAAGCGCCCGCATCTTACGCACAAGCTCCGGATCAACCGTACGCAGCTTGAATTCCGATCCTTCATCCGATCCCATACCCGCTATCTTTTCATTCCGGTATACCATGGCACTATTATCGAATGCCGTAGCCGAGAAATGTATTTCTTTCGCACCCGTCTTCGATACAATTTCTTCCACTGTATTTTCATTTACACCCGAGCCCGGCATAATAGCAATTCTTCCGTTGGCACGTTTGATCAGTTCTGCGATCAGGTCAACACCTTTTGCCGCCTGTGTCTGATGACCAGAAGTAAGGATTCGATCGAAGCCCACTTCGA
The DNA here is from genome assembly GCA_966211525.1 of uncultured Chitinophaga sp. Lineage (GTDB taxonomy): Bacteria > Bacteroidota > Bacteroidia > Cytophagales > Cyclobacteriaceae > Ohtaekwangia. Next base: position 14,888 of record CBIHOZ010000105.1, on the reverse strand, counting down.
TACAATCTTCCAGTGCTTCAAACGGATCGCGTGTCATATCAAATGCACGGTGACAGGTAACTTTCAACGGACGCGCCTTTTCAATCAGTTCTTTGCAACGCTTCTTGTCCAATGTCCCATCCGGATTCAGCATACCAAATACAACACCATCCACACTCAACTTCTGACACATCGCTATATCGCGCTTCATCGCATGATACTCATAGCTATCGTAATGAAAATCGCCACCGCGCGGGCGGATCATCACAAATACATCCATGGTTACGTGCTGACGCACGGTTTCAATAACACCATACGAAGGCGTAGTTCCCCCTTCACCCGGGTTATCACAAAGTTCAATACGATCTGCTCCACCTTCCTGCGCCTTGCGTGCAGATGTGATGTTGTAAACGACAATTTCGATAGTCATATGGTAAATGTTATAACGTCAAATATCTGATAATTCAAGCGAAACAATATAATCTGCAAACACTTTCAAAGAATTATCGGAAGTGTGTCTGTGTGTTTCCGTATATACCGTTTGTTTTTATAGCGCTTGCAAAAAATATAGTAATAAATTTAAGGTAGAATTGTGTGCTGACATAAGGCTGTCACATGTGTGTTGTTATTTAGATTCATCAAACCCAATACCCCGACTATGATACAAACAGCAGAAAAATCAACTACCGCCCTGGAAGGTCTCATGAAGAACTTTGCGAAATACAACGCATGGGCTAACAGAACCCTGGTAAATTGGCTTAAGACAAAGCCTGTTGATGTAATGGATAAAGAAGTTGCTTCCAGTTTCCCAAGTATACAGCAAACCATCGTGCATATATGGGATACGGAACGTTTCTGGTCATCGGTTCTGCAACAGCAGCCGGCCCCGGTGTCTTTCCGGATGGAAGGTTATCACGGAACACTGGAAGAAGCATTGGAGGGCATTGTGCAGCAATCCGATATACTCGCCAACTATATATATACTCTTTCCGATGAAGAGATCCAGGAAGAAGTAGCCTTTAACAGTCCATGGGTATCCGGAAAGGCTGCGCGTGCAGAATATTTGATACAAGTATTAAACCACAGCACCTATCACCGCGGGCAGGTTGTTACCATGGGCAGACACGTAGGTCTTACAGACGCACCGATGACAGACTATAATTTTTACCTGCTCTACGGAAAGCAATAATCATTTACACAACTTAAAAAATATAACTATATAGATACACGGCATGACACTCACATCCATCGCACAGCAACGTCTTCAGCAACAGCATATCGCACAAGCAGATTTTGAAAAGCCCGAAGACGTTGTATTGTGGATGGGAGCTATACAGGCGCAGGATTATCTCGGAGCATTGTGGGCGATTGGCTTGCGAATGAAAGATGCAACCGAGGCAGATATAGAAAATGCACTGGTGAACCGAAAGATCATCCGTACCTGGCCGATGCGCGGCACGCTGCACTTTGTTGCTCCTGCTGATGCGCGCTGGATGTTGAAAACCTTTACACCACGCATAATCGCCAAAGCGGCAGGTATATATCGGCAGGCAGGACTTTATAAGAAGATCTTTACCAAAAGTGCAAAGTTACTCGTTGCTGCACTAGAAGGTGGCAAACAACTCACCCGTAAAGATATATATGAAGTGCTGGAGCGGGGTAAAATAACGGCCACCAATACGCGCGGCCTCCATATACTCGGACATCTCGCGCAGGAAGGATTGATCTGCTTTGGTCCTCGCGAAGGGAAGCAACCAACCTTTACATTGCTGGAAGAATGGATCCCACCCGTAAAAGCTCAGGATGATGACGAAGCAATGGCAGCCTTTACTTTGCGTTACTTTACAAGTCACGGCCCTGCAACCATCCAAGACTTTGCCTGGTGGACAGGTCTTACCGCTACTGAAGCAAAGGCAGCACACGAGTTGGTAAAGTCTTCACTGCAGTCCGAAACCATACAAGGTATAACCTATTGGATAACCAGCAAGGGCGCGGAAGCAAAGAGTAAATCTACCGGGGTATATTTACTCCCCGGCTTCGATGAATATTTGATGGGCTATACCAACCGCACACCTGCTATAGACACCACGCGCTTCAAACAAATAGCCGGTACAGGCAACGGTATATTAAGCTCCACGATTGTCATTAACAGCCAGGTAACAGGCACCTGGAAACGCACCATCCAAAAGAACAAAGTATCAATCGAGACCACGCCTTTTGAATCATTCAATAAAACACAGAAGGCAGCGATAGCAGCAGCAGCCAAACGCTATACTAAGTTTTTAGGCCTTGATGGTTAATTTGTGTTTATGTGTGTATGTTGATACGTGTTTACGTAACGAACCTAAACACGTACACACGTAAACACCTACACACCTAAACACGTCTCAGGAATGATTTTTTCACGTCTATTCGTACAAAATGATTAACGAATATGAAGTTAAAAATCAACACTTTGATAATGAGCTTCGTCATGGTTTTCGCAGTAACGAGCTCATTTGCACAACAGGCCTCCCAGGCGGGGCAAAAAGTCATCGATCTGATGGTTGGTACCTGGCAGATCAATAAAGTTTTTGATGGAAAGAAGGAGTTGAAGAGTGATGCCGACACAACCATACAAACCATGGAGTTTACGCGCGAGGCAAAGTATATATCGCGTACCAATCAACAGAAAATTGATTCAGGTTTATTCCGGGTAAACGAAAATCACAAAATACTTTATCTCGAAAGTGCCGGTGATGCGGATGCGCCTCCCGTAGAGTGGGCCATAACCATTAAGGACAACATCCTGACGCTGGCTGGTCGCGGTACACCGTATGCTGCACGTTTCAAGTATCAGTATATCCGCAAGGGTGGAACGAAGAGCAGAAAGTAACAACAAACGAAATATAGTATAATAACGTAAAGAGAAATGCCTGCATGAAAAGAGAAATCATGCAGGCATTTGTGTTTTATTGAATAGTTTCTTTTACCGAACCGCAGTGTAACATCGCATCACCGAAATACGGATTCATAATTTTCTTTTCGTTGGAGAGCCAGTAAGCACCGCTATTGTTGTTGGCCATCGGGCAATACTCGAGGTATAACGATCCGGAAGATACATTTCCGGTTACCAGTGTTTTCATTTCGTTACTTAACGCTGAAAATGCTTTGCGTTGTGCAGCCAAATCCGCGGAAGCTGCAATGACAGCCGCTTGTTCGGATGCCTTCTTTCCGTTTTGTATGCCGGTCAGTGACTTTTGTAACGTTGCGGCTGCTTGTTTTGCATCGCTTGCCTTGGATGCCACCAATGCATCTTTCAGCGCTATATATTCCGTATAGGCTGTCGTGAGTTTAGCATCTTTAAAAGATGGAGTTGTTGTTTGCGCCTGTATACCGCTTGCTATAAAAAGCATACAGAGAATGATGATTATGTTTTTCATGGGATATATAGTTTTAAGGTTATTGAAGTTTTTCTTTTACAACACCACACGTCAGCATTTCATCGCCAAAGTATGGATTACGGATTTTCTCTTGGTCGCTTAACCAGTATGCTCCTTCGTCATTAAACGCCATGGGGCAGAATTCATAGTATGCTGTTGTACCATCCAGACCAAAAGCTTTTATACTCTTGTATAGGTTGTCTGAAAGTTTACTGAAGGCTCTGCGTTGAACTTCTATGTCTTTGTTGGTTTGTATTTCTTTTAGTGACGATTCGAGTCCCTCGAGGTAATGCATCCAGTCATTGTGCGCAGCACCGGCGAGTAATTTCATGTCGGTTTTGGAAAGTTGATTTTGAACGGCAGCAGCTTCCGTTCTTACCTTGTCGTCATCCGATGAGACAAAAGCTTCCTTCAGCGAAATATAGGAGTTGAAAACAGCAGCGAGTTGTTGCTGAAATGTTTTATCAACTTCAAACTGTGGTTTACCGGCTTCCGGTGTTGCAGCTGTATCGGCTGCAGGCGTTTCTGTTTCTGCAGCGGCATGATCGTGCTCGTGTGCATGTTCTTTTTTACCGGAACAATTCGTAAGCACCAATAGTGATGCTGCGAACAACAATGTGTAAAAGGTTGATTTGGTTTTCATGTGTATATGTAATTATAGTTTTGTTTAAATACAATAGTTAGTGTGCATGTTGGTGGCTGGCCATCGGATCAGTCCCGTTCTTGAGTATCATTTCGGAGTATAGCAGGTACGCTCCTGTAACTGCTACTGTATCACCCGCATGCAGTCCCTCGGTAATCTCCACCATGTTGAAATCTTCGAGTCCGGTTTTTACCATACGCGGTTGAAAGGTGTTGCGACCATTCTGTATATATACATGCGTTCCCTTTTCACTGCGAATAACTGCATCCACCGGAATGGCGAGTGATTGTTTCGAGGAATGGTTAAGTATAACCTGCGCCTGTAACCCCGGTGTATAACGGTGCTGCGTGTTATCAAGTATAGCGCGAACGATGGTTACCTGGGTATTGCCTTTATACTCCGGACTTAAAAACGTTACGGTTGCTTCCGCCGGATCGTTTTCAAAACCGCTGATGCGGACATTTACCTTGTCACCGGTTTTAATATAGGCTGTTTCATTGGGATATAGTTCCGCTTCAACCCAAAGCTTGTCGATATTTTCAATACGATAGAGTATAGCACCTTCCGCTATATATTGACCTTCTGTTGCCTGTATTTCGGTAACAATACCCGATGTAGGTGCCACAAATGTAACACGTGGTTGAAGTGATTTTGAATTGCTCAACTGGCCAATCTGTCGTTGCGTTAATCCGTAGAGTAACAACTTACGTTCCGATGCTTTGAAAAAAGATTCATAGCGAGGTTCTTGTTCACCCAATGTCTCAAACTGCTCTTTGGCCAATAAATATTCGCGTTGCAACGTGAGCAGGCTCTCGCTATAGAGTTCATAGAGTGGCTCGCCTTGTTTTACAGAACGGCCTGTCTCCTTAATGAATAAACGCTCGACTCTGCCCGCAGCACGACTACTGATGATCTCGGTTTTTTCTTCGTTGGTAACAAGACGTGCATTTACAATAGAAGCCTCGCCAACGGAGTGCATACCCGCTTTTTGCGTTGTAATGTTCGCGAGCCTGATCTGACTGTTGGATAGCATAATGCTGTTCGCGGATGCCTGTGCTGAAGAAACCGGTACGAGGTCCATGCCGCACACCGGACATGTACCCGGTGTATCTTTAATAACCTGCGGATGCATAGGACAGGTATATTTAGCCGCTGCTGGTGTTGTCGTAGCATGATCATGTTCATGCGTTGCTTCGTTCTTGCTGCAGGCAAATGCGATCAGCGTTATAAACAGTATATATAGGAATGATCTCATGTCAGTCTTTTGTTTTAATAAAGCTTTCACTATCTACCAGGTATTGAGCGTTGGCAGCAATCTCGTCAGCAGACGAAATGCCTTTTACCGTTATCATGTTATTGGCAGTGATGCCGGTTGTAACCTGTTGTGGTTTAAAGACACCACGTTCTTTTATGAAAACAATTTTCTGCAAGCCAAGGTCCTGCACCGATTCCTTCGGCAGCCACAGGGCTTCTTTTGCTTCCAGAAAAACGGTAGCCTTCACGAGTTGTCCAACGGGCAGGGCCGTGTTCTTCAGATATACTCTTACCTTCAGAAAGTTCTGTTGCTCGCTGAAGAAGGGTTGTACAAAATCAATCGTTGCTTTCTGTTTGCCTGTGCTGCCGAGGTCCAATTCTATAGCATCGCCTTTTTTAACCAGGTCAGTGTCTTGTATAGGTAAATCCAGTTCAATACGCAAAGCAGACGTGTTTACTACTTTGAACAACGTTGCGCCTGTTGAGACATACGTGCCTTCCCGCAGGATGGTTGATGTTGTATTTATAGCATTGCTGCTAACAGAAGTCTGCGCACTTCCCATCGCATCGCCCATACCACCGCCTGAAGCTGCCGGAGTGGTCACGGACGTAGTAGACGGTGCATTACTCTCGCTCACAACATAACCATCGTACGGACTATATATCGTGAACGTGTTGGAGATTTTTTGCTGCCGGACCAGGTTGTCTACTTGCTGCTGCGATGCCCCCAGTAAATATAGTTTGCTTTTAGCACTTTCAATAAGCGATGTGTTGGCAGCATCGTGCTGCACCAGGTATAGTAACTCACGTTGTGCTGTAAGTAATTCCGGACTATAGATCTCCGCGATCTTCTGGCCCTTCCGCACCGGTTGATAGGCATATTTAATATATACTTTTTCGAGACGGCCGCCAACACGTGCAGGTATCGTATAGCTATTGCGTGTATCATACGTAACAATACCTTGTACCGTTAATGCTACCGGTAGTGCATTGTGTTCGGCTTTAACAGTTTTAATCGATGCGATAACCACTTCGTTAGGCGACTTGGTGCGCTGAACAAGATCTTCGGTGATCTTTACTTCTTCGCCTTCGCGTGCTTTACGCACCAGGTCCATGCCACACACCGGGCACGTACCCGGCTTATCCGATACAACCGTGGGGTGCATCGGGCACGTATAGGTATCATGTTGCGCAGTCTCTTTGGTATTGCAGGCCAGCACCAGCAGCATTAGCATCACAATCGCGCTATATATAAACCATGTATTTCTTTTCATGTTCATTCCGGCTGTATTAGCAGGTTTACTTTTCAAGTTCCTTTTCATAGCGAACGATCATGGTATAATATTCTTCCACTTTATCGAGGTACTCCATCTGGGCCATATTCATAGCCTCCCATCCATCAATAACCATCGGCAACTGCTCGCGGTTCTCTTCATAAGCCAGCATCACGGTTTCATAATTTTTACGAAGGGCCGGTATAATTTTCGTTTCATAATTATTCAGTTGCTGCTTCATGCGTGTTAGCTGGGTTGCCATACCGGCGAGCATGCCGCGTGCTTCGTTGAGAATGGCTTCGCGATTTTTCTTCATGGCTTCGATATCATACCGCATGCCTTTTACTTCTGCTTTATACATGCGTGACGACCACGGGGCGATTGGTATAGATACCATGGCCATCGCGGTAAATTGAGATGGCATCATGTTGCCAATAGGCTGCATGTGATCGAACCGGATTTTAAAATCAGGTTTCGCCTGGTATTGCTGCAGTTGCTGGTTGAGACGCATCACTTCAATAGTTTGGTCGATCTGCTTTATATCACTGCGGCTGGCACCAAGCGCAGCCGTGTCATATATACTCTGATTGGTTTTGAAATCAACAACCGTAGCCGTATCAATCATGATCGAATCTTTAGCCGGTATATTCATCAGTGTTTTGAGCCGGTAACTTTTTTCTTCGATGGTTGCCTGCGTCATCAGCAACATGTTTTGTACTTCACTCAGGCGTCCTTCAACTTTATATATATTCCCGAGACTCCCCTGGTTATAGGGGTATCGTATCTTGGCGAGTTTCAACATCAGGCCTGCAATGCGTTCATTCTCCTGCAACACATTTACCTTTTGCGCAGCCACCAGCCATTGATAGTATAGCATTTTGGCTTCGGCACGCAACGTATTGTATTGATATGCGCGCGCCTGTTGTTCAACGCCGGCCTTCGATTGCAGGTAATTTTTATTGGCATTGAGTTTGGCCGGGTTCGGTATCTCCTGTTCAATGGAAAACATAACCGAGCCGCGGTCGCGTTCTTCCATTACCGTTTGTCCGGGATACGGAGTCATAAACGTTCCGGCACCTACCATCGGAGCCATCCAGCTGCGAGCGCCTTCGGTATAGGCGTTCAGTGCTCTTACTTTTGCATCATACTCCTGCAACATCGGGTTTTGTTTATTGATGCGGTATAGCACGGTGTCCAGTGTCATTACCTGCGCATATACCGGTGCTGTTACGAGCATCAGTACAATTGTTATGCTATATAGTGTACGATCAATGCTTAACTTCATATACTTCCATTTTTCCAAACTTTCTTAATTCATATTCTTTCGTCATCAGAAAGATGAGCGGTGTTACCAACAGGATGTGTGTTGATGATGTAATGACACCACCGATCATGGGCAACACAATGGGCAGCATTACGTCACTGCCTACTCCGGTTGACCAGAGCACGGGTATCAATCCAAACAGTGCTACCGATACCGTCATGATCTTCGGGCGCAATCGCTTGGCGGCACCGTTAATAACGAACTCTTTCAGTTCAGCAAAAGATATAGTCTCGCGTGAGTTACCGCGAAGTTTTACCAATTGCTGCATGGCATCGTTCAGGTATATCACCATTACCACACCGGTTTCTACGGCTATACCGAACAAGGCTATAAATCCAACGGCAACCGCTACTGACAGATTTACTCCGTAGAAGTATACCATATAGGCACCACCGATCAGGGCAAATGGAATCGTAATGAGACTCAGAAATGCTTCGCGAATGGATTTGAAAGCTAGGTATAGCGAAATGAAAATGATGATGAGTACAACCGGTAAAATGATCATGAGTGTTTCGCGGCTGCGGATCAGGTTTTCATATTGTCCGCTCCACTCCAGGTAATAGCCGTTGGGTAGTGTACCCATACCGTTGTTTAATACTTCCATCGCTTCCTTTACTGTGCTTCCTAAATCACGATCGCGCACATTAAAGAGTACGGCTCCGCGCAGCAATGCATTTTCTGATACGATCATCGGAGGACCATCTTCAAATTTTATATCGGCAACTGAAGAGAGCGGTATAGTTCCCAGTGCTGGTGTTTTTACCGGTATACGTTTCAATTGGGATATACTGTTGCGATAGTCTTGCGCGAGGCGTACGCTGATGGTGAAACGCTGCCGTCCTTCTATGGTCTGTCCAATCGGTGTACCTCCAATCGCTGACTCTACGATCATGTTAACATCATTTACAGTCAGGCCGTAGCGACCCAGTGCTTCGCGGTTTATATCAATCGTCAGATATTTACCACCGGTAATCGGATCTACATACAAATCTTTTACGCCGGGTACATTTGCCAATGTCTTCTTTACGCGCTCCGACACAGCCTGTATACTATCGAGATTTTGCCCGTATACTTTTACCCCAACATCTGTGCGAATACCAGTGGCCAGCATGTTGATGCGGTTGATGATCGGTTGTGTCCATCCATTTACCACACCGGGTATCTGCATCTTGGCATCGAGTTCGTTAATGATATCTTTCTTCGTTATACCTTCACGCCATTCTGATTTAGGTTTCAGCATAATGATGGTCTCAATCATGCTGATGGGAGAGTTGTCAGTCGCTGTACTCGCACGTCCTGCTTTGCCCAATACTTTGTCTACTTCAGGAACCGATTTAATGATCTTGTCCTGAACCTGCAGAATGCGTTTTGCTTCTTCGTTGGATACATCCGGCAAAGTTACCGGCATGAATAAAATAGATTGCTCATCCAGCGGTGGCATAAACTCACTGCCCAGACTGAACAGCAAGGGTATGCTGATGGCCAATGCAAGTATATTGATACCGATGGTTGTTTTGCGCCAGTTGAGACACGCGCGTATTACCGGAGTATAAATGCGTTCGAGAAAGCGGTTGATCGGATTATGTTTCTCATCCCGGAATTTACCTTTCATGAAGAACGATATAATAACCGGGGCGAGTGTTACTACCAGTATAGCGTCCACCAGCATAATAAAGGTTTTGGTATAGGCAAGGGGATGGAATAATTTTCCTTCCTGGCCTGTAAGCATAAACACCGGGAGGAAAGATGTGATGATGATAATGGTTGAATAGAATACACCACGCGATACCTGCTTGGATGATCGCTCTATAATAGCGAGCCGTTCCGCTTCGTCAATCTTGGTATAGGGCTTTCTTGAAAATAGCTTGTTGATCATACGCCTTTACTTTTTGGTCTCGGGGTTCAGCTCGCTATAGCGATGCGATAAATTTTTGTAAGCATTCTCTGACATGATAATGCCGTTGTCCACAATAACACCAATGGCCAATGCAATACCGGTTAGCGACATGATGTTGGATGTTATACCAAATGCGTTGAGCAGTATAAAGCTTGTTGCCAGCGTAATGGGTATTTGAATAATGATGCTGATGGCGCTGCGCCAGTGCAACAGAAAAATGAAAACCACCAGCGATACCACAATCATCTCTTCAATAAGTGTTGTCTTTACTGAAGATATAGACTCTTCGATAAGGTGACTGCGATCATATACTATATTAAACTTTACACCCTGCGGAAAACCTTTCGCTACATCTTCCATTTTTTTCTTTACCTGGCGAATCACTTCATCTGCATTTTCGCCATAGCGCATTACTACAATGCCGCCTACGGCTTCACCTTCGCCATTCACATCAAATATACCGAGGCGTGTTTCGCCGGTCATTTGTACCGTAGCTACATCACGGATTTTTACCGGTATAGTATTGATGGTCTTCACGGATATATTCTCAATCGCTTCGATGGATTGCAGGTAGCCTGTGGTCTTGATGATGTAGCCTATATCACTCATCTCGAACTTGCGTCCACCGGCTTCATTGTTATTGGCGCGAACGGATTGAATTACTTCCTGCGTAGACAGCCCATAGTAGGTAAGCCTGTTTGGATTAACGGTTATCTGGTATTGCTTCTGAAAACCTCCGAACGATGCGATCTCGCTTACACCCGGTACATTTTGTAAGGCAAACTTTACATACCAGTCTTGTATAGCACGTTGTTCGCCCAAGTCCATTCCGGGTGCATCCAATGTATACCAGAGTATATGTCCTACGCCCGTGCCATCAGGCCCAAGCGTGGGTGATACACCTTCCGGTAATAGCCTTGATGCATAGTTGAGTCGCTCGAGCACACGCTCACGCGCCCAGTATATATCGGTTGCGTCCTGGAATATGACGTAGACGAAGCTCATACCGAACATGGAGGCACCGCGAACATATTTTACCTGCGGAAGTCCTTGCAGATTGGTAACCAGCGGATACGTTACCTGGTCTTCGATAATCTGCGGACTGCGTCCCATCCATTCGGTAAAGACGATCACCTGGTTTTCGGAAAGATCCGGAATTGCATCAATCTTGTTAATGCGCACCGAATATATACCCCAGGCAAAGAGTGCCGCAGCAACAAGCAACACCAGGAACCTGTTTCGTAGCGACAGGGAAATTAATTTTTCAATCATGGTAATGAACCGTGAAGAATAAAAAAATGAAAATGATTAAAGAGAATCGCTATAGTATAGCTAAAGCGATGCGTGTGAACCGGAGGGGCTCAGAGAAGGTTAAGAAAATCAGATAAGAAAAATACGGTGCGTTACGATGCGGTCTTCAGATCGTAAAGGGGGATCGTAATTGTAATAGCGGGTTTGCGCCTGTACCGATGCCGGAATGATCTCCGCTAACAAAACAGGAGTTTGCAGTATATCGGTAACCGGTGCAGCGGCAATGGTGATGTCTGACGATAGCGATTGGAAGCTCTGTCCTTCGTGTACAATTGTTTCGTCTTCACAACATGGAGCTGCTTTATGACGGTGGCAGGGTGGCAATTTCTGTTCACGCTCGCAACTTTCCGCTTTTGAAAAGAATGCAAGGTTCTTCACTTTACCCTGACAGAAATGAATACCGACCGTAACGCTGCTTGCTGAAAATAACGTCAGCAACGCAAGCATAATGGATACTATCGGACGGATTCGTTTCATATACTGCCTCAAATATACGGATTTTACCGAAAGAAGGATTTACACTTTAGCTGGAGAGATTTTCAGAATTCCACGAAGCTATTTGTGTTGAGGTGTTTGGGTGTGTTGAGGTATTGGTGTTTGGAGTTGGCCAGCATTATGTTAAAGGCAAATAGCGGCCAGAGCCGCTATCGTTTTGTATTTAACATCAACACATGAACACCTCAACACATTAACACAATTCATTCAGCAGTCGTATAACATCCCGCTGCGAGGCAATCGAATACTGTGCTGCCGAATGTCCGGGGCCGACTTTTATGGTGATGGCGCGGTCGGCCAGGGTTCTGAACATGTCTTCATCGGTTTTGTCATCGCCAATGGCGAGAATAAAATCCGGGTTGATCTCATCAACCAGTTTGCGTGCGGCCGCACCTTTGTCTACACCGGCGAGTCGTACTTCAATAACTTTATTGCCATCCATGATCTGCAACTGGCCGTTGCGCACCAGGTGGAAGAGCGTATCGAGTAATTCGCGCGAGCGTATGAAGCCGAGCTCTGCTTCTACATTTCGATAGTGCCACGCCAGTGTATGGTTCTTCTCTTCAATGAACGATCCCGGTGATCGTTTGGTAAACATTTCCAGTGTGGGCCGGATAACGCTTTTCCAGCTCTGGTCCATCTCCATCTCCTGTGTCCACACATGATCGATTCTGCGTATAGCCGCACCGTGTTCTGCCACCAGTGTTGCCGGTATATCATGAAACCAGTTCTCCAGTATACCCGAGTCGCGCCCGCTGATAATGGTAAGATTTGTTTTCGGATCAGTACCCAAACGTGCCAGCAGTTGCAACAGGTTTCGATCCGGCACAGCTTCTCTCGGATGTTTGGCAAACGCTACAAGCGTTCCGTCATAGTCGAGAAGTAAATTTCGTTTATGTGCATCGTGAAATGACTGAATGATCTCTTTGCGAATGGATGGCGTAACGAACTTCTGTTCTTCCGCTTTCTGTTGTTGTTTGATGTCGCTTAGCTGCGATAGAAAATCATTCACCCAACTGTGTACATCGTAATCGATGAGACGCTTTTGCATGAGTGAAATTTTTCGCTGCTGTTCTTCGGGTGGCATAACAAGTGCCTGCTGTATAGCTTGTGCGATCTCGTCAGCATCCAGCGGATTTACCTGCAGCGCTTCGCTTAGTTCATTGGCCGCTCCGGCAAGCTCGCTCAGTATCAATACACCTTGTTGTTCCGAGCAGCAGGCTACATATTCTTTTGCTACCAGGTTCATACCATCGCGTAGCGGAGTGATCAGTGCTACATCTGCCAGGTGGTATAGTGCGCACAATTCCTCAAAGCCCAAATGGTTATACCTATATATCACAGGTTGCCAGGACAGTGTTGAATATTTACCGTTGATGCGCCCTACATTTTCTTCAATGAGCATGCGCCTTTCATTATACTTCGAGATGATCTGCCGCGAAGGCACCACTACCATAATGAAAACAACTTTCTCAATCCACTCCGGGTGTTTCTTCAGCAAACGCTCAAAGCCCAGTAGCCGGTGCGTTACACCTTTAGTATAGTCCAGTCTGTCAACCGAGAATATGATTTTTTTGTCAGGGAAATTTTTACTGATCTCCTGCATCTGCTGTGTCACTTCCGGTTGCGTGGAAGCTGTACTGAATTTTTCATAATCAATACCCAGTGGAAACATCTCGATCTTTACAAGTCTGTCTTGCATGGCAATGGTCCGGTAATGATGATCGTAGCCCATCACCATGCGCACCGTTTTTAAAAAGTGCTGCACATACTCGTGTGTGTGAAAACCGATGAGATCAGCACCCAGCAAGCCGCGAATAATTTTCTCTTTCCACGGGCGATGCAGTAATCGGAATACTTCGTAGGAAGGAAAAGGTATATGCAGGAAAAATCCGATGGAAGCTTCCGGCATTTTATCGCGTATCAGTTGTGGTAACAGGAAGAGCTGGTAATCATGAATCCATATCGTGTCACCGGGTTTGATTACTTTCAAAAGTTCTTCTGCGAAAATTTTGTTTACGGCTTCATAATTTTCGAAGAACTCCTGGTCGTATACTACATACGAAGGAAAGTAATGGAACAGTGGCCACAGCGTTGCGTTGCAAAAACCGTTGTAGTATTTGTTGTAAACTTTTGTTTCAATGAACAAAGGCTCTACTGAGAAATCGCCGGGTACAGAAGATTGCTTCTTGAATTTATTCCAGCGCTTCTCCGGGAAGTCAGCAGCACCGAACCACTTCTTGTGGGTAAATACACCGCGGTTTGATTCTGCATTGAAATAACTTTTAAGAGCAGTCACCAATCCGCCATCGCTCTGTTTCAATAGCAGGTTGCCCTCCTGTTCCAGCAACTGAAACGGTAAGCGGTTGGAAACAAGTATCAGGCTTTTGTCAGAATTTTCCATCTTAATTGTTATTTAAAATGATACACCTTCCGAAAAAAGAATTGAAGAAGGCTTATTCCATATACCATGATGAAAATCATGCCAGCCCTATGGAATATAAAAACGCAAGTGTGCGGAACGTCCGCTGAACATACAAATATACCTTTGCGAAGCGTGAATTGAAAACCGGTTATGTAATCAAGACCGCTATTGAGATTGCTATAGCATGTGCATAGGCCATTTATAAATTATGGCAAGACATTTATCATGAAAGTATTTGGTATTTAAACCCGAAGCGTTTAAACTTTGTACTTTCTGCTAACTTACCGCTATACCTGCTACGGGTATTGTGCTACTCTGTAAATGAAAATAAGAGCAACATGAAGATTTCGTATGCTATTCTTTTTGGTTTTCTGATGATACTCTTGCTCTTCGCTGCCACCACCTATATCAATTACAGGCAATCGGAAAAAATAAATGAGAACCACGAAGTACTCGCACGATCATCTGTCATTCTAAAACAAAGTAATCGCTTTCAACGTAACATCCTGAACATGGTGAGCGGGTTACGAGGTTATCTGCTCACCAACGAAGCGTTCTTTATACAGTCGTACGATTCAGCGATGATCGAGAACGATGAGATACTCACCGAGCTCTCTACACTCATCAAAGACAGTGTGCGGCAAAAAAATCTGATCGAAGATATTCTCGAACTCAATGAATACTGGATCAATGAGTTTGCACTTCCATTGATTGAAGCACGAAGAAATGCCTCGCTCTCCGATAGCAGCATGGCGGCTTTCAATAACCTGTATCGCGCCAAACTGGTAACGGGGCTTGAGAAGGATATCAACCGGAGTCTTCAGAAAAAATTCAAAGAGTTCAGTAATCATGAATATGCAGTGC
>CBIHOZ010000104.1:0-24963 GCA_966211525.1 uncultured Chitinophaga sp. | reverse complement strand
CGATATATACTTCTGGTGTGAATCTCATTTTTATCGTAGCCCCGGAAGTCACTGTTCGTGTCTCATGAATGACAGCTTCAACAGCAGTGCTTTTTTTATCGGCACCCTGATTTTCTTCATCGAGTCCATAAAAGGCATTGGCAGCAAGATATAGTGGAAGTTCTCTCGAAAATATACTATCACCAACGGACTCTTGGAGGCTACCTACCTCCTGCCCTTGCAACGTTGTGATGTTATCGTCTGGTGCGGCAGCAGTCATCGACAGTGCATGCACGTTAGGCTGTAGATTTTGTTCTCTGATCTTTTGTGTCGTCCGGTCCGGGTGTTGTATATCCAGTATTTTATCAAGTATACCATCGATCTGCTGTAACTCGGGGTCGTTCGCATCTGTAGCTGCCATGATGGACATCATCTTTTCCAGTCGAGCTATATCTTCCTTCGGTTCAGGTGATGACGATACCGCTGCCTTTGCAGCGGGTATAGGTTGGTTACCGAACGTAGCCTCCGGCTGATTTAGCTGACGTGTTAACTCCTGAAGCTTTTGATTGATGAGCTCCTCCTGATCTTCAAGCTGACCGTTTTTTTGTTTATCCCCAAGGGAAGCATTGAATTTGTTACTGTTTTCCGGGACGGTATCCGATCGAGACTGTAAAGTCGTTACAACAAAGTAGGGGTCACTTTTTCGTGCCTGCTCATAGCGGATCGAATCCCTCCGGGCCTCTTCATACAGGGTAAGTTTATTCCACTCATTATCATTCTTATCAAAATGAGCTCCGGGCAATTCCAGGTTGAGGCCGGAATAAATTTGCTGCGCCTGTAAGGATATACCCTGGCCACCTCCCAGAATCCAGAAGATGATGGAAACAAAAGGCAGTACGAGCACAGGCAACATCATGTAGAACCTGCGCTGTTGAAGGAACTTTTGAGAGTGTTTTTCCATATATATAGTGGTTTATGTTTTATAGTATAGGATAAAATCAGTGGAGTGTCTCTTGGTAAAGATGAATCACCAGGTGGACGCTGTCGAGCAGTCCTTCGTGACCATTCAGGATCGTGTCATAGGTAGCACGGTCATGCAACTGAAGGCTGTCCATCGTATGTATAAATTCCAACAGCATGGCGTAGTCCCCAGCAGAAAGTATAGCCTCATCGCTACGCTGTGGTAGAAGTGACGGAGTAATATGAGTATAGGGACTCAAGTCTATATTTGCACTGCCATCGTCAGGCCGCACCACCATCATGATGCATATACATAGGATCATGATACCGATGATCGCCAGCAGATACCGTCTGGTTCGTTCGGGAACTTTCTGACATAACTCATATAGTGAAGGCCATGCTCGTTCCTTTTCCTTTTTGATGTCTTCTTTTAGTTTCATAATACATTTATCGGTTGATAGTTTTGATGTCTTTATTTTCCAGTGTATTCCAACGCTCGATAAGAAAGCCATGTGAATTGTTATCCGAGCGGGCTACATTTCTTAAGTACCCTTCGGTTACGAGGCTTCGCATCACGATAGAAGTAGTGCGTATGATTCGCTGTCTCGCGTAATAGCGGAAATAATAGGGATAATGATTCTGGTCTATATGAATGCTGTCGGCTTCGATGTCCTGGCTAATGTTTCCGGAAATGATATTGGAGTAGTATCGATTTTCCTTCAGGTTATCGTATTGCTGTTTAGCCGATGCGTCTGCCAGGTAAAGCGCTTTTGTAATGTTTACCATGATCATTTTGTCATCGGGGTCGAGGGTAAAGAAATAGTGATGAAACATCTTTACATGGTCACGTGCTTCTACCGGTATATTATCTTTCCGTTCTGCAGCATATGCTTCGAGCGCTTTGCCGTTCGAGAGGATATAAATACGCGCCTGCGTTTGCCGGATAAGTTGAAAACTCTGTATCAATGTAAAGCAACACGTAAAGACGCATGCAGCAATGATGAGAAACGAAAACAAGCGTACATGCTTAAAGGCAGAATCTATATTTCGAAGTTGCTCAAACATAGAATTGACTATTTATTACCAGAAAGTTTGTCGCGCATAAAGTCATCCCCCGAACCTTTCCCATTTTCGGAGCCAGCAGTTTTTCCCAATGAGCTGAATTCGCCAGCGATGGTAGTTATACCGGCTGCTGTCATCGCGGAAGCACTCCGCACGGTGCTGACGGCTACATTTGTTACTTTGTGCAGGAGTATATTTGCTCCCCCGGCGTGAACAATATAGTTTGCAACCGAGGGGACGGTGAAATAACCAATGATGCCGATGATTAGAAAAATGATATAGGCGGTGTCCGAACTGCTAAAGAAGGTATCACCATAAAGGTTTATCTGTTCAAGATCAATGCGGAGCATGTTCTCCTGAATTTTAGCGATGATGCTTCCGAATATATTTGCTACGGGCAGCCACAGAAAGACGTTGATATAGCGTGCTATCCAGACAGTAAGTGTATTCTGCAAACCATCAAAGACTGCAAGGCCAAATACCAAGGGGCCTAAGATTGCCAGCACGATGAGGTAAAACGTTCGTATTGTATTAATGCAAAGTGCCGCAGCTTCATATAGTATATGCAGTACCTCCGACATCCATTGCTTGATAGCATGCTTGATACTATAAGCAGTCTTCGCCATCAGGAAACGTATACCGTTGGTTAACAGATCAGGATCTTCTTCTTCTTCTCCATCGGGATGTTGATAGCGATACCATTTACCATGAGTACCCTCATCGCCATAGAGTTGCCAGTTCTCCGTTTTCTGTATTGCCTCCTCCTTTTTCTTCAGTAAGTAGGCAATGGCGTTATTGGAATTTGTCATCATGGCAGCGGTGCCGGTTACGGTTGGTTTAAGCACACCGTTCATTAGTGCGAGCACATATGGAAAAAAGAGTATGGCAAGTCCAAGAGCAAACGGACGCAGCAGCGGATATAAGTCAATAGGTTCAGCATTTGCTATATTGCGCCATACACGTGCGGCTATATACCATAGGGCTGCAAAGCCGGCGAGTCCGCGTCCGACACCTATAAGCTGACTACACAACGGAAGCATGTCGTTGTAAACCTGGTCGAGCACAGTTTGCATGCCTTGAATTTCCCCGGTAAAGTCCTGGCCATAGGATAAGAAAGGCAATACCGTTCCTGTGATCGCCATCATGACGATCATCAGTCCTGTTTTTATCTTCATGTACGTGCGTTTTAAGGTGTTACATCATGGAGGTTCTGCAGCGCGTTAAAGTCCTGTTTTGCTTTGGCGCGTTGCATGATCAAAATCTGGGTAGTCGAATTAAATTCTTTAAGAAAGAAGAGCTTGTCTTCCAGGTCGTAGTAGACCCGGTCGATAGCCTGCAATCTTTCTTCATCGCTCATGCGAAGTTGAGATGCCGTAATGATCATATATAGTTCATCCAGGTTACGGAGGCTCTGCCGCGAGAGGTCGCTATATACGCGTTCTATAAACTGGATTTCATCTGCTGTCAGATTTCCGTCTGCCCGAAATCGCTCCAGCGCATTTTTATAATCTTTAACCAGTTGCTGCTGGTAGCCAATGATCTGTGAAATGCGCGCGTAGTTCTTAACAGAAGGATTAACCGCATACAATCCATTTAGGAATACCTGGTGCAAATTGAAATTCCCTTCAGCAATGTTTTTGATTGCGTTGTATCCATCGGAAAGTATTTTATATCCCTTATACATGTTATCGAGAATTTCTTCAAGTTGGAGTAACTTCTCATAATTTAGGATAAGCTGTGCCGCCTCCTCGGTCTGCGCCATGGAAGGACTGGCTATATGTATACCCAAGAATATGACCAGAAGTTTGATAAGCCTTTTCATACATTACGTTTTAAAATTTATTTACCGTATAAATTCTCTATACGCTGCCACTGGCTCCTCTCCTTTGCCCGACTGACTGAAAGCATGTGTACGCACGCAATAAAATGCTGCACAAAGCAATATTGATCGAGTACGTCTCCATGAATTTTGTCGAGCCTGAGCAAGCGTTCATCGTCTTTCATTTCGGCTTCGCCATTTGTGGTTATAACTGTGAGTTCATCCAGGGAGTCGTTGCCGGTTGTGAGCATTCCCTGGTATACTGCCTGTATATATTCGATCTCATCAGGGTTAAGATTCGGATCACCCCGTATATCGTGTAACAGGTTTTTAAAGTCGCGAATGATCTGTTGTTGAATCAAGAGCACCTCATTCACCTTGGATGAATTTGCAACGACCGGGCTCACCTGTTTTAACGAACTGAAGTAGTCCTTATGACGGGAGAAGCTCCCATCGGTTATCAACTCAATTGTCGATAGTCCTTTCTGAGCAACTTCATATCCTTTTTTCAAATACTCCAGGTATACTTTGAGAGCAGCAATCTGCTCCAGCAGATATTCCAGTTGCGTCTTCTTCTGCAGAAACCACTCTTTGAAATTCGGCGTCTGTGCCCGCGATATATAGCATGGCATGGTAAAGCAAAATACGATGACAATAATGCGCTTCATACTATATCGATTATAGTCCATATAATTTCTTAACACGATCTACTTCCGATTGGCCCCGGGCACGGCTGACGCTTACCTGGTAAACGTTGCTATTGAATGTCAGCAGGTCTGACAGGTTCTGCTCAATGTGATCTCCGGCTTCCGAGATGATATGGAGACGCTGCGCATCCGTCATTTGTGTTTTAAAGGCATTGGTGACCAGCAGCAGTTGGTCAAGATTGTTCACACTCTCCCGCAATATACCCGTATACATCTTATAGATGTAATCCAGTTCTTCTTGCGTAAAATGATCATCTCGCTGAATCAGCTTCCAGGCTTTAGTGTATTCGTCAACCAGGCGAACTTGCCGGTCCATAATCTGGCGCACGCGTTGGAAGGTTGAAAGTATATTCTTTACTTTCCAAAGCTCATCGTAGTATTCCTCATAGAGTTTCCGATACTTTTCCGTCCACTCGGCAATCTCATTGAGTTTGAGTTCTGATAGTTTGTTCTCCAGTACCTTCTGCGCATTCTGCAACCAGATCGTTTTGTTTTGCAGCCGTTGAATCATCAGGTCCACAGCCTTGATGACTTTCTTAACGGCTTCCTTGATAATCTGTGCTATTGGAATGCCGCCCTGCGCTTCATGCGTTGGTGGAGTCACTGTCATGCACAGAATGGTCAGAATCAGTACGATTGTTATTTTCTTAGTATACTTCATAGTATGTCGCACGTGTTGTTAGTGTATACCTTCGCGGATATCGTGAGCAAGCGCTGCTATCCCCTTGCGCATATCGCCCCATTTTTTCGCGTAGGCTTGTACTTTGATTTTTTCTGATTCCTCCGTGGTATAGGCCAGGTATTCTTCCAGTGAAACTTCGGTCGCGTATACTTTTGAAAGTACACCGCCCAGGCTTATAAATACCTCTTTATACCGGCGTAGTGGGTCGTTGCTCTTATTGATGGAGAGCACCAGTGCTTTCTCTTTTTCCGTCAGCCCCAGCAATTCCTGTATCTGATCAAACTTGTTCTGATATTTACTTTGATCGAGCAGAATCTTACAGTCGGAGTTATTGATAATTGCCTGCTTGACGATGGGCGAACTAATAATGTCCTCCACTTCCTGTGTTACTACGATTGCTTCGCCATAGAACTTTCGTACCGTTTTAAACAAGTACTTGATATACTCGGCCATACCTTCTTTGGCGATAGCTTTCCAGGCTTCTTCAATCAGGATCATTTTCCTTATGCCCTTTAGCTTCCGCATTTTTGAAATGAAGACTTCCATGATGATAATGGTCACTACCGGGAAGAGGATTGGATGATCCTTGATGTTATCGAGTTCAAAGACGATAAACCGCTCGGTCAGCAGGTCCAGATTTTCTGTGGCGTTTAACAAATAATCGAACTCTCCGCCCTTATAGTAAGGTCGCAATACATAAAGGAAATTCTCAGCATCGAAGTCTTTCTCTTTTACCTTGTCGGCTTTTAGTATAGGGACGAATTCATCGCATAGAAATTCATAGTAGGTATTGAAACACGGAAAGATTCCGGAGCTCAACACAAGGTGTTCGTAATACTTCTGCAGCGAAATAGATAAGGCTACATATTCGGAGCGGTTATAGGTCTCATCATCCTTTTTCCACAGCGCCAGTAAAAGTGTTTTTATACTCTCCTTCTTCTCGGTATCAAGCGTATCGCCCTCCCCTATATAGAAAGGGTTAAAGCGAATCGGGTTGGACTCATCATAGGTAAAGTAGTAGCCTTCCACCAGGTCGCAAAGTCCTTTATAGGAATGTCCAACATCGACCAGCACGACATGTGTACCTTGCTCATAATAGGAACGCACCATGTGATTTGTGAAGAAAGATTTACCACTGCCGGAGGGCCCCAGTATAAACTTATTCCGATTGGTACATATACCACGTTTGACAGGTTCATCGGATATATCTACATGCACCGGTTTACCGGTCAGCCGATCACCCAGCCGTATACCGATGGGACTTAATGATGAACGATAAACCGTCTCCAGATTCAGAAAACATGTGGCCTGTTCAATGAACGTATCGAATGACTCGTATACGGGGAATGCACCTTCATTTCCGGGTATACCTGCCCAGTATATCTGAGGTGCTCCATCGGTTTCAAGCTTCGCCACAGCGTCCATTTGGGTAAGAGCAGAAGATACCTTTGTCTTGAGCTCTTTAAGCTCTGCTTTGGTATCGGCCCATAGCATGACGTTGAAGTGCGCTTTAACCGGTTGGCGTTGTGCTCCTATAGCTTCATTCAAAAACTCGTTGGTAGCATCGCGACTGATAGCATTTTCACGTGAATACGCGGAGAGCGATTGCAAGCGCAGGCGTTTACTTTCCAGTTGCTTAATTGTCTTAGGCACATCCTGAATAAATATATACTGGTTATAGATATGGTTACAGGAAAGCAGCTGTCCTACAGCAGAGGCGAACCCCACGCTAAATTTGCTTTTATCCGTGGAGTAACGATCATAGTTGATACGTGAACCGCAGAGTGAAGGAAGATCCTCGACATCTGCCAGGGTATATATCTGACAATACGAATCACCGATCTGAAAACCATCTTTAAAATGGATGTCTTTGATAATCGGAGCTTGGTCGCAAGAGAGTAGAAAACAGTACCGCTCAAGCAACCCCGCACCAGACCGTGTTCCCGTGAGACCATCGACGTCAATTCGCTGAAGCTTCACAAATCCGCTGTCTTCGAGTATCCTTTCAAATTGGGCGGCACTATCCAGGAATTCCTGGATACGGGAACCGTTTATAGCATCAGACGGGACAACGCTCTGATGAAATAAATTCAGCGTGGCACCCGCTTTGCGTTCCACTGACTGCAGCGTAAGCATGATATAGCATTGATGATCAAGAAAGGGTCGTTCATTAAAAAAACGTTCACTCGCTCTTCCAAGGAATGAAGTGTTGGCATCAGTGAAGTTGCCAGCATATTGTTTAGACGTAAACCAGTCCTGTTTATGAAAGACAGCATGTACCGGCAATACCTTTAAAGCTTTTACCAGTATCTGATGAAATGCTTCATAGTCATGATCCGAAAGAGTAAAGATTTCTGGTAAGGTCGCTTCGTACGCCAGTGTTATGTCACCGCTTTTGGAAACAATGCAATCATATTCGACTTTATATATCGGGAAGGTGTCCAGCAAGGAAGAAGCTTTCGACATAAGTTGTTATCGTTTAAGTTGAATGAATATCTTTCTGCTCCGTCCACGAATGGCGTGCGGTATATTTCGCCGGGCCAGTCTTTTAAGTAATCCATACTGGCCATAGGTATCGCTAAGTTTATATATACCTAAGAATAACAGCACACCCAGTATAAGTATCATCCCCAGGCATACGAACATATTTATACCACTGATATAAAGGATTGCAAAGACAATCAGCAGGAGTAAAATACCCATACCGAGGTAGCCAATATATTGCGCTTTAAGTCCCTTGAACTCAATAGGTCGGTTTATTCCTTTATTGATTTTATATATACTATTCATACAAATTCCTTTTGATGTTCTTTGAACTTTCCCAGTGCATTTTTTCAGAGCTTGTTGGCCAAAGACTCTATGAAAATTTTTCATGACTCTTTGCAAGCTGTCGGGGCCACTTCCGCTCGATAAAGTCAACTACCTCCTCTTGTCAACTCGTCTTACGGTCACTCAAAATATGAGTCATTGTTTTCAAAGAGGACTTGTTTTAAACACCAAAGAATGATTTAAGCACGGTTGCTACCACCACCAGGAAGATGCAGCTCCCGAACCACGCAGCTGCAACACGACTTGTATCAGGATCACCGCTGTTCCATTTTTGATATACCTTTACTGCACCAATTAATCCCAGTACAGCACCAATAGCATACATCAGATTGGTTCCAGTATCAAAGTATCCGCGAACAGCGGTGTTGGCTTCGTTAATACCAGCATTACCGTCCTGAGCGTAACTGCATATATAGCTCGTACAATACACTGTGACGGCGATTAAAATTGCTCTGCATTTTTTTGAATTGAATGAATGTTTGAGTTCCATATATATTAGGATTTAAGGTTTTAGATTTTCGGCAAGACTGGTCATGTCCACCATGACATCACTTCCATTGTAGTGAGCTGCAAATGAAGGTGAGTCCTAAGTTCCTCGCAGATATATACCGTGATGGCGTGTTGAAAAGATGTCTGCGCCAGATAGGGATATCGTTGTAACAACACGCGAATGAGTGACTGGACCTCTGCTGATTCTGACGATCGCTCGGCCATTTGCAAAACCAGGATCTTAATTTCGGGCAAAAGATCGGCTACAACTCCAATCAGTAACGCATCGTCTGTACGCTGGTGACCAGTTTGAATTGTTTCCGGCTCATCGCTCGAACCGTCTATGGTGATTTCACTGGCAACAACATCGCTTACGCGAAGTTTCGTATCAACAGTGTCTTCTTGTATGGCACCCATAATTGGGTCGTCATGCTGAACTATATCTTGAGTTGATGTTGTGGATGGGATACCTTTTCGTCCTCGTGCCTGAAAGACAAAAAGAATTTCTTTACGGAAAAACAGCAGTCCTATGATGCTATAGTATGCAGCAATTAAAAACAAAGTTGCAATTAAAAAATCCTCCCATGTGATTGATGCAAACATATACCTTCGTAGTTGATTCGAAGGCAAAAATGTAGATGATGAGAGATGGATATTCGATATTCATTCGAGATACCGAATAAATTTCCTCAACGAAATTACCAGCAACTGAATATATTCTTTAAACACAAGGCTGATAAAATCCCATCTGGATTATCGGCTTTAATTTCTGATTTAACATCGCAAGACCTTTAAGCATAATCATGATAAATTATGTGCGCTAAGAACCTCCATTAAATAACTGGAAAATGAGTCGAACAAAATTTCAAAATTCTGTGCAACGTTTCCCTCACTATAGCCATAAACGGGCGGATTTTCGCCTTCATCTAGTTTAAAAAACAAAAATTGATAACCTTGATGCATACAAAAAACAAATGCACCGTCCGACAACTGTATTTCTATTTTATTCTGTAATAGTAATTCAAGAGCGTCTTCGTTAAGCTCAAATAAATCATCATAAAAGCAGTCTGTTCCTGCATTTACTATACCTGAGTATTTTCCCATAGTTGCCAAATACTCTTTGTAAGCTTGAGGAAGTTCTCTACCTATATGCTCTTCCAATTTTAGTATTTCCTCCTCGCTGCAAGGCAGCAATCCTACGCGATGTTTTTTAAGTATAGTTAATACCTCATTTAGATATTTAATTAGCATTATCAATATCAGTTGCTAAAGTGACCTTTATTTTTTTAGACCTTTATTGAAGTGATCAAGGATGCTTGGTTCTTTTCTTCATCGGAAATTCAAAGCCAACGCGCATATTCAACACATCACCATACGGACTTTTATTTTTATGATTGAATACGCGCAGCATAATCTGTGCTGTGCCTTTTACTTTCCGCATAAATTTATACTCCTTCTTCAAGCCAACAAATACACCGGGTACCCATTCTCTGCCCACTGGGTCAGCAGGGCCGGAGTGAAGTCTTGGAGGAACATTTGTGTTCATTAGTTCTGCTTCTGCCCGCGGATAAAAACCTTTACCAATCTTGAATTCAGAATAAACCCGAGGTCCGTATATTCTTGTTCCAGGACTAAACGTATTGCGATCGGTATCATAACCATACCGTTGGTTCCAACCTAATCCGGATGTGAGTCGACCAGAAAGACGGTAGCCTATATAGGGATTAAAATCTACGAGTATATTATCGCCTTTGCGTTGTATCTGTAATGCTATACCTGGCAGCAATCGCTCAATCAATGGTTTACCTCGCATTTCATTCGGACGCTTCTTCCCTACTTCGCTTAAGCTGTTGAGACTTGAGTATTTATTTTTCAGCTTCGACATTTTTTCCATCGCTTGCTGCAGCACCTGCTCTTTACCTGCAAAATGATTCACCGCTACTTCTTTCACTTTCTTCACAGCCTGCTCCTTCATTGCATCTGGATTTTGTGCAGCGTCTAACATCGGATTTAACGACTCTGCTGATTTCTTGAGATCGCCAACACCTGCTACATCTCCGGCCTTCGACTCAAGTGCATTCGGTAATTGTTTTACGTCTTGTAAATTACCTTGTGTTAAGTTTTGAATATCACTTTGATAACCGCCAGCCTGTTGGGTTATTGAAGAAAGATTTCCTGCTTTTCCGGTTATATTTTGAAGACCATCCAGTTCACCAATTTTACCTGCGGGCGAATCAATGGACGTATTCAGACCATCCAGATTTTTTAACGGACTATCCGGCAAATACAACGATGGTATATTCATATCCTTCACAGGAAGTTTGAATCCTTTTATATCACCCGTCAATGCATCGGCTTTACTTTGCAGCTCCGGCGAGAGTTCCAGCTTGTTGATTTTATCAGTAGCCTTCGATTTGAGATCATCCATTTTCTCATTCAACGATGCCACAGTCTTTTCGCGTTGTTGCAGTACGCTATCTAGTTTGTGAGTGTACTTATCAGTAGGAAGTTGCAACCCATTCAGACTGTCGATCTTTGCCTGAAGTCCGCTACGTGTTGAATCGATCGAATCGAATTTTGATTTGTATTCTTGTTTCAGGCTGTCTGATTTACCGTAAAACGAATGCTGGATGGAATCCAATGCATCTACTCTTGCCACCAGGACGGTATCGAGGGGCCACCTATCAAAAACGCTATCTAATTGCTGCGCCTGCACTGAGGACACAACCGCTAACAGGAAGATTAGGAGCGTGTAACGCATTTTTTCTACCAAACAAATTATCTATATAGTAATTGGGCACTACATTGTCACTAAATAATAACTCGACTATATCTTTGAGTAAGTTATAATACTCTTTCTCTCGCTTAATATAGTTGACGAACAAATCTCGTTCATCTTTGCTCCATTGTTTAAGTATATCTTTAAGCTGTAGTTTAACTTCTGTGCTACTATTCTGCAACATAAACAACACTGGCAGCCACGCGTGGCTAATAAAACCAAACATCATTTTTTACGTGCTTTCTCATTTTTGACTATATCAAAAAGTAACTGCCTAATGAGCAAGTTTGAATTGGCTCGTTTCGACATCAAGCCGAAAAGGTTTTTCCTTTGATAATTAACAGCTAGCCATGTCTTCTCTTTCATCGGCCTTAAAGTTTCATTCCGTATAGTTTTTTGTGACATATGGAGCATGTCATGCTTATTGGCATTAATTGGCTGGTTACAAACGACAAGCTTATTCAACAATGCCGGCATTGAATCAAATTCCACCAAACAAGCTGCCGAGTATCCTCTTGGTAAATAGTTTCCTCTCCTTACATCTGCTAAACCATAACGTTTCTTTTTCATAATAAGCACTTCCGTCATGCACATCAATTAAAGGTAAAGGATTGCGATAACTAAGTCAGATTAAAGTTTGAAATAGTCACTGGGCCCTCCGTATCTTACTACCCTTTAGACTTAAAAATATTCGTTGATTTAAAGTTTCCTAGTACATCTAGACTCTTTAGATGCACATTTTCTCTGCCAGCATAATAGTCTCGCAGAAATTCCTCAACATGGACAGGATCCCACATCGCACCTACCGCTAATCCGACAGCCTCAGCCCTAGGCACATTATATCTGACATCGCCATTTTCAAAAATCTTACACAACGTTGGCTGCCCTATTTCCTCAAGATAGTACTTAGAATTTTCCAGTTCTTTTTCCAGAGGAAGAATACCAATTATAGGCCATCGACCATGTTTTATACCCCCTTCGTTTACCATCATTTTGTAAATTATTGGACGTTTCACTATTTCGGTGATGTCGTTGACGTCTATGTCCGTTTTGTAATCATAGAGAGCTATGTCATGATAATTCAAGATCCTTGCATAAGTATGGAATAAATCATCAAATTTTATTTTTATAAATCCACCTGGGATTTCTTTCTGCTTCTTTTCCTTCATATTCAAATTTAGTCTTTTTATCACGTCTATTTATAGCCCTGTGTATGGAGCAATCTGTCCGAAAGCGACATTTGCTGCTTTGTGATAGATGCTACCAAACAGATTGAATATCGAAACACCTCGAATTGAATTACCGACCAATGGGCTTCCAACACCTCCATAAAAGTCAATTAATTGTTGTTCACGTCCTCTAATGGCCGCATACGCTGCGGCCGCTGTGCCGAAACCCATTCCCTGCGAAGGAGCCCCCTTAAAACCAGTTAATGATCTATCTAGAACCGCAGGTCCATATCCAAGTGCGGTCATATGATGGCCTCGATCTCTAGCAGCAAGTACGGAAGCAGGCGTACCCCATCCGCTGGCCCTGCCAACATAGATGCGTCCGCTCGGATGCCTTTTTGTATATGTAACAAAAACTTTATTCGCTAATGCCGTTTCCACAGCATCTAACGCAATTCCACCGACTGTGGCCCCGATCACTGGCCCCGCTAAAACTACCGCACCACCCGCACCTACACCTGCGCCACCTAAAGGAATAGCAATCGAGCTCGCCAAGCCAACGCAATCAACCCCTGGAGGGCAGCCATTGAGAGAGAGATCCTCTTTCTCAAATTCCTCCATTTGCTTTCTTCGAGCTTGGGTCCGGCTGTTAAAACTATGGAATGCTTCTTCAGACTTCTCTTCTTGACTTGAATTTGATTGGGCTTGCAACTGGTTATATATACCTTGAATGTCTCCTTCAGTATACGTGGTAAAGAAGCCAGTGTCACTGATTTTTTGTCCATCGGGGTCAATTACACTAATGGGATTATTGGCAACCCAACTATATGAACTCAATGTTGGATAACTACTGCTATAATTATCAAGTGTGGCTGTCCGAGTCGTAAATGGATCATATTGTCGCCATTCAAAATCGTAAAGGTTTAGTCCAATTGTCTCCTGCCATTCTTTTTGTTGATATAATAAGTTTTGAGAAATACCATTCTCTCTTTCGTAACTATTAAACGTAGCGCCATATGGATAGTAATCATCAGTTCGAACAACAGGACTCTTAATATGCTCAACCTTAAAATCATCAAAGTACACTTCTACTTCCGTAGCATTCTCATTGCTTAAGTAAATATATACATATCCCGGTTCCTTGATTGTAATCTTGTCAAAGTATAGTCTCTCATGATCAACATTCTGCCCATTCTCCTTTGCGTCCGTGGATATACGTTTATAGCCGTAATCCAGCACCGTTGTCATTGCGTTGTTAAACACAATATAATTTAAATAAGCCCTTGGTGCATCTCCCGATTCACTCGAGTGGTCAAGTGGCGTAATTGGAAAAGTAGAAGATCCAATACTTCCTGCAGCTCCACCATCTATGAGAGTTCCGTCAGGCGCAGCCCCTAATGCAATGGAGGATACAAATGTTTCCAACGCCTGTGTCCAGTTATCCTGGTCCGAATCCAGATACTTTGCATATACTTCTGCGTTAATTACATCACCGGGCATAACGCTTAAGGATTTGGCAAGACCATATTTAGCGTTCGTGGTTCCGCCCGTTAATCGCGTAGCATAGGTCGTAGCCAGTATATTTGCATCGGTAGTGATCTCATCTGTATGATTCCATAAATAGTAGTTCACTTTGACAGCTTCATCATAATATAAAAATTGACCAGACTCAGTATCCTCTGTTGCTGTCTCCAGCATCGCTGTCATGCTTTCTATATTTTCTTTGGTAGTAAAAGTAAGTCGCACATTACCCAGATGATCCTTCAAATGATATTGATATTCCGCAGCCGTAATTCCGAGACGAATAATCTCAAACTCATTCACCGATAACGTCTCTCCTGCTACCACCGTATTCCAGGCAACACCAACTTCTAGCTGTTGGGCAGCTCCAACTGGTATAGTAACTGCCTGCTCAACCCAGTACTCCGTAACAGCCGTTGTGCCTTTCTCCGGTAATGCTGCACCTGGCCAGTTTATGCTCGCCCCATTCAATTTTACTGACAAGTAAGCGGTATTGCTCGCAGTTGCTGTCCCCTTGTCGCGGTACCCTTTAACACGGATCAAATAACGCTCACCTGCTTGTACACTATATGAGCTTCCAATGGGAAATATTCCCGTCCCCGCCGTTGTTGTTGATGAAGCAGTAGCCGTTGCACGTATATACTTCTCAGAGCCATTATCAGTGACAGCCGCTAATGCAGCGTTGAGAGCTGTCATTTCCGTAGTCGTCTCACCAGGGTTAGTATATATTAGCTTCGTAGTGCTCGTAACAACACGTCCTTCCTCGTGGTTGATAAATTGCAACTCATCATTCTCAAAGATTAACTCTCCGACATAATCAGTTCCTTTTACTGTATTGCCAAACGAGACAACCTGGGCAAGTTTGTGCCCACTAGCAGTGTATATATACCGTACCGTATTTCCGCCTTTGGTGACCAGTTCGGGAAGATTTAAGAAATTATATGTCATGGCTGTGGTAATACCCTTGTTGTGATCCGTGATCATATTGCCATTGTTATCGTAGGTATAATCATTGCCGGTATTGGTACCATCGGAGAATCCGCCATAATCATCTCCCGCATCAGCAACCTTTAGCAATCGGTTCGTGCCACTATAGGTATATACCAGGTTATCCAGCGCTGTGCCCGAACCGCGCTCATCGTAACGTTTCAGTGTAAGTATATTTCCATTCAGATCATATGTGTATCCTGTTTCACTGAAGTTATTTCCTGCTGGCGTTGACCAGCTTGTTTGCTTCTCCTTATATGTTGCATCGGTAATTCGATTCAACGCATCATAACTATATACATAGCCCTTCTGCATAGAAGTTTCACCTAAACTGCTCCACGACATGCTGCTTATGTTTCCATTATAAAGCTGCCCATTGCCCAGACTAGTCGTCTTATTATACCCAAGCTTCATACCGAATAAGTCGTACGACTCATCACTATTACTTGCATCCCTATATCCAGCGTCGAGGTCACTATCATTAATAGATGTTAACCAGCCCCGTATATTGTATCGGTAGTCCACTGATTGTCTTGCATCACTTGCTGTGATTGTAGTACTGTGAAGCTTCTTGTCCACAAGCTGACCGAGTTCATTATACTCATTATGAGATAGTAGTATTTCGGCACCGCTATCAACTCTGTGCCACGTGTTTAATAACCGACCGGCATGGTCATACTCAAACCTTCTGGCGATTGACCTGGTAGTAGCAGAAAATGATGTACGAACCCCTACAACAGAGGCGCTACTGGACGTAAGGCTAATATCAGCCAGCAGTACACTGGGAGAAGGAGTTAGAGAAGTATATTTCAAACTTCCGTTATGATAATACTTTACGGTAGTACCGGTCCGCTCGACACGAAGAATGTCACCTGCTTTCACGTCGGTGAGGGTATGTTTCGGTGAATTATTTTCAAACACGTTGATCGTACCAGTACTAAGTAAATTAAAACCGTAGTTTATATTACCTCCCGCAGCATCCGGATTGGCATCATTTAGACCGACAACTCTGGTGGTGTTATTCTCTGACACAGTAAACTCCAGCCAGCCGTCCTGACCAGCAGCAAGCTTCTGGCCTGAGGCCGCTCCTCCAGTGCTGCTGCCACTCCGCCGGATGATGTTACCGGATACCGTGGCATTCACGATATCCTGCCAGATAAAGTCGCGCTCCACATATGTAGTTTTTGACTTCAGTGCTTTTCCGGTAAAATCATAAAGCGTTGATGTACGGTCTTCTCCTCCCTTATAGTTATCCGCTATGGTTTGTATCAGGCGATAGCGGTCATCATAGTAGCTAGCAGTCCGCAGCCAGGTATACCCGCCCGTAACACCACCATCCATGACCTTGATTTTTGTTCCAGTCACCTGTCCTTTTACAAAAGGATATTTGTCCGTTGGCTGTGCATACTTCACACCAGCCACTGTTTCTGTCAGTGTTTCATTAATATAATTGTACCGCGCATCCCACAGGCTGATATAGTCATAGGAATCATAGTAAGTGATCGTTAGGTAATTTAAATGATTCGTTTCAACCGGAAATGACTTGTTATCATATCCGTGAACTTGTCCACTGGAAGAAGGACTATAGGATTCAAACCACGTACCTCCGTTGCTCGACAGATTCGCATAGTAGTTATTAACACGGTCTTGCATTTCAGCTTGCGTCAGCGCAACGTCAGCAGTATAGATACCGCTTAATACCGCGCGGTTCAAATAATCATACTTGGTAAAAGTCCAGTACCTATTAGTACCCTTACGCTGCTCGCCATCTTGGGTCATCACCAAACGATCACGATCATCGTATACCATATAAATCAAAGCACCGCCTGGAACAAGCTTTTGTGTCATCCGTTTGCGACCATCGTAGGTATATCTAAAACTATAATTGCCAATGGCTGCTGACGCAGCAAACGATACGCGCACGCCTTTAATGGTAGCGCCGTTTTCATTCAGCGCCACATCCATCAGCAGGGTTCCGGTAGAAGGTGTTGAAGATGTAGCCTTGTAAATATTATTAACGTAATACTTAATAGCACCGCCCTCACGCGATACCCGTACGGTAGTTCCCGTAACGTATGACCCCACCTCAGCACCCTGTGTACCATTCTCCCAGATATATACTTTACCATTGCTATTAAACTCAAGTGCATATTGGATACTAGTACCCGTATTCACATTGGTAGCGGCAAGACCGATCATGCGTGACTTATTGATTTCATCAGCACGCATCTCTACCCAGCCATCTTCACCAGCCGCCAGCGTCTCACTCGATATACAGCCGGCGTTACCATAACCATTCACGGCCGTCTTGCTGATATTGTTCAGGTTGGAACCTGTACCAACGCTCACCCCAACCATGCTCGCCAATACCGGGTTTACTCCTTTTGTCACAACAGAGCCTGTCCCCTCGGGTTGGATAACGCCAACCAGGTTATTGAAATCATCGTAGATATAGTAGGTCTGCGCATACGTGGTGGATGTAGCCTGAACCTTCTTTAAGATAACTTTTCCTTCTTTGTCTGTGTACTCGATCACTTCATTCAGTTGCTCATCTTTAGTACTGTTCTTGTAAAGCTCACCTGCTGTATAGTATACCTGCGGATTTACCACAATTGAACCTAATGCATTAACCGCTGTTGGATAAGCATAATCAAAACGAAATACCTCGTCCGCAACATTCGTACTATAAGCTTTCTTTATCGTATGATCGGTGGATGAGTATGAATTAGTGGCATCAGGCTGCCAGTCCGTTCCTGGCGCGCCTTGTTTAATGACACGGTTGAGCGGGCTCGCTTCGTAGCGTGTCTCCGCGTACGGTGTTGCGTCCCCTGCAACTAGGTTATCGTACTGATAGAAATTATACTGGCGGCTGTTGGTATAGGAGCTTGGATTCAATGCGTCTGTTTTATACAGACCGTTATTGCCGCCCGCGTAGGGCAAATATTTCCGGGCCTCACGTCCAAATTCATCATAGGCTACAGGTTGTACTATGTCCTTTTTATCGGGTGATGCCTGCATCGATACAGTTTGCAGTGGTCGCCCCAGTCCATCGAAAAACTGTGTGGTCTTACTGAACATTTCTGCTTCAAATTCAGTAGGACGAAGATCTTGTTTTATACCCGGATGTTGAGGCATTACTGTAGATATATAGTTCATATCATCCAGCCCAGGAACGTCGGGCAGCGTATTGCCGGCGCCATCCGTGTTACCCGCCGATTCATAAGACCCTATATCCAAATCACTGGTCTCTGAACTGAGCAGGTTTATAAATCGATTTATACCAGCAAGATCGGTTGTAAGTGTCGATGGGTATACACTGGTGTTTGCTTTATCAATAGCGGGTGAAGCCGCTAGCAGGCGAAGATCTCCATAGTCCGGAACAAGGTCATTATAATCACTGACCCAAACACCTCCGCCAGGGTTCCACCAGGAGGTATACAATTTATTATCCGACTCATCGAAGTGCGCCGATGATATATAGTTTTCCGGTATTGCTGGCTGTATATCCACAGATGATGTCTTGGTCAACATCTTTTCTTCACCACTTCGGGTATCGATAATAAATAAACCTCCTAACTCCAAAGCAACATATACAAGACCATCCTTTTCATTTTTATCCACATGATTCACCTGGTTATGTGCCATCGATGAGTTACCTGTGGTATAAACACGGCTCGTGTTGGTATTTTTATTCCAGACAAATAAACCTGCGTGGGTACCGATGTATAGTTTATTCTCCTGGTGGTCCATATAAACACTGGTCGTCAGGTTGGAGGGTAGATTAGGGCTGCCGGCTGTCAGCGACATGCCACCATCCATATTGTATAGCCCGGTGGTATTGTTCGATCGATTCCACCACCACACACCATTACCCATTGAATAGTACAATGTATTACCTACGTGGTCGAGGTATATACGATGACCGTTCCAATACTGACTTTCACTCGCCCCTGTAACTGGAGCCAATGCAATCGGGGTTGACGTATAATTGATCCAGCGTTTAGTCTGTGTTGTTAAGTTATACTCCAGCAAACCATAAAATACATCTCCCGGATTGTAAAAAACCGGAGCATACAAAAGATTATTTTCATTATCGATCGCAACATCCTCTGCTCGTGATACAGTGTAAGCCACACCTGTCCCGGACATCACATCAAAAGAAGTCATCACGCCCGTTACGCGGTCTATTACTTTTAAACCTGTGTAATAAGAGCATATATATAGCTTATCCCCGGCTTCGTGGACAGACTCGTCAAGCCGTTGGATTCGCCCCCAAGACAATGCTGAATAGGTTGTCGACACCGGGAGATTGTTAACCGTATTCTTGTAGTCTATAACCTGAAGAGAATTTCCGACGGTATATATCTTGCCATACTTATGATCATTGAAAGCATAATACGCATGAGATGCTATCTTTGAACCTGACAGCGTACGCTGCTCTTCAAACTTGCTCTGCGTATATGTATACGGCCAGATGCTCGTACGTGGATATTTTCCTTCAAAACTTGGGCTACGCTTGAACAGTGGGTTTTGATCGATATTCTTATCACCTGCGCCACCATAACCGCCTTGTACAATATTATTCAGTACAACAGGTGTACCCGAGACTGTAGCAATTTGGTCATATACTATATTCGCACCGTACTCTCCCTTGAAGTTCTCCCAAAGTATCGAATTTTGTATCGTAGGCGCACCACTCGATGTGTTATACACACCACCACCTGTAGCCTTTGCCTGGTTCTTCACCAGTGTATTGTTAATCATAGACGGAGAACCTCCAACATTAACAATTGCACCTCCGTTACTAATAGCGACATTTGTGGTATAACTACAATTTATAATTTGAGGCGCTGCAATACCTGAGCCTTTTACAATTGCTATAGCGCCTCCTTGTCCCGAAGTATTTCCTTTAAACTCGCTATTAATGATCTGTGGAGAACACGTTTGGCTCTCGGAAATAACGGCAATCGCACCTCCATATAACGTAGATCTATTGCCGATGAATTCACAGTTCCGAATGATGGGAGTTGTAGCCGATGAATTTCCAATGACTAATATACCACCACCACTATTCTGATTACTTCCTGATTGATTCGCGTTTCCTCCCTTCACAACAAATCCGTCCACGATCGCAGTGCCATCTACATTAGAAAATTTCACAACATGATAACTATTGTCACTATAGTCAAACCAGCTTCCCAGATCACCTGTCAATATAGTTCTATTCTTGCGCCAGTCACGCGCAGAAACGGTAGTCTCTGTACCGGTAAAGCCGCCATATAAAATTGTGTTCACTGGTATAACAAAACTCGCAGTCCTATCAAGGGCAGCACTCGGCCTGTATTCTGCAGTGGCAACCCAGATCTCCTTGTTACCACTCAGTGAAGATGCTGCTGTTAAGGCTTGCTGAAGATCTTGATAAGCATTCGTCCACGAGCTCCCATTCGCCGAACCGGTGGCCGCTTTGTTAACATATATGATTTGTGAACTCTGACTATATATGCTTTGAAGCGAACATACCAGCACTATAAAAGTTAATATACTTTTTTTCATCGGGAGGCAATTAGCAAATTGATTAACGAAATGAATTAGATAACTACTAGTGTTCTGATTGAAAACAATACTGCTCATAGCACATTATTTTTTAAAATGATACATGTGCTGACTAACTATATTGCCATCCGCATCCTTCTTCAATTTCAATCTTCCAAAGATGTCATATTCATAGAAGACAGTAAGATCGTTGGCGTCGGTAACCGATGTAACTCCTGACAATCCATCGTAGGTATAGGTAACAACGCTTGAAGTCTTGGGATAAAACCGTATATCGTCGATCTGGCCACTTAGATTTATGGTATAACTTGAAGACCCCACGGTAACCTCTTGTCGATTCAACTGCCACCCAGACGTGGTCTTTGACCAGTAACTTAATATATACGTTCCGTTAGGAATATTGCTTAGTGATTTTGAAAAGCCGTTGACACGACTTTTCAATCCTGTTCGGCAATCTCCCCCGGTACTATTTCCGTCAGAGTTCTCGAAGCTGTTAATATATACTTGGACTGAGGTCGCGTTAACCACCTCTGCCTCTACAAAATGGCCATTAGAATTCCACACATACAATTTCTTAATATCATTTTGTTTAGATACTGTCACTGGGTTGCTGTACATGTCATACTCATGAAATTGTATAGAACTTGTCAACGTATTTCCAGCTTGCCTTGCCTCAATTAAAGTCGGCAAGTAAAGAGACGGAAAGGGTGCACCGTAGGTAGCCTTCACGGATTCTGTCTCAACTCCAGAGATATACTTTATTTCTTCTACGACAGCCCCTATATGATGATCATTAACCATCGACTGATATACGCCAGTCGGGTCCTGCGCGGCAGTAACTTTATCCTTTGGATACACAAATTGCCGCTTAACTGGCTTTTGTAAACTATTGGAAACTTCTATACTTTTTGTGTAGAAATAATCTGGATGAAGCGTCTTGTTTTCTGTTGTTATAATAGTGCCATCTGGAGTAAATTCAGTCGTTATTTTCTGCGTCAAGTCAGCACGTCCAGCAATCGGATAAAAGTCGTTCGCTTTAAAATAATTTGGTAGGGACCATGACGGGGGCACTTTATGCTTGACAGGTGCAATGGATATAGATCTAAGTGCTTCAAATCTTGCAGCGTCATTCCAGTAAGGCTCTTCGTACAAATCATAGAAATATTCTTCCGTCTTTAAAATTGCGCTGTTACTATAAATTTCAATTCTGTCCAGCAAACCATTAACCCATTCCTTATACTCCGGCGGAGTGAACGGGAATGGTTTTATTAAAATGGCGGGTGCTTGATCAAAAGATTTATAATAATATTCCGTCCTTCCAAGGTAACTACCATCACTTCCCTTAATCCTTTCAACAACACGTTTGTATGCCACTGGACTCCCGGACGAAAACATCATTGGGTGAATAGTGGTGCTCGACTGCATTATATAATTTGGACTATTGCAATTGCCTTCATAACCCTCACCGCCAGGCCCACCTTCGCCCCACATATAACATATCTTGTTAGAATAGACAGGGTAGAATCCCAATGTTCCTGAAGATGTCACGTTATCATTTAAAACGTAGGAATACTCGCGAGTAGATGTTGGTTGGGAGGCGCCTGCGGCGTAGTCTTTTATACTTTTGACACGAAGCCCGCCAACATATAATTGGTTTTTGCCAAGTTTCTGTTGCACCTCGATAGGATTCTGAATGCGACTTTCCTTCCATCGGACGCTGATGTAGGCAATGTAATTACTTAGCCCAGCCTGCGTATATGTAACAATCTTATGTGTACCTGGCACCAGCGCACCAAGAGTAAACTTATGTTCAGGCGAATAAGAACCGACAGGAGGATCAAAATATTTTACGTCGAGAAGTTGGTTCGACGGACCTCGTATTTCCATCACGATCTTGCAACTGGAATTGCAGTTCACGCTCGAATTCGTTGGAATTTGAATTGTAAACTCGGTCTGTGAGTTTGTGTCACCATTAAACTCAAACGTAGTTGTCGTATTGGAATTACTAGTGCAGTAAGCTGTAACGTTTCCATTATAAGAATATATTTGCTGCAGAAACACTATCTCTTGATTCAAACGTGGATCAACTGCACGATTAGCCTCCATTTCAAACTCTGTATAACCACCGGTTGGATAATTTATACGCTTAAGAGATCCTGCCTTACATCTCCCCGGGTCGGTGTCTCGGTCACCACCCGACATCAAATGGTATTGGCCATAATTACCACCAACACCAACCACAATGACTTCAGTGGGTATCAGCGAACCCTGATTATTATTATAGAATCCCCAATGGTCCTGTTGGTTACTTAGTCTGTTAGGAAGCGGTGCATCATAGAAAAACTCGTAAAAGTTTTCTTCAACCTTTGCGACACCGCCATAAGGGATAACTTTGCGTAGTGTAGCACGATTGGTCGAGTAGTCGTGAACCAGCTTAAACCCTTTTGTTGTGGACGCGCTTGTCAACGTAAGTTCCTTTAACAAAAAATCTCCGGAATTCACTGTATATTCAGTCGTGCTATAACTGGCCGTCAAAATAACGCCATTTGGAAACACTATGGTCTTGAGGCGTTTACCCTGTATTCTTTGAGACGAAGTGCTGATGGAATTGGGCATCCCGGCAGGAAGATTAAGCATTCCCGGCATAAGTGTGGATTGCGCCTCACTTCGACCTGTCAAGTACGTAAAGTCGGTATCTTCGTATGTAAAGGTTACTAGATCAACACCGGCAGGTGTTTGTATCTTTGATAAATACCAAGAAGACGTGTACACTCCAGCAACGGTACCTATACTATGGTTGTTGGTAATCTCTGCATCGTTAAATATATACTTCAATCCGCGATCATCCGTAATGACAAACTTACTCAACATCGTATAGATCGGTGTAGTCGAGTAAAGAGGTCCAACAAATTTTTCAACCTTAATATTGTCACTCTGCAGTAGCAGTATGTTACCATCTTTGCCGTATACAAATTTGCCCGAGTGACCTAGAAAATTATATGAGAATATATCCAATTGAGAATCGAGCTCATGTGCCGCCATATTATTATAGGGTCGTCCAGATATGTCATATGGACTGTTACCCTGAAATTCATTTGCTGGCAACGGGCCTCTGTTCCAAAAGCCGCCCGTATTCATCTCATCATATATACCGCGCATACTCCTACTAATGACACCGCCGGCCATTAAACTCCAGCCACTTCCAACTGGACTCGGTAGTTCATCTACACGAATGCCACCCGCGTGATAGTCCAATGACACTGTGACTTCCAGCCCGGTACCGGGATGCTGAAACTCGTAGATCGGAATATTTATTCCAGGGATGCCGGTTGAAGTTCCTACTGGTACGTTTCCAAATTTTCCAATCGACGCAGCTGTAGGTGAAGGTGGGGTGTAACTTTGTAAACTTGGATTAAGTGATTGGGCAAATGTGCCAGTAACGGATATAAATGTTATCGCACAACATGCAACAAACGACGATAGTCGATTGACCATAACACAGGTAGTTTTTAGGGTTAGTCTTACATTAAGTGCAATACTGCACTTGGTAAAAGTAAGAATTAAAAAAAATATGTTGGTGCTTTAAAACCAAAATATATTATAATGCATTTTGCGTTAACGACAAGAATCTATTAATCAATGTTTTGCATATTGTAATTAGATGCAAGGTTGCCTCGCTTTTATTTCACGACATCCTCCAGAAAAATCCGCCGGCCGACTTTGAATGCCCATTAATCACTGAAGATATGCGTTTCGGGCTTATACCTTCTTCCCTCCCGGCAACGCTAATGCTGGGGTACATTTTTAATAATTTTCCCTCCAGTGAATACTTGCCCACCGCCTTGCTGTTACGCTTGATGCTTTCATACGTGGACGCAAAATGTTTTTTAACATCAATCCGTTTTACATCACTGTCATATAGCCATATGTAGCCGCCGGAAGTTTTTAGTTTACTTCGGGCGACTGCGGAAATAGAACCCGATGCAATACCGGTTTGTTGCTGCGCTTGTCGTGTACTTTCGTAGGTTAGGACTTTGTTACCCTTTAAATCATACTGCGTAACAGCCCTCCCCTGGTTGATACGCGGCGTCTTTGCAAGCGCACCCCGATATATATTTCCTTTCGTCCGCCACACATAGCCACCTGCTGACAACGCATCCTTATTCAAAGCAGCTGAAACATTCGAGGGATGAAGCCTACAAGCCTTGGCAGCAGCAGAGATACTGTTATATACCCCCAGCTTCTTTCCATCGATACTATATTGAATAACTTCTTTGCCTGTCAATGGTTTTCGTTCAGCATAGGTCTTCGGGACTGGCTCAAGCCCATTCACCTCTGTCGCGGAAGCGAACTCCCAGATATACCCACCTGCCGTGTTGGTATGGGCATTAACATTGTTATGTATTTTTGCTGCTGTTAAGCCGGTA
>CBIHOZ010000103.1:0-24965 GCA_966211525.1 uncultured Chitinophaga sp. | reverse complement strand
GTGTTTGATAGTCTTTTCTATAAGAACGCAGGATTGATGAAAGATTTCAACGACTGGAAAAACGGTCGAAAGGCCAGAACAGATCGCGATCTCTTCTACAACGATATTGCCAAGCCATTCTTAAAAAATATAAAGGAAGAAATCAAATTTACCTGGTTCGACCTTCAACAAGTTGCAGCATTCGCAAAGAATGATAATCCGAAAGACGATGCAAAGCTGATCGACATTTACAAAACGCTGTCACCCGTAAATTTGCTAAAGCAACCTTTTGCGAATGACAGCAATTCGCTCGATAAGGATTTCTATAGTGAGCTGTTGCACCTTATCGGACTGGAGGAAAAGAAAGATGGCGGCAAAAAGATCATTCAACGCAAGGAGAAGCCAGACCCGGGATCGTTGCTTGAAAACACAATCAATATCCTGGAGGCCGAAGATCGTCTTCATAAACTTCCCGGAAACGGATCTGATTTTGGCGAGAAAAAAGAGGAACGTTTGTTTAATGTTGCGCTTGAACTTTGTATCACGTGGATCAACCGGATACTTTTCTTAAAGCTGTTAGAGGGTCAGTTACTAAATTATCACAAAGGCGATAAGCAGTATCGCTTCCTTGATTCAAAGACCATTCCCAATTACGATGAGTTGAACAAACTCTTTTTCCAGGTGCTGGCCCGCAAACTGAGTGAGCGTACCGGAAGTACGAAGGAGAAATTCGCGCATGTTCCTTATCTGAACAGTTCATTGTTTGATATCAGCGCGTTGGAAGATGATACCGTTCGCATCAACAGTCTCGATGATGGCATAAAGTTGAAAGTTCACACCGCCACAGTTTTAAAGAGCGAAAACGGCAAAAAGCGGGAAGGAGAAATACCTACCCTTCAATACCTGCTTGAATTTCTGGATGCCTACGACTTTACATCCGAAGGCAAAGACGAAATTCAGGAGGAAAACAAAACGCTCATCAATGCTTCGGTATTAGGGTTGATCTTTGAAAAAATCAACGGTTATAAAGACGGATCATTCTTTACGCCTGGTTTTATTACCATGTACATGTGCCGGGAAACCCTGCGAAGGGCAGCCGTGCAGAAATTTAACGAAGCAAAAGGTTGGAAGCTTGATTCATTCGAACAACTCTACAACAAGATTGAAGATATTAAGGAAGCCAACGGGATTGTTAATAGCCTTAAAATATGCGACCCCGCGGTGGGTTCCGGTCACTTCCTGGTTTCTGCACTGAACGAGATCTTTGCCATTAAGTCTGATCTCGGTATTCTGTGCGACAGAAAGGGAAATCGCTTGCGTGAATATGCGGTGGAAGTAGTGAACGATGAGTTGATTGTATCTGTAAATGACGAAGAGTTTTTTGAATATGTTCCGGGAAATAAGGAAAGCCAGCGTGTCCAGGAAGCACTCTTCCATGAAAAACAGACGGTGATTGAGAATTGCCTGTTCGGTGTAGACATAAACCCCAACTCGGTAAAGATCTGCCGGCTGCGTTTATGGATTGAACTGTTAAAGAATGCTTACTATACTGCCGAGAGCAATTACAAGGAACTTGAAACGCTGCCTAACATTGACATCAATATTAAACAAGGCAATTCGCTGATCAGCCGATTCCCGTTGGATGCTGACTTAAGCAAGGCGCTGAAGAGCATTAAGTATTCCATCGATGAATACCGGGGCTTTGTAAATGATTACAAGAACGCGACCGATAAGGAGGCCAAGCGAGGCTTTGAAAAACTGATCGAGCAGATCAAGAAGGATTTCCGTATCGAGATCGGCAAGAACGATCCCAAAGTTCAACTGCTGAGCAAGAAGAGCGGAGAACTGTATAATTTACTCAACCAAGCGCGCGTATTCGAACCCACTGAAAAAGAGAAGAAAGAGCAAACAAAGAAGAAAGAAAAACTTGAAGCTGAGATTAAGAAGCTTGCTGCTGAAATAGAAGAGATTAAAAACAGTGCAATTTATAAGGACGCGTTTGAATGGAGATTTGAGTTTCCTGAAATCCTGGATAAAGACGGGAGGTTTATTGGATTTGATCTGGTTATTGGCAATCCTCCCTATGGAGATCTTTTCACAGTTCAAGTCAAACACTACATCTTAACAAACTTCGAAAATTCCTTTTCAGGAACGTACGATATATATGTAACTTTCTTTGAATTGGCCTTGAGGTTAGTTAAAGAATATGGCGTTATTAGCTATATAACGCCACATACATTTATCGAATATCCGCAATTCAGTAAGGCGAGACTGTTACTTATGAAAAACAATTCAGTATCCCAACTTCTTAAACTTACAGGGGTTTTTGATGATGCCGTGGTTGATAATGTAATTTCTATTATTCATCGGAACGCAGAACAGGATGACTTTGTCAAAACCGGTGTTTTCAAGTCAAAGTTGGAAAAAATAGAACCAGCACTTTTAATATCAGCTCCAAAAGAGATTTTATCGTCCAGCGCCTTTTCAGTTTCTAATCGTAAGTCGCGGATTGAGCTATCGAAATTGGCAATGGCAAGTAGACCATTGGGAACTTATGTCAAAATAACACAAGGAATTACAACAGGGGGAAATGACCTGTTTCATGGGGTCGGCAGATACATTCTCTTCAATTGGAGTCTCCTCTGAGGTAATCCGAAAAACATTGCGAGGCGAAAATGTTAGTAAATATGAATTGAATTTTACAGGAGAGTATATTCTATACTCAGT
The DNA here is from genome assembly GCA_966211525.1 of uncultured Chitinophaga sp. Lineage (GTDB taxonomy): Bacteria > Bacteroidota > Bacteroidia > Cytophagales > Cyclobacteriaceae > Ohtaekwangia. The sequence goes on along the minus strand of CBIHOZ010000103.1, from coordinate 22,259 downwards.
TAGATCCATGTCGGAATCAGACCACAAAAAGATTGAAGAATTCTTACTACCTCACAAACCACGTTTGTCGAAAAAAAGAGAAACTGAACAAGGCAAATTGCCTTGGTATTGCCTTCATTGGCCGCGTAATGAAGCAGATTTTGAAAGACCCAAAATTATGTTACGTCAAACTGCGAATACAATAATTGCTGCAATTGATACCGAAGGATATTATCCAATCGATTCAATTCACACCATTAATTTGTTGCAAGAGACTAATGAGGAAGTTGAGGAATTGAAATATCTCCTTGGCCTATTGAATTCACGATTATTCGCTTATTTATATCGGGATAGATTAGACGAGGTCGGAAAAGTATTCCCTCAAGTTAAAAAGACAAACATAGAATGGCTCCCTATTAAGTTGGCAAGTTCTGACCAAAAGAAAACAATTATACATCTTGTGGACGACATCATCAATTCGAAGCAAAAGGCTGATTCTGTAAACGTGAATGTTTTGGAGCAAGAAATTGATAAGGCCGTTTATCTGCTCTACCAATTAACAGAAAGTGAAATTAAGATTATTGAAGGCATCTGACAATGGCTCGTAAAAAAAGCAACATCAATCTACCAACCTTCGATGACTTGATCATTCCTACACTGAATGCATTGCAGGCATTAGGAGGATCAGGCAACATCGAAGAAATAAACGAGCAAGTGTATAAGATTGCCGCCATCGCTCCGGAAACATTGCAAATACCTCACGATGAAAACGGGCTTCAAAGAGAGGTGGATTATCGGCTGGCCTGGTCGCGAACGTACCTGAAAAAATATGGACTGATTGAAAACTCTGCCAGAGGGGTGTGGGCACTTACGCAAGCCGATCTTGATCTCACGAAGATAAGCTCGGAAGAAATTGTAAAAAAAGTAAGAGATCAACACAGACGTTCGGAGGAAAAGCAAGGTACACAGGCGGAAAAAACGGAGATAGAAATTCCCGACCAGACAGATGACAACATTGACTGGAAGCAGTCTCTGCTCAACAAGCTTTTCAGTATCGATCCTGCTGCTTTCGAGCGTCTCGCCCAGCGACTACTCCGCGAAAGTGGCTTCGTCCAGGTAGAAGTCACCGGCAAATCTGGTGATGGCGGAATTGATGGCAAAGGCATTGTAAAAATCAGCGGCTTTTTAAGCTTTCATGTGATCTTCCAATGCAAACGGTATAAGAGTTCAGTTACGCCAAGCCAGATACGAGACTTTCGCGGAGCCATGCAAGGCCGGGCTGACAAAGGTTTATTCATCACCACGGGCACATTCACACGAGAGGCCGTAAAAGAAGCCACCCGCGATGGCGCACCACCAATAGATTTGATAGATGGCGAATTACTGTGCGACAAGCTCAAAGAATTCAAGCTTGGTGTGGAAACGAAATTCATTGAAGCCGTTGAGATAAAAACAGATTGGTTTGATCGGTTGTAGGTGATTTTGGATGTTTTGGATTTCGTCTGACCAATATTTGTTAAATTGTTACCATTAAGCGATTATGGCCACAAAAACAGCAAAAAGTATAAAACACATCGTCCGTCTTCAAGGCTTTGACCTTGAGAATGGAAAGATCTCGTTTTCACTGTTGGCGAAGTTAAATGAACGGCTTGTCCGGCTGTCTGAGAGCACGCTTCTGAGTTTCGTTGAGGGGAATAGTACAATAAAGCGTGGCAAGCAGGCTGAATGGCTTTCCCAATCTCTTGACTTCCAGTTGTCAGGGATCAAAGAGGGTTCAACAATACTCGAAATTGAAGCTCCTGTCCTGAGAGAAACAATTTCAAGTATGCAGGTTCCAATGTTTGGTGAGCAGTCTATTGAAGACATCGCAAAAAATTCTGCGCTAGGTCTTGGCATGATTGCATTTACCCAGGCTTTGTCCGGAGAACTTGATTCTTCCCTGTTAGATAAACACCTGTTGAAAGAGATGCGTGAGTTTGGAACGTTCCTAAATAAAAAGGGATCATCCATAGAAGTTCGTACGGGAAGAAACAGCAAGCCACTTAAACTTAAGAAAGAGAGTATCGAGAAAATAAAAGCCATCGAAGAGAAGACTCCGACAAGCATTAAAACTAAAGTGACGGGAGTTCTAGATATGCTAAAGCACAGCAATAATCAACTTGAACTTATTGCTGGAGATAAACGCATACGGGCAATTCTCACCGATAAACTGAAAATGAATGAGCTAAAAGAATTTTTCGGCTCGGAATTGACGGTAACAGGTACTGCGCATTATAATCCACTAGGGCATATCACATCGCTTGAAATAACTGGCTTCAAGAACGTTGATAAGAAGGAAAAATATTTTGAACGGGTACCGAAGCCTCTCTTTGAAGAAACAGACTTAAAGCGAATTTTAGAGGCCCAAAAGTATAAGGGATACAGTACGGAGAAGGTCAAGAAAATAATGGGAGAACTGGAGGTGGAGGAATCACTAGAAGAACTATTAGCGGCATTAAAATAGACTGTTTGTGTGAACTACCTGCTTGATACTAATATTCTTGTGTTTATCATCAAAGGACATTCAGCGATTGCTGGCCTTGAAAGTGAGATCGCCTCTGACCTGAATAACCTCCGCATCATTTCGATTGTATCCAAAGGAGAAATTGAATCGCTGGCTATTCAGTTTAAATGGGGTGAAAAAAGATTGCAACAGCTTGAAAACTTACTCAATCAGTTTCTCATAGTGCCCATCGATTCCAATCAAATCGTTAAAGCATATTCTGAGATCGACGCATTCAGTCAGGGTAAACCCCCGGCATTGCAATTGCCCGGCTCATCCCGAAACATGGGAAAGAATGATCTCTGGATAGCCGCAACAGCGGCCGTTACAAATTCAATCTTAGTTACAGCTGATGGTGATTTTGATCACCTGGATAAAAAAATTATTTCTGTTAGAAAAATTAAGGTGTTGGGTAGCTAACCGGTTTTGCTAACTCCAGATAACGACACAACGCATTCGTCCACCGCATCTGATCAATTGTTCGACAATCCGGTTGAAGCAACAATGGATTAGAAACCAGGATGCAAATACACCTTGCCCTGCTGGTGGCAACATTTAGTCGGTTAGGACTAAAAAGAAAGCTTATTCCGCGAGGAGCATCTTCAACGGTTGAAGACGTCATCGAGTAAATAACAACTGCGGCTTCCTGGCCCTGGAATTTATCCACTGTTCCGATTTCTATGCTCGGGTGTCTTTCCCGTAGCGCGCTCACTTGAGCGTTGAAAGGCGCAACGATTAGAATATCTTTTTCAGTAAGGGGTTGGGTCTTTCCGTCTTCATCAGTCCAATGTCCGCCTACCAAAAGGTTGCTTACAACTTGAGCAATGGCATCAATCTCCTCCTTGGCTTTACTCTGATTCCCTTTGTGATTAACCGGAACATAGAATAAACCGGATCCATCGAAAGGTGTGCCTCCTGAAATCACCTGTCTTTCCAACCCCTCAAGTGAATGTAGTTTTCCTTCATAAAATATCTCCGAAGTGAACCGACAAATATCAGGGTGTAACCTTCTCGTTGTTCCAAGAAATAACCCTCTACCTTCAGGCATAGTGGGATGGCCTTCGAGTAAATAGGAAAGTGCTGCTACATCACTTCCTTCAGGATGTGCTCCTTTCTGTGGTTGCTCAAGCTGTTGAGGATCGCCCAGGAGAATCAGATTCTTGGTAGACCTTGAAGCGGCTAACACATGAGACAGAGACATTTGCCCAGCCTCGTCAACAAACAAATAATCCAATGTTTCCCTTGAGTTATCCTCAGCCCAAAGCCATGCTGTTCCACACCCGACCTTGCTTTCATTCAATCCAGCTATTACTTTATCTGATTTTGTGACTTCCGAAATAGCATCTGGACAATTTTCTGACTTCTCACTAACCTTATGTAAAAATGCGATATGATATTTCTGCTTTGAGGCTTCTTTGATTATTGCCAGCGAAAGATTCCGGATTACTTTATGGCTCACGGCAGTTATACCGACCTTCTTTCCCGATCTGATCAATTCGATAATGATCCGTGCGCCAGTATACGTTTTTCCCGAACCGGGTGGCCCTTGTATGGCCAGAAAGCTCTTGTCCAGATTCAGTGCAATTCGAATAGCAGCATCAACCTCTTCTTCACCTGGCTTTACAAACGCTCCGTTAGTTCCATCGAGCAACCTGGGATTTCGTTTCATCAATAAATCTTTTGAAGCGTGATAAGGCCAACTGTGCGACAGGCCGTATTCATCAACAGCGTTCGCTACATCGAGTAAAGAATTAACCAGTGATCCAGGATCGACTCGTTCTGAAACATGAACAGATGATGGATGTACATGCTCTGTCTTCGCGGTTTTTTTAATGTCGATGATATATTTGTCGAGTGAGATTGATTTTACTGAGCCAACCTTTTCCCCTTTCACTTCTATTAGCTCATCACCTTCATCAATACTTAATTCTTGTGGAGAATAGGAATATCTGTGAGTGACGTTCCGTTCACCTTTGTCTTTGGGAAGTTCACTGATAAATTGGAGGCCTGTTATAGCCTTCCGCTCTTCAAGAAGCTCGTCATGCTCCAACTCATGAACACGGAAGAACTCCCACCATGCACTTTTGTCTTCCCGTCTGAAATATTCGATTTGATGAGCAAGAAGCCATTTCACTTTATGTTCATCATTCCACACTGATTGATCCTCCGGTAACTTATCCGTAAGCCCTTTGTAAATTGCCTGAGACCGAGTATCAATTTGCTGAACATTCTCGCTGGCTTCACCAGTTTTAAGTTCGGGGCGTTGAAACGCATTTCCCTTCAGGGTCAAATCAGATCTTAGCCTTTCGAGCCATTGATGCAACGCTTCTGTTGCCAGACAGTCATCTTGATTGTATTCTTCAACTGCCTTAATTGCTTCACTTGGTAGTGACTGAAAATCGTGAAGCTCCAGCGCAATTTCAACAGCTTTGCGCGCCACGCTTGCATCATGCAAATCAACTTTTCTCACGTACCTGGTAAACTTCTCGAGTTCTTTCAATGAGTAGGTCTCGACACTGGCAAGCAATGCTTCCTTGATTACGGCATGAAGATCAATAAACCTTTCAGCTCGGAGCAACGCGTCAACATCCTGTTCAAATATTGCATGTACTCGTGCGAGTCGTTTGATGGCAGCAGGCTCGTAAGGAGCAAAATGATAGATGTACATTTTGGGATACCTCTTCCAGTGTTCCAAAATGAACTTCATGAATTGTTCAAACGACTTCCGCTCTTCATTTCGATTCGAAGCCCAAATTCTGTTGTAAGCCAGACTGTCCTTTTCCTTGTAGGCATAGCCAAGAACATATTCAATCCCGCCATCCTCATAGAACGCATCACCCTCAATGTCAAAGTAAACATCGCCCTCGTTTGGTTCTGGTAATCGGCTTAAGCCCCGTCCAGGGTCTGAAGGCAACAACTCATACAATAACTTATCCTGAAGCCTTCCTTCAAACTGAACCTTAGCCTGACTTTGCTTTCTGGCAAACGTTTCTTTGTTTCCTCTTTCTGGTTTTTCAAGCTTATCGGCCTTAGCAAACTGTTCCAACGTGTATAATTTTTGCCGCTGAAGCTCTACTATGTGAAGCGATCTTATTCCGGCTACAAGAGAAAGATGATCATCTTCATGACGTTTCTCATCGCACACTTGCCACCAATTGCAAATAGAACAGTGTTCGGTTGGATCAGGGTATGTTGGAAGTAAATCTGATCCATTCATTATTACCTCAAGATTTTTCTTTACCTGATTGTAGTAAGCCCGGAACTCAGCAAACCGATATTGCTCTTTGGGAAAATCAATTCCGGGCTTAACGATGTGCATCATCTCAGGAACTTGTTCTTGAAGAGTTCCCAATAAATCGGTATATAAACACAACTGCAGAATTGCTGACGCTTTTGTGTTTTGAGATAGTTTAGTATCCTGCACTTCATACGACCATTCTCCGAATTTGCTTTTACCTGGAACCTTGATCAAAATATCAGCATAGCCTGACCACTTATCTACTTCTAAGAAGCCCTGGACAATCACATCTTTACCTTGTTTCATTGCTTCGAGGGTAGCTTCTAACGATTGTCCTTTCAAGTAAACCCAGGAAAGTCCTTTGCTCTTGAGGTATTCGACATATGCAGCCTCGTGTTCCTCACCTCGTTTAATCAGCACATCTAGCGAAGGGTCACGCCAGGACGGTTTCTTTATTTCCTTCAAGGCGACAAGCCTGTTTAGCTGAGTTAAATGCTCACAACTGAGGTGATTGGAAAGGTCAGTTGCTACCAAATGAAATTTGTCAGAGATATACTGCATAGAGTGTGCTAGATGCTAATGGCGTCCCTTAAAATAGGAATTATGCAGCAAATGTCATCCGGAATGGTTAATTGAAATCTGCGCAACGGCAAGCAAACTCTTCCAAAGCAGCAATGTATAGACGTAATTTACTTGTCACGTATAGTATATAACATTTTTTTAATGAACGTTATTAATGGTATATTTATTTGGGGCTAAATCTTACTACTAACATGGATTATGACTCAGAGTCAACTTCCCTCTTTGAAAGTATATGCAAGCCACTTAACACATAGTGAGCTGCAGGTCGTCCTTGCTTTTTATTCATCTTGCCCGGAGTTTGATTCAGCAACCCTCTCATTGTATGCAATCGAAGAATTTTTACCACTGTACCATGCTTTATTTTCGTTTTTCTCCTGGTCATTTTACCAGCAATTTGCTTGCTGGTAAACTCAACATGTGAATCAAAGATGGCCTTTAAAACTTCGACCCGAAGGGTACTTGGGGTGATGCGATAGAAATCAAGAATCTTCTCGTAATCAGGTATGGATTTGTCCATAATGGCTAATTGCTAAGGGTTGAAGAGAGGATCTTAGCAGGTGAAATTCAGCTGAATGACCGCTGAAATAAGTCGGAACAAGGTGTCATATAGCTAAAAGGAGCTGAAGAGAGGTGAAATAGGGATGTAGTGGACCTGGTCTCCGGTTGGATATAGACATTTGGTATACGCTACTAGATGTACTATAGTATCAATCTCGGCCTCAAATTGCTCTCGGGGCTTGCTGGCAGGTTCTTTAGAAAATTCTTTAATTGCTTTTTCAATCAGGTGAATGTGATCCTCTAACTCGTTGGTTGTCATAATGATTTGGTTTTAGATGTGCGGTAATAAAGTTGGTCGTTGACATGCCAATATTAGCCAGAGGTAATCGCGTAAAGCCCTTTTTTAATTAGTTTTACTGGCATCACATAAGTTTATAAACCGATATGGAAAAAGAGATCACTTTAGAGAGCTAGGCTATAGGAAAAAATATCTCGATGTACAGGAAAATACGAGGCCTTAAGGCTGCTGATATAGCTGAAAGACTTGGTATTTCGGAATCTTCGTATACCAGATATGAACGTGGAGAGACGTCTATCTCGATAGAGCTTATCCAGCAGATCTCAGAAGTGCTTCAAGTAAACCCCTATATGTTGTTGTCAGTTAATCCAAGTATTTTCATTGAGATCGGGCAAAGTAATGGAAACAATTCTCCTATGGGGATACATGGATACTATAACCATCAAACAACTAATGATCAACAGATGCAAGCCATGACTAAAATTCTTGAAAACATGGCCTCTCTTACGGAAAGGCTAATTACTCTATTAGAAGAGAGAAAAAAATAAGTCTAGATAATTCTGGCTTGTAAGCACTGAGCCCTATAAAGTAATTAGGATATTTTGCGTGCCATTTGACTGAAGGCATCCAGATCTGAATGTGAAGCAAAGCTGCTCTTAGGGATGAACATTGCGGATTGCTTATTTGAATATAGCAGAAACCAGCTTTTTGTTTCTTTCACTTTGTGTAGTGTCCGCCACTGAATTGTACACTGGAATGATTTTCCTGTAGCACTAATATTTTCTGGAGTAAACTCATATACCTGGTTTTCATGAAGTGCTTTTGTCGTTTTGTAAGTCGTAGTAGCATTGCGATAAACTGAAACTGGCATATATAGAATGAACAATAAGATGAATAGCAAGAACCAGCTAGTCCCCCCGTTAAGTAAATAAAACAGCAGCATGAATCCTCCGATGAAGTGGATGAAAATGAAAACAGGGCTTGCGTATGTCTGCCGGAAAATCAGTTTCCGAAATTCGGATAGCTCAATTTTGACTTGAATTTTTATAATGGAATCTGATGAATGGTTTGCATCGATAATTGAGTCGTTACTGTCAGGAATGATTGATGGTGTTGAATTTCCGGCCTTCCATATCCTAATACCTAACCATAGTGGGAAGAAGAAAATACCCATCGTGAAAAGGAACGAGATTTCGTTTTGAGTTACTCCATTCGTAATTACCGAATAAACTAGAACTGCAAGTAAAAGCAGCTCTATGGGTATAAAAATAACAAGCAGGACTATTCCTAAAATTTTTTTCTGACTGATGGTTAGGTTCATTTAGTTGATTTTTTTTTCAAAGATAAATAAATGGCGGGCCGAAGAGCATGGCAGGTAAGAATCAATTCAATATATCGTACTTGAACCAGACGGACGAAAATCCATATCAAGACTACACGCAGGGTGTTTTGGCAAGGAAAAAGTGATGTGAATTAGACAGACCTGAAGCTTTTCTTTTTATAGGTTTGAGAAACCAGCTTGACCGGAGTCAGCCTATAATCTTAAATATTTACTTACTTCGCGATCCTGTTTAGCCAGAGGGGTCAGTAATGTCAACGAAAAACAAATTGCAATATCCATATCAGAATCTCTCGCTGGACTCTATGCCCCGAGAACAGTGGAGAGATATACCTGGTTTTGACGGTGCCTATAGCATATCCAATTTCGGTCGTATCTGGGCAGCTCCTCGCCTGATCATATCAGCGGATGGTAAACAGTTATACTTTACCAAAGAACGTATTCGCAGGCAATCACTGGCACGACACTACAATTCCTATACAAAAGACTATGTATACCAGCTCTCGGTTCACCTTCGCTATGAAGGCGGTGACTACAGCTTTAAAGTAAATCGCTTGGTTTATCATGCTTTTGTAAAGCCCATTGACTTTAAGAGGGATAAACTGGTTGTTGTTCACAAGGATGGTGATAATCTGAATAACCGGTACGATAACCTCGTGCTGATGAATGGCACGGAGCTATATATACACGGTCTTCGAAATGAGCGAAGGCCACGCTCAGGACAGTTGACTATTAAAAATCGAAAAGTTTCGTGGTCGGATAAAAATTCTCCAAGGCCCGTTGTTAAATATACACTGGACGGAAAGAAGGTTGAGGAGTATAACAGTGTTGCCGAAGCAGCGCATAAGAACAATAGTCATCGCAGCTCCGTTCGTGCTGTGGTCCAAAAGAAACTAAAACAGCTGAACGGATATGTATACCGGTTCAAGGGTACACCCTACAAAGGTGAATACAAGGACTTTTCCTATGAAAAAAGGGTTACTCAGTATAGCCTGGAGGGTAAAAAAGTCAAGGTATATTCCAGTGTAAAAGAGGCTGCCCATAAAACCAACAACGATCCGGATACGATAAGCAAGTGTGCGCTCCATAAAACGATGATCTGTGGCGGCTATGTATGGCGCTATGACGGTGATCTGTACCATGGTGAGTATAGAGATAAGATTAAGAACAAGCCCCAAACGCTGGTGCAATATGCGCTTACAGGAAAGAAGATAGCGCAGTTTGATAGCGTGAGTGAAGCAGCAAGGAACACCGGTTTCAACGCATCAACGCTGCTGGATTGTGCGCACAAGCGAACGAAAACCTCGCATGGCTTTGTGTGGCGTTTCGAGGGTGATGCATATAAAGGAGAATATAGCGGACATCGTATCGGAAAACCGGTAACACAGTATTCACTGGAGGGAAAGAAGCTGAAGGTATATCCTACGATTGAAGCGGCCGCGCGCGATACAGGACTTACTGCTGCTAACATACAGAAGAACGTTAATGGACACAATAAAACAGCAGGTGGGTATATCTGGAAGTTTTCCTCTGTAGACGAGAAAGGAAAGCTGGAACCACTACTGAAGAAATATACAACAAGAAAGCCATTGCCTGGGAAGAAAGTTATTCAATATAGTATGGATGGGAAGAAGCTTGTCGTATATAGCAGTATATCGGCAGCAGCGAAGGCGTGTGATATGAATGTTTCCAATATTTCGTTTGCACTAGATAAAAGCACCCTTTCTGCTGGAGGCTATGTGTGGCGGACAAAAGGAAATATATACCGCGGTGCGCTTGCGAAGGTATCTCGCACCAATGAAGGTAAACCCGTTACGCAATATGATATGAAGGGAAATAAAATTCGAACCTATGGCAGCACGCGGCAAGCGCAGCATGAGACTGGTATAGCATCGGGTTCTATTTCGGCTGTAGCACGAGGAAAGCTTAAAAGTAGTGGTGGGTATATATGGCTATATGATAGTAACGCTAAACGAATTGACGTTGAGAAACACTACGCATCTACTCGTGAACGTATTCAGCGTAATAGTAAGTCAGTAGCAAAATACTCACTTGAAGGCAGTTTGTTAAAAACGTACCCTAGCATTAGCGTTGCGGGCAAGGAAGAGGGGATAAGCGCAAAACGCATATCTTCGGTGATTAACCGGTATTCTAAGTCTGCTGGAGGATTTTTGTGGAAGATAACTTGAAACCTAAATGACCGGACGATGAGACAACTTGTTTGAGCCGGAAATATTTGAGCAGATTGTAAGAGGAGTGCATTAATAGGTATATCTTCAAAATTCTCAGGGTGCTATAAGCGTAAAAAACGCAGGTATATTTTTGATTTGAGGTCTAAATACAACACCTCCTTCTGCAGATTTCGTAGTAAAGAACTTTTAGTTCTGCATTGTACTTCATTATTGCGTGTCGTACTACAATCTGAACGTTTGATTGTTGAAATGCTATCACATATTATAGGGGATGTATATGTCGTATCCGTAAAAATACAGATGTGATATACAGTATATATAGTACCTCTTCTCTGTAATTACAGGTTTGTAACCAAAATCTATCCATCTTAATTTTGAATCTGTAGAAGTAAATTACTCTTTGTCGATTTTATAAAATGGAAAAAGAATAGTTACGCTTATAACTCTAACCTGTTTCTCTATGGTGCAACGTTTTCTGGTTGGTATAGGAATATTAAATCTATTAACCATCATTATCCTATCTATTACTATATTTAATAACAACGAGAAAGTTGTTTACGTAGACTCTTCCAAACTTCTCAATAACTATAAAGGCATGCAGGCGGCACGTGCTTCCTATCAGCAGAAAGCCAATGCATGGAAAGCCAATATAGATACACTGGCAAGCGAAGTTCAGCAGCAGATTTTTAAATATGAAAAAGAAAGCGTAAAGATGACTGCCAAGGAGCGTCAGCTTAGTCAAGAGCTTATCCGCAATAAACAGAAGCAGTTTGCTGATTACCAGCAGGCAATGAATACGCAGGCGCAACAGGAAGATGCGAAGATGACAAGTGACGTGGTTACTCAAATCAATGCATACCTAAAAAAGTATGGTGAGTCGAAAGGCTATAAAGTAATTCTTGCCGCCACGGAATATGGTAATCTTGCGTATGCAGATGAGGGATTGGATATAACGGATGAGGTGCTGGAAGGATTGAACAAAGAGTATAGCGGTAAGTAAATATGAAGTATCTCTGCGTTGTATTTGTTCTAGTTATGTTTAGTTGTGATAGGCAAGCACTTTCTTCTGAAGAGCTTTCTGCGTTCGTTGTCAATGAAGAGCACGGCCTTAAAAAATCGACAGAAATCAATAATGTAAATATAGCGGTCACTTACCGCCCGGTAGATATGCTTGTTTGCCAGGAAATAGGTAAACAGAAAGTCGAAGATCAGGAAGTTGAGAATCTCAGGAACAAGTATAGTCAATATCTATACTTTATACTTAGCCTTTCGCAGGATAATAAAGAAGCACTGCATCATACCGGCGGAAGCCAGTATAGTGATTTAGTACAAACATTGTCGTTCAGAATGAGTGATTATGTAACCATGACAACAGCAGCAAATGACACTATACCGGTTGGTGATTTTATGCTGAACCGTACGTATGGGATGAGCGGCAGTACGGATATCCTTTTTGTGTTTAATAAAGAAAAAGCAAAAGATTCCAACTGGATACAATTTAATCTAAATGAATTTGGATTGGGTGTCGGAAACCAGCGTTTCAGGTTCAATACAGCAGATATTGAGCGTTGTCCCCAGATGCAATTTGCAGTAAACTAAAGCTAACCATTATAGAAATTTTCTACTCAACAGTTATATGATTCGTAACCGTGTTTTGCTAAAAAGCGTCACTGCTTTTTTTATACTCGAAACAATTTTTAATACCGTAGCCCCTTCAATTTCCTGGGCTCTTACAGCCGGGCCGACTGCGCCAGAAGCAACAAGTTTTGAGCCGGTGGATACTACCGATATGGTTAATCTCGCGACAGGCGATCTCGCCTATAATATACCTTTATTGGAAGTTCCGGGGCCATCGGGTGGTTATCCCTTATCGCTTTCGTATCATGCGGGCATTCAACCGAACGAGGACGCGTCGTGGACTGGTCTTGGATTCACTTTAAATCCGGGTGCAATCGTTAGAAGTGTCAATGGATTTGCTGATGACCATTCCGATGTTTCCAATTCTTCTCGATATTTTTGGAAGGGTGGTGAGACTACAAGTTATTCCGTTGGCGTATCAGTAGGAATTGCAGGGACTCCAGCTTCCGTGTCTGCGGGATTGTCGTATTCCCAAGATACGTATATGGGATGTGGCGTTGGAGCACAAGTTGGCTTAGGACCCACAATGGGTGTGGGGTCACATGTAACAGTCGGAGTCTCTCCTTATGGAGATCCGTATGCTAGTGCTGGAACTGGGGTATCAGTAGCACAGTCGCAAAATGGCGCAATGAGCCTTAGTGGCGAGGTAGGGATTAGAACAAATTTTAAAAGTGTTACTACTTATGCAGAAGCATCTATGGGACTTGGACCTACAAAGGCAACGATTTCTACAAGCTCGCAAGGGACCAATGTTACACTAGGTATATCCGGAGCTACTTATACAAGTAATAGAAATGCAGGCAGAGTTTCTAATTCGTCCATGGGTTTTACAATTCCAGTTCCAATCTTTTACGGAGTATCTATAGCTCTTGGATATGACTATCAACGTTACTGGATTGATGAGCTCGATGATATTAAGGTAAACGGTGCGCTGAATTATCCTACACCCTCTGATCCCAATACTATACTTAACATGGGATATTTTGAAAAAAATGCTTATGATACATATTCTATCCTTGATTCCGAGATATTTCGCGGCTCCGGTAAAAATTCTGATCCTGATAAAGTTTTAGGAGGCTCTTTTCCCAACTACGATAATTATTTTGTACATGCTCAAGGCCTGTTTGGTGCTATGCGCCCATATTATTATCAAAAGCATTTGTATAAGAGGAATAACTATACAAGGGATAGTGAAGGACATAAAAATTATCAGACTGTTCAATATGACTTAGCCAGAAATCAAAGTAAGGATAACAGAAGAGCGGAATTCAGATTTATCAATGATTTTTCTAACAGATTCGAATATACCCCTGGAGAAATTCAGCATGGCTCAAATGAACCGGGCAATGGGAATATGCAGTATAACTTTAGTTCGGGTACAGGTTTGAAAATGGGAGAAGGAGCTTCTTCCGCTTATACTTCTAATCAGATATCCGGATCTCGTAACGTTTTATGGTTTACAAACGAAGAGATTATTGCAAAAGACAAACGTGTTACCGATGCTGGCTTTATAGAAACGAGAGCAACAGGATTCGTAAGAGATGACAAGAATAATTTATCAAAGCGTGGCCAAATAGGAGGGTATACAATTACGAACGAGAGTGGTGTTAAATATCATTTTGCATTACCTGCTTATTCGTATGACGATTATCTATACTCTGAAAAGAAAGGTGGCGATGCATTCAATGAATTTTACAAACGGGAGCATTATGCTTATACCTGGTATTTAACAGCGGTAACAGGACCTGACTTTGTTGACAGAGGACCAGACGGAACTGCCGATGGTATACTTAATGAATATGATTGGGGATATTGGGTTGAATTCGAATATGGCCGGTGGACCGATATATATGCCTGGCGTAATCCATCTGAGAATATGAATTCGGATATCGATACCGATTTTCAGAATTTTTCGGAAGGCAGAAAAGAACTATACTATTTGGATGCGATAAAAACTAAAACACATACGGCACTTTTCTTCAAAGACATTCGTGATGATGCAAAGAGTAGTTTGTATTTCTTAAGGAATTACATGCGCAAATTTGGAATCCATACAAAGAGAAAAGAAACGATTAATGCATTGACAAAAACGGGAGGATTTATTCCTAAAACTGCAACTTGCGAGTGTGATATAACTTACCAAACTTATGGTGTAAGAGGTGAGCCGGGCGAACTGCGTAATGACAAGGGCACCATTGGATATTTTGCACTGCCTACCAGTACACTAAAATTAAATTCCATAGTTCTTGTAGAAAATAAAGATTTAGCGAAAGTGCCCCTTTCAAAAGCAAGCGGTCCAAAGTATAGTCAGAATTTTTCCTTTAGCTGGTCAGTGAGTAAAGACGATATGCCTGCAGACAAGGAGAATTGTGATTTCTCCTCCCTAAAGCTTTTACATCATCAGTTTTATAATGTTTTAGATATCTATGATTATGAAAAGGTGGCCAGTCAGGTTAAAGATGTGACAATCCGTAAAACGGAATTTGAAACAGATTATTCTTTGACTCCTGAAACAGCCAATAGTTTTGATTCGGAGTTAATAGGCAATTCTCCTTCATTTGATGAATCGGTGTATACGCGTCACGGGAAGTTGACACTTAAATCTCTTAAATTCTTAGGTAAACAAGAAGCCGATCTTATTCCGGCCATGAAATTTAACTATGAACTCGAGGCACCTGTTGCCGGAGCGGCAGGACTAAATATAGTATCCGGAGAAACTTATTTTAATCTTCAAGAATCAGGACTGAGTGAAGGTGATATCATTTCATTCAATAGTAATAATAAAGACTGCTATGCGGTAGTAATGGCAATCACAGGAGATAAGCATTTATTAAAAATCATAGGTAAAAATATACCGGTTGCAGGCTACATCGGTTTTAAGCAAACAAAAAACCCTCCCTACGACAAGGATGCGACAGACGTATGGGGAATGTTTAAATCGGACTATATAAACACAGGAAGTAAGTTTTTTGATAAGCTGGTTTCTCGCAGGTCTTCCAAAAGTGTTGATGTGTGGTCTCTTCGAAGTGTGCAATTGCCCACTGGATCAATCATCCATATTAACTACGAATCTGACGAATATAAAAAAGCAGCTATACATTCAAATTATGATTTTGAGATCAGGGATATAACGCAGACTGAAGAAAAGAATGTTTTCAAAATTAGGGTATGGCCACCTATTAACTACCCCAACAAGATATTGGACATAGGGAGCACAATTCAACTTACTTTCCTTTATGATAAGGTGACGGTTGATGACAAATGCAAAACGACAAGTGCAGCGTATAATAAGATATTTAACGGAACAGCTTTAATAAAGGAGAAAGTAGATGGTTATATCATACTTGAAAGTGCTGATCTAGAGCAGAATTTCAGGAGCAATACTCGCATGGTCGTTGTGCCGCCTGTGTGCTTTGTAGGGCTTAGTTATACATTCAAATACGGTCATGTGTATCAATTAAACAAGTTGGGTGGAGGTATAAGAGTAGCTAGTGTTCGTCTGAGTAATGGTACAGAAACGTTGGAAACGAGCTATGACTACAATTACAATAATAATGCATCAGGTATAACATCTTACGAACCTGATTTCGGATTAAAAGGTATGAGTGAATTATATGATCCTAAGTTGGATGCATTGTTAGGTGATGGTTATAATCTTCTGTCAAATTCCAGAGAAGTTCCTGCTCCTGGAGTAATCTATGAATATGTTACGGTACGCGAAAAAGTACTTCAGGCCAAGAAGGAATATGAATTGCCCAACTACACTACTTATAACTTCGAGGTATTTAATACAGGTTTAGTTGGTGTTCAATATGGTAAAATCACAGAGAGTCAATTTAACAGTGCCAAGTATGATGATATAGGTTATTCTAAAAAAGAGAGTAGAAATATATCTTTAAAAGATTACACAAGCCGGATAGGAAGCCTGAAGTCAATCAGGTTGTATAATAAAAACAATGAACTGGTCTCTACAACTGAGAATCACTATTTACATGACGGCATAACACCTTCTCTTCTTTCACAAGGAAATGATCCCGCTGTAAATGACGATTTTGAATCTAACGTTAAGTTTTACGAGGCTAAAATAGAGGGTCAGTTTAATAGTCAGGGAATATTAGAGGAGACTTTTACCGATGCGCGTTTTATTTCCCGTCCGAATACAGATTTTGCTTTACAAGGCATTATTAGTAAGCGCGAGCAGTTTCCTGCTATTATGACTGGGCAAACCGTTACTAATTATAAAACCGGGATTAAGACAAGTACAGTCAACAAGGCGTTTGATTATTATTCAGGTAAAGTAGTAGAAACTATTTCGTATGATGCTTATGGCAATGCATATCACACAGAAGTCACTCCGGCGTATCGTCAGTATCATGCTATGGGATTGGCAGCTTCAGGTGGCAAAAACATGCTAATACAGGAAGCAGCTTCCTATACCTATAAAATTGATCCATCCCTTGGCAATAAAAAACTCGGCTTGGTATCAGCATCTGTTCAGACATGGAGTGATCAAATAATAGCATTACAACCCGACAAATATTTGTCTGAGGCCAGGGCGCAACAGGGTATATGGCGAATGTCTGCAAACTATACTTTCGTAGGAAACGATGATGTTCCACTTCGATTAGATGGACTATATCCCGCTGATAATGTTAGCAGTTTTAAAGCCTGGAATCTTAATGATCCCATCGCAGCAGAGTGGCAAAAAAACACCGGCATTACTTTGTATGATGTTAACTCCCATGCCTTGGAGGCTGTTGATCTCAATGGAGATTCTGCAGCAACGAAAATGTCTTTCGATCAAACCCGTGTAACAGCAACGGCAACAAATGCAGCGTATCATGAATTTGGTTATTCAGACGCTGAAGAACGACCATTAAATGATTTTTTTGGGAATGGCGTATTTCATAACAGTAATGAATATACATCAACCGCCCATACAGGAAGTAAAGCACTGGTAGCTTCAGCCAATGCCCGTGGTTTTACATTTTACATGGTTCCCAAACAACGTACGTATCGTGTCAGCGTTTGGTCATCACAACCTCTCTGTAAAGTCAAGTATAAATTTAATTTTGATATTTCAGAGCACGATGCGCCTGTTAAAAACAAGGGTAAGGCCGGAACATGGTATTTATTGGAAGCAGATATACCCGTAACCGAGTCGAAGGATAGAATGGAGATTTGGTGTGAAGCAGGTGTAAATAGTACCTTCTTCGATGATTTTAGAGTACGTCCGGTTAATGCCAGTATGACCAGCTACGTATATAATAAATGGGGAGAGTTATCATATATACTGGATAATAACCACCTATATACCAAATATAGCTATGATGGGATGGGCAGGTTACAGTCTACTTTTAAAGAGAGCTTTCAGTCTGGCTACGGCATTGATGGTATTGTAAAAACTGCTGATGTTAACTATAACTATGGTAAGAAGAATCCCTATATGGTTTCTATTAATGCGTTTGCCACAGGTTTAACAGGTTATGTATACCCTGGCGGTGTAACACAGGTAGAACAAGGTGGCCAAGCAACGTTTGAAATTCGGGAAAGCTGCAGTAGCCCCAGACTCGAAAGTGTAGAGGTAGATGGAAAGCCTCTTAAACTCAATCAGGAGCCTGTTGTTTTGCAGGATGGTACGCGTGTATCAGGAACAGGCGGAGCTGTAAGATTTGCAAATGTACAATCTGCGCATAGCCTCAAGGTTATATTTCGCCCTAAGAGCGCGCCGGGTACGGTAGAATGCGAAAGTTCTATCATTGACGGTAAAACTTGTTATAGTGGCGGATATAGATATGCTTATTATGATGCGTGTGGAAATATAGGTGCCTGGCATAGCGTAGCGAGTTTTTCGTCTCTACCAGTTGCTCTTCAGCCATATGCCACACAGAACTGTTGCCAGTTTAATGACAGCTCTACCAGCAATTCTGCCGGACGAGTAGCCCCGGGGAGTTGTGGCTGTCAATCGAAAACAAACGTTGAGTAGAATTTACTGTTGACACATGAAAAGAATTTTAATACTTATATATACTATAACAGTTGCCATGGCTAGCCATGCGCAGACCTCTACAACCGTAGGTTGTTCCATTGGTCGATCCGGAGCGGTTTGTTTGAATAAAGCGGTAACATTTTATGCAGATTGCCAGGAGGGATATAATACATATCGTTGGTTTGTCAACGATAACATGTTGAACGAGAGTAATAGCTCGTTTACATACACCTTTACCATTCCGGGTAGTTATAAAATTAAAATGAATGCATGGTGTTCTGATCAAATGAATTGCCCTGGTCCTAAATCCATATTGAAGGAAATAACCGTGCAGGTATCACCGGATATAAAGCCGGGCATCATAGCCAGTGCAAATGCGTTTTGTGAAAGTGGAAATGTCACTTTGACGGTTGACGATGAAATAGCCGATTCCGATTACCGCTGGCGATCGGTGCCGGCCGGTTTTAGCGGTACAGGTGCTTCTGTAACCTTTAACAATATTTCAGCCACCACTACATTTTATGTTACGGCCAACAGAGAGACATGCTCAAGTGAAAACCAAACTACAGTAACGGTTGGTAAAACAGTTTTACAACCTTCATTAAGCCCGACTGCTACTTACCATAAAAGGGCACTCAAGGCTTCCGGCAGCAGAGTAGATCATTATTGGCAAATTTCCAGCAATGGTATAGATTTAAAAAATTCCGTAAAGGGAGACTATATCGTATATGAATCCGGAGACTATTATATCAGGCAATATTTACCTTCCGGTAATTGTTGGGCAACGGCAACCGGCCCGGTTCATGTCGATATTGATTATACTCCACCGTTGGCAACCGTAACCACTGTATCAAAAGCTGGCTATGACGAAGTATATTTTGCAAACGAAGAAAAAGAATTTATCCTTTCGTATGCTGACTATTACTGGGTCAATGGCTCTGGGGATAACCCATCTATAGTACGGTCCTACAGTGTGAATGGAAAAGTTACCGGTAGCAGACTATTTAAGAGCGGGACATACTATCTCAAAGGCAGGGACCGGGCCACCGCCACTTGGGGGCCAACACTGATTATATCTGTTGCCCTTCGTGGCGATGAAGGATTGAACTGGGTCCATACCAAAACGTACGATGGCACAATGGAGACTATCAATAGTCAGAGAATTGAGCGAGTAGTAGCGGAATCAAAATCATATTTTGATGAAGCAGGGAAAGCGCTCCAGAGCCAGACGAGAAATTTAACTTCTGGTAAGATACTGGCAACTCAGCAACTACGTGATAAATATGACCGAACAGTGGGAGCAACACTCCCGGCCCCGGTTAGTGAAAATAATTTTTCATATAATGCGGCCTTCATGTTAAACTCGTCAGGAGACATTTATGATCATGAAGACTTTGACTGGACAAACCCTGAAAACAATATTGAAAATACGGTATATAATCCTGTTCCACTAAGTAACACTGATGAAGGTACAATAGGTTGGTACTATAGCGATCAAAATACACTTGAACCAAATACTCCCCATACACAATTTCCATATACCCGAACAGAGTTTTATGATGATGGCACAGGAGAAGTAAAACGCGTAGCAGACGCAGGTGATATGTTACGGTTAGGTACAGGAAATGAGACATGGAACGGCACTTTTCCTGTATTTAATGAATTGGACGATTACCTTAAGAAACGAGATATAGTTCTGCCCGGTATTTCCGGAACGGCTACGCTGAGGAATCAATCGGTGCAGCAGGTAAATCGAGACAAGAATAAAAAGTTCTCAGTTGTACTTACAGATAAAGGAGGCAAGAGTATCATGACGGCCAGATTCGGCTCTCCTAAGTCTTACGCTTTAGAAGTAATAAACACGATTGGTTGCGGCATTAATCAGAAGGACCGTAATTTTTATATCACCAATGAGCAGAAAGTAATGCTGTATTGTGGTAGAGTAGCAGTTACAGGTTTAATCACAAACATTGTCACAGGGGAAAAGTACCCTTTTCAACTTGTGCCGGGACCGGGCTCTATTACGGGGCCGCAATTGCCCGTGGGATTTTATCGGGTTGAAATCATTGGAGGAGGTGACTTGGCTTTGAAATGCACCAATTATTTTCAGGACGTATCGTATCAGTTCTATGATGATGCAGGAAGATTAGTTTCATCAGTATCTCCCAACGGAATGAAGGAATGGCTGAAGAATAAAGATACCGAAACAGTTGATCAATCTAAAGCTAAGTATGCTGATTTAGATAAAACAGTCTATCAGTATAATTTTAGAGGCTGGTTGAAGTCAATGAAAGAACCTGATGCCGGTGAAACAAACTATCAATACCGCAAAGACGGCAAGATTCGATTCTCACAAAATGCACAACAAAAAAACGATAAGCATTTTTCATATACACGATACGATGCTATAGGACGACCGGTTGAATCAGGTGAGTATATAGGAGATAAGTATGTATATCCACTGAGTAGCTCACAATTTGAATTTGACAAGCAAGTGCAGTACATAGTGGATGAGACACGCGATTGGGTTATTACTCACTATGATTACCCGGATGGGAACTTTAACAGCACTACTAATCTTGGAGGCATCTATAGCCAGGAGTTTACTACCGGTGCCGTATCATGGTCGGAAAACGCAAACATGAAAACCTGGTACAGCTATGACGAACTCGGACGTGTTGCCTGGATGGCACAGAAGCCGGCAGGACTCGAAAGAGTGTTTGTTGTTAAATACACCTATAATTTCATCGGAAATGTTCTGAAGGCAGAAAACCTGTCCTATGGCCTTGGCGGAGTATTGCTGGAGCAATTCTATCACTTCTATGAATATGATGCTGACAGCAGGTTGAGTAAAGTGTATACCAGTGCCACAACCGAGGCTGACAAAAAGCTACGTGCTACCTATACATATTACCTGCATGGACCACTAAAACGTATTGAGCTTGGAGATAAGCTTCAGGGTATTGACTTTGTGTACAATATACACGGCTGGCTGACACAGATCAATCATCCTGATAAAACGAAAGATCCCGGTAAAGATGGGAATGATGTATTCGGGATGATTCTGAATTACTACGAAACTGATCTGGCTAACGTCTTTGGTAAAAATGAAAAGATGCAGGTACCTGATCCTGATAATTTCCATCACTTGCCGCAGATACACATGGATGATGGCTCGCTTGCTTTAGCCTTTGATTCCAGGATGGACTACCAGAAAAGTATGCGGGAGAATCTGAAGCAACTTCAGTCAATGCATCAATCGGATGAGCTTCAGGTTTTGGATTCAAATGATCCTTTATTGGAACCGGCTATTCCTATACTATACCCGGAACTATCAGCAGGCCCTCCTGATTTTAATGTACTTGATACGTTCGCTGTTGCTTCTGCAAAGCCCGTATTATATAGCTCATTGGAAACGAATGTAGTGCCTGATGACATTGAGTTTGCGGCCCTGAAAGACATATTTACCAATCTTGGTGGAACAGGCTGGCTCAAGAAAACAAACTGGCCCGCTACATGGCCGACTACTGCCACCAGTGCTGAGTTTTCAAAATGGTTTGGTGTCGTTGTTTCAAATGGTGACGTTATTTCTCTTAACCTGCCATCCAACAAGCTGACCGGAACGATTCCGGCATCAATAGCAAATCTGTCGCAGCTCACGAGTGTATATATGCAGGGTAATAGTATATCGGGAAGTATACCAACAGCGATGGGGTCGCTCAGTAAACTTACGTTGCTGTATCTGTATATTAATAACCTTACCGGAACAATACCTGCTTCTTTTGGTAATCTAAAAAATCTGGTATACCTATATCTGAATCGCAATGGCCTAACGGGTACAATACCTTCTGAACTCTCGGGTATGAATGCATTGCAATTTCTGCACCTCGAGGAAAATAATATAAGCGGCACTTTGCCGGTCTGGCTCGCGAGCCTGAAGAATCTCGTTCATATAAATGTATAT
>CBIHOZ010000102.1:0-25347 GCA_966211525.1 uncultured Chitinophaga sp. | reverse complement strand
TTGATAATATGTCCTGATTTCCGCTCGGTCATCACAGGCAATACAGCCTTCGATACATAGAGAAGTCCTTTAACGTTGATATCAATCATGGCATCCCAGTCTTCTATGCTTCCGTTCTGAATGGGATCAAGACCATGCGCATTACCTGCATTATTCACCAGTACATCTATACTCTTCCACGCATCCGGCAGAGATGCTATAGCACTTGCTACAGCTTGCTGGTCGCGCACATCAAACGAAAGTGTAGTGATCGATGCAGCTTTACTCAACTCGGCCTCGAGCTTGTCCAGCCTGTCTTGCCGGCGACCACACAGTATCAGGTTAAAGTTATTCGCGGCCAATAGCCTTGCCGTGGCTTCACCAATACCGGATGTAGCTCCGGTGATCAAAGCAATTCGTTTTTGCATAACTATATATAGTTACTGGAAGAGAAGATACAGGGTTACTGTATTCGTGTTGATACGTTTCAACGGAGCACCGTATGCATCGGTTGTGCGATCAAGCATATTTACGATCCCGCGCGAGAAGCGTATCTCCGGAGAGAACTTGAACAGCGGATAGTATAGATCGAAACCGAAACCGGCATCCAGACTGATGTTGGAGGTTCTTATACCCAGCTCACGTTCTTCTGTTTTCTTTTTACCGGAAGCTTCGAGTGCAGGCACCACGCCACCAATCATATACATACGTACATTACCTCTGCGCTGCGATTTATACTTCAACAATACCGGAAACTCAACCATGGTACTCTCCACTAACTGGTCATCGCGTGGAGTATCATCGGTATAGTTATAGCTGATCTTGTGTTCGTAGAATCCAACCTTAGGCGTTAACCGCAGATCGAGTTGGTCATCGAGTCTATAGTTCACAATAAACCCCAATGAGAAACCTGCTGACCATGCGCCCACTACCGAGTGAACGGTATCAAATTTAGGCGTAACAAACTGATCGGAGTATTGTAGCTGATACGTAGAAGTGTGCAGCCCTATAAGAAAACCATACGTCAGTTTTCGATCGTCATAGTTGGGGTTATTCTTTTGTACCCAGCGTGTAGTGCGCTGTACCTGCGCGTGCGCTATGCCTGCGCATAGCATGATGGTAACAGCAAAGATTACTTTGAGCCGGTATAGATTGAGCTTACTCCAAATGTGAGTGTTCTGCATTTCGCATGTTTAAATCCAACAATATTAAGGATGTGAAGAAAATTTTCACCATCCGGAAAAGCCTCTACAGATTCCGGCAGATACGTATAAGCAGCTTTATCACTGGATACCGCTCTACCGATCTTAGGCAAAACGAATTTAAAATAAAAATTATATACCTGTCTGAAAGGAAATTTTCGCGGCCTTGAAAATTCGAGCACTACCAACTGACCTCCGGGCTTCAATACACGGTAAATTTCACGAAGGCCGCGCTCCAGGTTCTCGAAATTACGAACGCCAAACGCAACGGTCACGGCATCAAACATATTGTCGGCAAACGGAATATTTTCAGAATCACCGAGTTGCAGCTCAATGCGATCCGTCAGGCGTCTCTCCGCCACTTTCTTCTTCCCTACCTCCAGCATCCCTGCCGAAATATCGATGCCAATGATCTTGTCAGGGTTCAGTGTAAGCGCCTGTATGGCGAAGTCACCCGTACCCGTAGCTACATCCAGTAATTGTTTAGGCTTAAACGGTTTGAGGTGTTGTATAGCTTTTTTGCGCCAGCCTTTATCAATACCAAGACTGAGAAAATGATTAAGAAAATCATAGCGATGACTGATGTTATCAAACATCTTCGCTACCTGCTCCTTCTTGCCAGTGTTTTCTTCTTTATACGGAACTACCATCGTACCTGTAATAAACCGGGACGAAGGTAGATGGTTTGATGATAGGAATGAAATGTGTTGACCGTTATCCGTTATAAGTTGATCGTTATCCGTTATTCGTTTCCTCTTTCCGGATAACGTGTAACGGATAACGATTAACGGTCCAATTAATTCGAGAGAACTTTAAACTCTACCCGGCGGTTGAGTTCGCGGCCTTCCGATTCGTCATCGTTGCTGGCAAGTGGTTTACTTTTACCATAGCCAACCGCTTTGATCCTGCGGGTATCGATACCTTTCTTGGTGAGATAATCTTTCACGGCCTCTGCACGTTTCTGTGACAGGTACATGTTATAGGCTTTTGTTCCGATAGCATCGGTGTGGCCGGCAAGCTCGATGGTCATGTTGTTATTGGTGCGCATCATCGCTTCGAGCTTATTGAGTTCGGTATAAGACTCGGTCTCAAATGTAGCCTTATCGAAATCAAAGTAAATATTGCGTAGGATTGAAGTAACGCCCACTGAAAGTTTACGCAACTCTATAGTGCGGGTAACTACTTTCTCTTCGGTAGCAGCACCCTGAATTTTTACATTCATATTCTGGAATGCATAGCCATCGCGATCTACCGACAGTCTGTAATCTTTAGCCTGCGCATTCTTGATGGTGAATTCGTATACACCATTGCCTTGTGATGTTGATCCTACAATAACATTATCCTTTGCGCCCACCAGCTTTACTTTGGCATCGAGTGGCGATTTATCTGCAGCATCCAGCACCGTTACGACATACTTGAGCGGAACGATTGGTTTCTTAGGTTCCTTCTTCGGCTCAGTTTTGGGTTCCGTTTTAGGTTCAGTCTTCGGCTCGTTTTTCGTAGGATTATTCTTTGGTTCCGTTGGTGTTGTTACCACAGGGTCCGTCTTCGGTTCGTTCTTGGCAACAACAGGTGTTTCGGTTGTTTGCTGTGCCGTATCTTTTGGCGACTCCGGATTTTTCGCAACTGCCGGCTGAGGATTTTTAAGACCATCCGGAATGGTGATCATATATATATCGGTATAGCCCATACCATCTTCACGAACCGAAGAGTAATATGCGCGCTTGCTGTCTTTAGAGGATACAAAGTATATATCGTTATCAGGTGTATTGATTGGATAACCAAGGTTTTCCGGATCAGACCACTCGTTACCTTTTGCATCCAGTGTTGATTTGAACACGTCAAAACCACCCATCCCCTTATGACCTTTGCTACTGAAATATAGCGTCACCAGGTCGTAGTCGATAAACGGAGCATCGTCATCCTGGTCTGTGTTAATCTTCGGGCCGAGGTTCTTTACGTTTGACCATTCTCCTTTGCTGTCTTTGGTAGCGCGGTATAGATCAAGTCCTCCAAATCCACCAGGTCGGTTACTGGAGAAGTATAACGTTTTTTCATCAGCCGAAATGGATACAGATTTCTCTTCAAAGCTCGAGTTGATAATACCCGGCATTGGCACCGGCTCGCTCCATACACCGTTGGTGCGTTCGCTATAGTATATATCTCCTCCACCGTCATCCATATAAATGAACAGCGTGTTACCATCCGCAGACAAACCAAGGTTTGAGTTGTGATACGGTGTGTTTACAGGCATGCCGATGTTTTTGGCATACGACCATGTGTTGCCTTGCTTGGTAGCAAAGAATATATCTTCCCACGGCTTGTTATCGTCTGCCACGTTCTGGTTCAAGTTGTCATCTCTTCTGCGGGTGGTAAAGAACAATTCTGTTTCCTGTTCATTCAACACCGGTACATAGTCTTCGTATTCCGAATTGATCTCACGACCAATGTTTACTATTGAGAAGTTTTTAGGATTAGAGAAATATTCTTTAGCGTTCTGACACTCGTAGATTGCACGATCCACTACAGCTTCGTCTACTTTATCTTTACCTTGGTAGTTCGGTTTCTTGGCAAGTTTCTCTTTATAGAGATTATAGAATTTTATAGCCTGATCGAATTTTTCTCCATACTGAAAACTTTTTCCGATCGAATATTCAATATCAAAGCGGTATGATGGATCCTGTCTGAAAACACGCAGCAGATATTTAGCGGCCAGGTGTTTATCGATTGTTATCAGGTGAAGACGCCCGGCTTCGTAGTTGGCTTTAATAAAAGTAGTATCAAGGTCGGCAGCAGTCACCACCAGACCACGGGCGTCATCAAGAGCTTTCGTAGCTTCCAAGGTAAGTTCGGCCTGCGTCATGTACTCCTGCGCAAGTACCTTAGGGTCTTGCTGGCTGAAAGCGGGTTTGGTAAGTACAATGAGAGTCAAAAAAATCAGTACACTTCGGATACTGGACATCGCTAAAAAAATTTTTACACTAAAGTTATGAATAAAAAAGCTTCACAATAATACTACAAGATAGGAAAAACTGTGGATTTTGGAACAGAAATTTGATACCATAAATTCACATTTATTACAAACTTAGTATTTTGGGCTTCAATTATTACTTTAACAGATGAAGATTACGAAGGCCGAGTTTATTTCAAGTTATGCAGATGTACAGAAATGCCCGGCACCGAATAAGCCCGAGTTCGCATTTATAGGACGTTCAAATGTAGGTAAGTCTTCGCTAATCAACATGTTAACACAAACTAAAGATCTGGCCAAGACTTCTGCAAAGCCTGGTAAAACACAAACGATCAATCACTTCCTCATTAATGAAACCTGGTACCTGGTGGATCTTCCGGGATATGGTTATGCCAGCGTGAGTAAGACTATACGCGAAGGTTTCGGGCAAATGATTGAAGATTATGTTCAGAAGCGCGAAAATCTTTCATGCATTTTTGTTTTGGTCGATTCGCGGCTCGAGCCACAGAAAAGTGATCTGAGTTTTATCAACTGGGTTGGCAGTAAAGGTGTACCGCTCGCGATTGTGTTTACAAAAGTGGATAAGCTGAAGCTGAATGAACTTCAACGCAACGTTCAGCAGTTTAAAAAAGCTGTGCTGGCAGACTGGGAAGAACTTCCACCGATGCTCATCACATCATCTGAAAAGAAAACCGGCCGCGATGAACTGCTCGACTTTATAGACGATGCCCTGAAGGTTTACAAACAGCAGGAATAAATCAACGTACCGCCTGCACGCAATCCTTTCACTATTTTCAATATCAACTTTTGCCTGCTTTTTGTTTTAATTAGCTTTGCGCGCATTGAAAATTAAAATATGACTTTAGCGGAAATAGCAACGATCTCCGGAAAGGGAGGACTCTTTAAAGTAATGGCACCTACTAAATCAGGGGTGATCCTCGAGTCGCTGGACGAAACCAAAACCAAACTGGTAGCGACAGCCAATCACAAACTTTCTTTGTTGAATGAGATCTCTATCTATACAACAACCAAAGAAGGTACGGTAGCATTGGAAAACGTTCTGAAGAAAATCCATACCGATTTTGGTAACGACCTCGGTGTAGATTCAAACTCGGATGGTGCTGAATTAAAATCTTTTTTGAAAGCAGTATTGCCGGAGTATGACGAGAACCGGGTATACGTTTCCGATATCAAGAAACTGGTAAAATGGTACGAGCTTATTCAAAAGCATGCTCCTGATATTCTTACGGGAGCCAAAGAAGAAGAAAAGAAATAACTATTCACGGTAAGAGGAAGTATATATGCCTCCTCTTACCGCTATATATCACTTGCCTGAAGCAAAGTTATTCGCCAGGGTATTCAGGTCTGCAGCGGTAAGCCCCTTCCCGGCATGCACCACAATTCTATATTGAAATTGCGTGGTTTGATCTTTCGACAATTTCAGATTCAACTCTTCCTTTCCTTCACTGAAAATCTTTTGTCCTAACGGATTAGCGGCAAACAAACCATAGCCGCGTGCGTGCCAATAGGTAGGGTACCCGACATTTTTAGGATGATCTATAATGGCGATCGAAATTTTTTCTCCGTCTTTTTCGCCATTCAGACAAGTCCATACAGAACGTTTTGCCCATGTAGCATCACCCGTTACGCCTTCCTTGTTAATATATAAACCCGTGACCCCGGCATTGTCCAATTTGGAAACTGCCGTAACGTTACCATGCACATCAACAAATTTGTCTTCCTGTTTAGAAGGCATTTCCAACGCCCGGGCTACACGTATCGCTATAAAACCATCCTTCACATCTTTAAAGAGAACTTCCTGCGCTACGGCTTTTAAAACACATGCACGATCGATAATGAAATTTCCGTTTTTAGCGGTGAACACAAAGTCAGTTGTTTCCTCCAGCAACACATTGCCATTGATGTCTACCCAGTGGCTCACCGTTCTGAGTTCAGCTTTATCTTTACTTCCTTTCGCCAGCAATGTGCGCTGGTGGCGGATCGATCCATACTTATCTTTCTTCTCTTTGGCTATAGCATCGCTGTTGTTCCAGAAGTCGAGACCATTTACACTTTCATAATTCAGCCATATACCTACATGGTGTGGGTGATCGGTGCGTTCGCCCGCGCGAGGTGCTATTGGGAAGCCGCGTGTAACAACATTTCCGGTAAGTGTTTTCACCGGGAAGAGCACAGGCTTCTCGGTCGAATCAAAATAACAGTAAGCCGTTAGCAGTTTGCCATCATACAAAATTTCGATTTTCTTATCGGCCTTTTTTTCAACAACAGAAAAGCCTTTCTGTGCCGATACAGAAGCTATAAATGTGAATAACAATAGAGCGAGAATTCCGGTACGTATGTTCATGAGGGGAAAATTTTTCAGATCGATATATACTTTACACAGTTGTGTCCAAATCTATAAGACGTTCTCTTACGCAAACGACCCTGATTTATCTACCATGTTTTTAGAGCCAACATAAAACGCAGTGCGCTGATGCAGCGACTCGGGAACAATATCAAGTATACGCATGGAACCGTTGGTAGCTTTACCGCCCGCCTGTTCAGCAACAAAAGCAAGTGCATTACATTCGTATATCAACCGTAATTTACCATTGGGATCTTTCGCTGTTGCCGGGTATATATAAATGCCACCCTTTAACATATTGCGATGAAAATCGGCCACGAGCGAACCAATATAGCGGGCGGTATATTTCTGATCTTTACAGTACTGCACATACTCTTTTACAGGTTGAGAAAACGAATTGGCAGAACCTTCATTAATGGAGTATATCTTTCCATCGGCAGGCATGTGCATATCGGGGTGCGAAAGGAAATATTCCCCCAGCGTTGGCTCGTAGGTAAAGCCGTTTACACCGTGGCCGGTAGTATATACCATCATGGTAGACGATCCATACAAAACATATCCTGCCGCCACCTGGTCTGCACCGCGCTGCAGTATATCTTCCGGCTGAATGGGCGTACCTGCCGGACTCTTTCGCCTATAGATCGAAAATATAGTTCCGATAGAAACATTCACATCAATATTCGAAGAACCATCGAGCGGATCAATAGCAATTACATATTTACCTTCGTTGTTGAGATCAACAAACGAGTCTGCTTCTTCAGATACCAGCGCACATACCTCGCCACCTTTTGCAAGGGCACGTGTAAAGCGGATGTTGGCCAGTACATCCAGTTTTTGCTGATCGTCTCCGGCAGTGTTCTGCGAACCTACGGCACCCATAATATCAATCAACCCTGCTTTGTTCACCTCACGGTTTACAACTTTGGAAGCAAGTGCTATATCACGCAACAACTGCGAAAGCTCACCACTCGCATAGGCGAACTGGTCCTGGTTACTTTTAATAAAACGGTCCAACGTACTTCCTATCGGTTGTGCAATTCTGGAGGTCTCAATGCTTGGTGTGTTGGCTTTATTGATTGATCTTTGCATGACGTGTTCTAAAATTTGTCTAAAGTTAATTTCGCAAACGATTTAGTCAACTTAAAATGAAGGTTTTTAAATTCGGAGGAGCTTCGCTGAAAAATGCCGATGGCGTAAAGAATGTTGCATCCATCATTCAACAACATGGTCCTGACAAGCTATTGGTGGTCGTATCTGCTATGGGCAAGACTACAAATGCATTGGAAAAGATTCACGCTATCGCTGCTGTCGGTCAAAACGCTTCATCTCAAATTAGCACGCTATACCAGTATCATCAAGAAATCATACAACAATTATTTCCTGCGGGGCATGAAGTATATAAAGCTGTTGATACATGCTTCGAAGAATTAAATGCAGAGCTTACCGAGACCGGTGAGTTTGACATGGTATATGACCAGGTGGTATCGCTGGGCGAGATCATCTCCTCGGTAATCGTTCATCATTACCTTTCCAGTTTACAGATCGCTTCACACTGGCTGCATGCTGGCAATTGTATTGCTACGGATGCGAGTTACCGTGAAGGTAAAGTAGACTGGACAAAAACAACTGCGAACATCCAGAAGCTAAAGCCGACACTTGAAAAGAATATTATCATTACCCAAGGCTTTATCGGGAAAACAAGTGAGGGCTATACGACAACACTGGGACGTGAAGGTTCTGATTTTTCAGCAGCGATCTTTGCATCATCATTACAAGCAGAGTCTGTTACCATCTGGAAAGATGTACCGGGTGTAATGAATGCAGATCCGAAACGATTACCGGCGGCTATTGTCTTTGACGAGCTTCCATTTCAGGAAGCGGCCGAGATGACATACTACGGAGCGAGTGTAATTCACCCGAAAACGATCAAGCCGTTGGCCAACAAAGGCATTCCTTTACTTGTAAAGAACTTTGAAGATCCTTCGCTGCCGGGTACAAAAATTCACGAATGCAAAGTGGAAGACTTGCCACCACTGATTGTTTTCAAAGACAACCAATGTCTTATCTCCTGCAAGGTAACAGACTATACATTTGTTACTGAACAACATCTGAGCGAGATATTCAATGCGCTTTCTTCACTTGATCTTCGTGTAAATGTGATGCAGAACTCTGCTATATCATTCTCGTTCTGCCTCGACTTCCGTGAAAACAAAGTGCTCTCGCTGATTCATAAACTCCAGGAGCATTTCGAAGTATACTATAATACAGGACTTACACTCATCACGGTAAAGAACTATGATGAGAAGACGTTCGAGAAATACCGTAAACATCCGAACGTGCTGCTGGAGCAGTCGTCACGCTCAACACTGCAGGTACTTGTCAGGCCTTAGCCGAGAGGTAGCGTTCTTCGAGGTGCTTCACGAATTTATCCATGGAGCGATCGAGAATATCGAACACTTCCTGGAATCCCTGTTCACCACCATAATACGGATCGGGTACTTCGAGACCTTTTCCCATTGGATCGAAGTCGCGCATCAGCATTACTTTTTGTGAGTGATGATCAACCGTGGCAAGCCTGAGTATATTCTTGTGATTGCTGTGATCCATCGCCAGGATATAGTCGAACTGGTCGAAGTCGTCAACACAAAGTTGTCTTCCCAGGTGCGTGATGCTTACGCCATTCTTCAGTGCGTTGGCAATCGTGCGACTATCCGGAGGATCTCCGATGTGATAGTTTGACGTGCCGCAAGAGTCAGCTTCTACCAGCTTTTCAAGCGCTGTTCCTTTTATCTTATGTTTAAAAACCGCTTCCGCCAGCGGTGACCGGCAGATATTGCCGAGGCATACAAATAATATTTTTACGCGTTCCATAAAATCTTTACATGGCCAAAATCCGCCACAATCTTTTCTAAAAAGCTGCAAAACTAATTGTAAAACGCTGTTTTACAGACTCTAAACTTGTCTTTGAAAAATTCTGTGTAAAAATAATTGAGATAAAGGGTTACAAAAGCACCTAAAATATTATTTATGTACGCATAGCACACTTTTTTAAGTACTGCCTTTTGGTTTGAAAGGCCTCCTTGCAAAAGGGGGCTTTTCTCTTTTATGGGTTTCCCTCCATCGTTCCGGCCGTTTTTATACATTTATAAAAAATAGAAACCCATGGAATTCATCAAGGTTAATGAGCAGCACGAACCCGGTATAGCACTCGTCCAGTTGTATCGCCCAAAAGAATTGAATGCATTGAGTCCACAACTGATGCAGGAACTTCGCGATGCTTTACAACAACTTGATCGTAACGATGCTGTGCGCGCTATTATCATTACCGGAAATGAACAAGCCTTTGCTGCAGGAGCCGATATAAAACAGATGGCTGACAAGAGTGCGATTGATATGTTATTGATCGATCAGTTCAGCACGTGGGATCAAATTCGTAAAGTAAAGAAACCGATCATTGCAGCCGTATCCGGATTTGCTTTAGGCGGAGGATGCGAGTTAGCCATGATGTGCGATATGATCATCGCGTCTGAGACTGCAAAATTTGGTCAACCCGAAATCAAAATTGGTGTTATACCCGGAGCCGGAGGAACACAACGATTAACCAAAGCTGTTGGTAAAGCTAAAGCGATGGAGCTCGTTCTGACCGGAAGATTTATAAGTGCTGAAGAAGCATTGTTCTACGGCCTGGTAAACAAAGTGGTACCCGTTGAAATGTATCTATACGAAGCCGTGCAACTTGCCAAAGAAATTGTACAGATGTCGCCTATAGCCGTGCAGCTTGCCAAGGAAGCAGTAAACCGTTCATTCGAAACGCATCTCGATGAAGGTCTGTCATTCGAGCGCAAGAATTTTTACCTCACGTTTGCCTCCGAAGATCAGAAGGAAGGCATGAAAGCATTTATGGAGAGACGTAAGGCTGACTTCAAAGGCAAGTAGAGGCTTACGGATATATATATACTTATTCGTTATTTGATCACGTCTTTCAAAACCTCTTTGGTTTTACCACGAGGCACAAAACGATGCACAATGTTTAAACGCAGGTTGCCTGTATTAAAATCAATTCGCCTGTCGTTACCGGATGCAAGACCTATATTCTTATTGACGAACACAAAACTGAACGCCCATGTTTCGGAGTTATAGCCTGCAAAGAAACTAAGTGATGAATTAGGACTGAACGATGACGAGCGTATACGCTCTCCGTTGCTGATCACATTATTGGTTCCAAAGTCCAGGCTTACCGTTGCTTGTCCGGTAAGGAAGAAATGTTTTTTAATAACCCACGTATATACATAGCCTATATTGGGGCCCATCTCTGCAAAATTTACCTGGTTGAGATTAGCCTCTTCGGTTTCTCCACTTAACGTTGAAGGCACCATGGTACTATCGGCTTTGGTACGCCCCAGGAAAAACTCAAGTCCGATCAATAAAGAGCCGGCAGATTTTTTTTGCCATTCACTTTGCAGAAAGGATGCCCGGTAGGAAAACTTTTCATGATTGAAGAGGTATTGTCCGGAAGCTCCAAGGAATCTCACTTTAATATCAGGTCGCAGATAATATCCATCGCTACTGGGAGCGAGGTTTTCTTTGTCGAGATAAAATCCATTGTAGAACTGACCGAACGCATCAATGATAAGCTTTCGACCGTATAGATGCGATTGCAGATCGAGATAACGTGTCTTCCCTTTTTCGCGATCCCGGTTTAGAAAACCAAAACCATACGCCAGGTTTAAGGTAGCCCACTTATATGTAGCACCTACACCCATATTTAAAGTAGTGTTGGGCCGGTAGCGAACGTTGATGCTTTCGGTATCATGCCTGTATCGGAAGGAAGTATACTTTTGTGAAAAGTAAAAACGTCCGGTGATAATCTTATCGTAGGAAGTATAGTAAGCATTGTTGGACTGTGCCGCTCCGACAAGAGCCTGCACCAGGAACAACGCTATCATTAGTGGACGAATCACGATAGTGCATCTAAAAAAGCGATTCCACTAAAAAACAAAAGCAACGGCACGAAACCGTTGCTTTTATTCTACAAGTATTGTTTAACCAGTATACTAGCGCACGTTGATACCGAAGCCAACCGTAAGCGCATTGTATTTCTGCAAAGTATAATCGGCATGTAACGTGAACACAGCAAGCTTCAGGCGGAAGCCCGCAGCTACACGTGGACCTGATGCTGCATAATTCAAATCGATAGGGTTGATCTCTTGCGCATCGTAAGTACCGTTGTCATTAACATCCCACTTTCCACGCAAGCTTAAATTAGACTTGGCGATGTTATATCCTAAACCACCATATACCGTAAGCACAGATACCTTTTTCGAAATAACAGCCTGTATTGTTGTTGCATTCATCACCATCTCCCCTCTCGGATTTTCAGTCTGAATATCGTCAGGAGTATATTTATAGTCTAATGATAATCGTGTATAGCCAACAAACGCAGAAAGATCAAAAGGCAATAATTTAAGTCCGGGAATATATTGCTTCACATCGTGCATTACACCAAGTCCGAACAACTTGAATTGAGAATCATCATTCAGATCAATAGTAGGAGTAAATCTTACTTTAAGGTCAGTGCCTTTTGGCAAACCTATACCCAGTGTAACCATCGGTACCGGCATCCAGTTTTTACCGATCTCACCTTTCAGATCAAGTCCACCGGGACCTTCAAATGTTTCACCACTTTGATTCTCACGAAAAACCGGAGACCGGTCTGGTCCGAAAACAGTAGGAGCATTTGGCGCATCGGGTGAAGAAGGATCAAGCGAAATACGTTGCAGATTAAGTGCAGCAACATTATAAAATAATTCACTGTTGGGAATTGACATAGCACTTGCAGTCACTGTCAAATCAATACCAATAAGTTTATGTGTCTTGGCCGTGTTATACCATCCTGAATTTAATCCGAGAGAAATACTTTTCATGAATGGAGTCATGTAGCTCCCGATCAATTTCTCACCATCATCAACACTTTCTCTCAACAATTCATCAATATCATCCTGTGCAAAGGCTGGTACTGAAGCCGCAAAAAATAGTCCGAATACAACTGCTGTTCTTTGGAGTAGGTTCATAAATTTTTAATTAAGCGCTAATTCATCCCAAAATATAAGATTTGGTAATCTTTCTTTCGGGAAAGATGTGCAAATTATCACATCACTTAGATTCAGCTTTGTATTTTTGCGCACAATGGAGGTTCTGTATAGTGTTTTTATAGGCTTGTTCGGGTTCCTATTGAAACTCGCAAGTCCTTTCAACCCAAAAGCAAAAGCATTTGTCTCAGGCCGTAAAAAGCTCTTCAGCCGGTTATCAGCCAGCATTACCGGCAATGCTCCGCTCGTATGGGTGCATTGTGCATCATTAGGTGAATTCGAGCAGGGACGCCCCGTTATCGAAGCGTTGAAAAAGGAGTTTCCACACGTGAAGATATTGCTCACCTTCTTCTCTCCTTCCGGCTACGAAGTGCGCAAGAACTATAACCAGGCAGACTATATTTATTATCTCCCGTTAGATACCAAACGCAATGCGCGCAAATTCATCAGCATCACCAGGCCGGTGCTCGCCATCTTTGTGAAGTATGAATTCTGGTATCATTACTCCAAAGAACTTCACGCGAATAATATTCCACTGATATCGGTGTCCACGATCTTCCGCAGAAACCAGTTGTTCTTTCAGTCGTACGGAGGTTTTTACAGGAAGATACTTAACAACTTTTCATTCTTCTTTGTGCAGAACGATGAGTCGAAACAACTTCTGCAATCCATCCACGTGACCAATAGCCAGCGCGTTGGCGACACGCGCTTTGACCGTGTACACCAGATTGTAAAGCAGGGTGGCGAAATTGAAGTTGCCCGCATCTTCAAGAACGACCAGCGCACCATGGTAGTAGGAAGCTGCTGGCCGGAAGACATGGATGTACTTGCTCCGTTCATCAACGAGAACAAGCTGAAGTTCATTATCGCACCACACGAAATTTCAGAGTCCTTTATAGCATCGCTTGAAAAAGCACTGATGGTAAAATCCATACGCTATACCGCAGCGGCAGCGCAGCAGAATCTTGACGAGTACCAGGTTCTTATTATTGATAATATAGGGATGCTCTCCCGTCTCTATCGCTATGGAGAATTTGCATATATAGGGGGAGCGTTCGGTAAAGGACTGCACAACATTCTGGAAGCAGCGTGTTACGGAGTGCCTATACTTTTCGGAAATCGTAATTTCGAAAAATTCCAGGAGGCACGCGACCTCATCAATCGCGGAGGCGCCTTTGAAGTAGGCGACTATACCGACCTGAAAACAAAATTCGAAATGCTCAATCTCCCCGAAAATTTTCTCCTCGCCTGCGATGTAACACGACTATATGTGGAAGAAAATCTCGGAGCCACAGAGAAGATCATGCAGTATTGCCGGGGAATTGTGGGGCGTTAACCGTTAAACGTTAAAAGTTATCCGTTATAAGTTAATCGTTGTCCGTTAACGGTAAGAATAATTTGATGCGCTATATATCTTCTGGTTCCTGGTAAGGGCTTTTCTTTGTGAAGCTTCGTGTCTTCTTTGCGTTCTTCGTGCCATTGGATTTTAAACCGTATCCCAATGCTCCTTCGTTCTATTTATACCTCCATCGCAACCACACTCTCTTCACGCATAACGATTAACTTATAACGGATAACTTTAACGTATAACGATTAACTTTACCCCACAATCCACAAAGAAATGAAGGGAACTGTCATGCGCTCTACCGGATCATTCTACGATGTGCTCGCAGAAGACGGCAAGAAGTATAACTGTCGCGTGCGCGGAAAGATAAGACTGGAAGGCATTAAAGAGACAAACCCGGTAGCCGTGGGCGATCATGTTATGATGGATCTTGAAAATGATATTGGTTCGATCACCGAGATTCTTCCACGCACCAATCATATTCTGCGAAAGTCGGTAAAGAAGACTGGTCACTCGCACGTGCTGGCTGCCAATATAGATCAGGCACTACTCGTAGTTACACTCGCTTTACCGCGTACATCGCTCGGCTTTATCGATCGCTTTCTGGCCAGTGCAGAAGCCTATCGTATTCCGCAGGTAATTGTTTTCAACAAACGCGATTTACTTGACGAAGATGATGTAGCCCTGTTGAACGAGTTGATCCGGCTTTATGAAAGTATAGGTACTACCTGCTTCTCTATATCTGCGCAGCACGATGATCCGGAGGCAATCCGAAAAATTCTGCAAGGAAAAATTACCCTTATCGCCGGACACTCGGGTGTAGGTAAATCTACCTTGCTGAATGCCATTGCTCCGTCCATTAGCCAGGCCGTTGGCGATATATCTTCGTTCTCGCAAAAGGGTACACATACTACAACATTTGCTGAAATGTTCGTCCTCGATGACAATACCTATGTAATCGACACGCCCGGAGTAAAGGAATGGGGACTCGTCGAAATGAGTGAACAGGAATTATCAGATTACTTTCCCGAGATGCGCGACCTTCGACTCGACTGTAAATACGGTGCACGCTGCATTCATATAAACGAACCCAAATGTGCTATTCTCGATGCGGTGCAAAATCAAACCATCGCGCTGAGCCGCTATCAAAGTTATTATAGCATGATCATGGATGAGGATAACAGAAAGTAAATGTTATGGAGTACTCGGTAAAAGGACAGCGTTTCAGCTACGATGCACAAGGCGAAAAGATATGGGGAGCTGACTCCGTCCTGTTAGCAGATAGTATAGATTTAACTGCCCATAAACGCTGGCACGAAACAGGCTATACCATTGAAAGACTTTTTGACGATGACCTCTACAATACATTTACAAAAAATGTATATACCCTTTTGATCAATTGCTGGTGCGAAGCGGGATTGTCCGTTAACAATTCATTTCCGCTCCAGAACTATCACAAAATTGCAACGGACTTTGAAACGCATTTGCGCGCTGTTGAAAAAACAAAACTGTTATCTGTCGATGATTTTCCTGTACCGATTCACTTGCTGGAAGAACGTATAGGTGCTATTTGCAAAACACCGCTCATCGCGAAGAACCCGTTTGATGAACAGGCTATATTTCACTTTCGTGTGATACGGCCCGGTAAAACGGATAACAATCCGCTTCACCGCGATGTGTGGCTGGAGGATTATGACAACTGCATCAACCTATATATACCCATAGCAGGCAGTAATGAGTTAACATCACTAACGATCATTCCGGGAAGTCACTTGTGGCCGGAATCAAAAATAGAACGTACGTCTGGTGGGGCATTGATCAATGGTATAAAATTTAACGTGCCTGCCGTAACGGCTATCAAAGAAAATTTTACCGTGGTGCGTCCTTCACCCGGAGTAAATGAAGTCTTGGTGTTCTCGCCTTATCTTATTCACGGTGGCGCTATAAATTCGTCACCCGACCAGACAAGAATCTCCATCGAGATACGCTTATGGAAGCGCTAACTTTACCGAAAACGTATTTTGTGATACAGGCTGCGAATTAATGTTAAAGGTAGCTTCAGCTTTAACATGAAAGACAAAAATCTATCGCCAGCGGATAATGATGTAAGCTCTTTCAGCAGTACAAAAAAAAGTCTGCCTTCAGCAAAGTTTTCAGACAGAATTGATTGTCTCAATTCATAGCGAACACGACTCACCAATGCATTCGTCTCTTGAGGCGTACGAATAAGCTTTTGAGCCTTACGACATACCAGGTATGTAGAATGCAGTTGCCTGTCTCCGATCTTATACCAACCGGTTGACATCGATCGTGCACTTTTGCGCACAACCGTTAACCTTTCATTGGTATAATTATACTTATACTTCCGCGAGGAGCGCACCCAGAAATCAAAATCTTCGTAAGCCAGTTCTTCATCATAACCACCTAAGTCATCAAACACTTTTTTACGAGTCATCATGGCAGGCGATGGTATAAAATAGGTAGTCAGTATATATTTAAAGACATCCCCACGCGGAATCGAATATACCAGGCGTTTCCTTTGCAATTCTTCAAAATGGTTATATAAAAACTTGCCGTCTTCGTCTATATACGTAGCATCGGAGAAGATCACACCATACGATTCATCCAGCGATGAAAAGAATTCTACCTGGCGTTCGATGCGTTCGGGCACTATATAATCATCAGTAGCCCGATCAATTATATACTCACCTTTTGCAAGGGCGAGACCGCGGTTGAAAGCGCTGCAGTTACCTGTATTTTCAGATAGTGGAAGAAACTCAATATCAGTTCGCCCACTTCGTGAAATTACATCACGAATTACGGCTACACTGTTATCATTACTGGCATCATCAACAACAATAACCTGAATATTCTTGTATGTCTGCGCAAGCACCGACTGTATAGCCTCCTCCACAAAGCGAGCATGATTATAGCAAAGACATATAACAGAAACGAGTGGCGATTGCATTATACCAGGGTTTTCTGAAACGTGAGCTTCTGTGTAGATCTTGCTCCCAATCTCATCTTGAAATCCAAAAGTGAAAAATTGGGCTCATGGCCAGTAGCGGATGTACCAAGATCCAGGTATACAAATCCATTGGACTGGCAATACGTATACAGGGCATTCATAAGCATTACCACAGGACTATATTTATTAAACTGCCGGTCGTGTGCCCCATAGAAATTATATAGTATATCTTTTGTAACCACAATATTGATTGAGGCGGCAACCAATACATCCTGCTGATAGATTGCGAACACAGCAAACCGATCGGGAAATGCATCGGCGATGCGCTTCAATTGTTCCCACGAAAGTGACAGCTTCCGCGATTGAACTTCACGACAACGGGCGATGAATATATATACCTCCTCCAGGTGCTCAAGCGAAAGTTTCCGGGCATCAAAACCTTTCTTAACTGCCATGTGATACTTTCTTCGCTCCCACGACTCAAGCTTGTCCAGGTATACTTCTTCATCAACAGGAATCAGTGAACCTATCTCTGCCCGGCTTACACTGTAATTCAGATTGAATAACAGTACCTGCAACGCTGCCATGATCTCAGGGAAATATAGCTCGGGCGGATTTTTGACCGTGATCCGCTTTACTCCCTTCAGTCGCAACTGCTCCTCTACAAATTGCAGGAATCTGAAAAGTACCTGTGCAGGCAAATGTCTTGAGAACAAAACTGATCCGAACGGACTTTGCAGAGGACTGTTGGCTTCTTCGCCCTGAACGTGAAAATGTACAATAGCCGAAACTGTATTACGCTCGTGTTGAAGTATATAATACGTATACCAGTTCGACTCGTCCTGTAAAGCAAGATGACGTGTATGATGAAAGATTGTTGAACTAAAATCCTCGCTATACTCCTCCAACGGAGTCCCCTCAAAAAATAAATACGCTTCTTCCAATATCAATACGGGATTCCAAGTTTCTTGTAAACAAAATGCATGAGCCAGGCAGGACCGATCAGCAAAAACTGAACATCCTTGAAAAATGATGGTTTCTTCCCTTCTACTTTATGTCCGTAGAACTGGCCGATCCATGCGAGCACAAATATACCGATGCATACTGCCCACAGCGGAGCTATATTCAGGCGTATAATAAGATTAGCAAGCGCAAGACACAACACTCCGAACAGCATCATACCTATGCTTAAGGGTATAGACAGCGTTACATAATATATAGTAACGAGCACCAGCACAACCGTTGCCCAGTTAGCATATACATTTCCTTCGCCTAAAACAGATTGTACTGCCTGTGAAGGAATCGATGCGATCAACCCGACAATACTGAAAAATATCAGCGGCACACAAATCCAGTGTATAGATTTATTGGTTTCGTTCTGATGGCTCTCGCCATACTCCAATAGCAACTGATCAATCCTTCGCATACACTTCAGTTTAGTATAAGAAATTTAACGTATTCCCGCGAATCTTCAAACGGTTTGCAGCTATGCCGAAAGTCTTGTTTTAACTTTCTGCCAGTCTTTTATCTGCCAGTATACTTTTCCGGTGGTAAGATGATTTCCCTGTTCATCGTGGATCTTTACTTCGCAGATAATAACAACAGCATCCTGCGTTTTCAACGGATCGTATATCTGTTGTTGCAACCAATCTTCAGAGATGGTAAAGGTTGCCGTAGCATTCATCTTTCCCTGGTAATGATAATCCATTTCCAGGCGTTGCATGATAAGACGATACTTCTTTGCATCGAGTTTACTAACCAGCAGAAAGCCCGTTGTAAATTCAGAGATGGTTGCCAGCGCGCAGGCATGTAGCCCGCGAATGTGGTTAAAGTTCCTTCTCCGGTACGGGATAAGCGTTCTCAAATGATGATCTCCTATTTCCAATATCCGGAAACCGTGTGGTTTGTTGAAGGGTATCATCCGGTTCAGCGACCAGTTAAGCAGGGTCAGATAGAAGGAAGAAGTCTTTGCTTTTTGTACAATTCGATTCGGATCGAGCATATCTGGCGTTGATTTACGTTAATTTATCGGCTTTCGAAACGCTGTAGTAACTCCGTTTTTCGGTTGGCACGGTATTAGAATATAGTCTTATACATTCTAACAAAGGCCATGGCCTTAACTACTAAAATGAAAACTAAATTTAGTCTTATCGACCTTGTGTTGATAGCCCCTGCTGCCGCAGCATTGTTGTACGGTATATTTTCCTTTGCATACTAAACTATATATCCCGACACTATATCTGCGTTTCATTCGCTGGTTGCCAGTTACTGACTTTCGGACTTTGGGACTTCCCGACTTTTCGGACTTCCCCTCTTTGGACTTCCCGACTTCAAACTATCCAACAGCGAAGCTATACCTTCTCCGTAGAAAGTTTACTGCGCCAGTATCCATAGCTGAAGTATATTACGAGGCCGAATGCCATCCAGCCAAAAAATACGCCCCAGCTGCGGGCAGGAATTTCAATCATGAGGTATAAACAGCAAAGCATACCCAGCACCGGTATAAGCGAGAGTTTTTTAATGAACGATGCAATAGTTATTGCCGTAGCCAGCACGATGAATACAAGGAACAAAATTTCCTGGTGAGATTCGTGGTTGATGTTCGTGGCAGAGTTTACAATGCGCTCACGGAAACCATAAAGGAATACGATAAACAATATCGGTACAATCCACTGGCTGTTGATATAGGGCAGATTAAATTTCTTGCCGGTTTTATTCTCTTCGCGTGGTAACATTAATACACCACCGCATACCAATACAAAGGCAAACAAAGTTCCTATACTGGTAAGATCGGTCATCAGGGCACTCTCTACAAATAGCGAAGGTATAGCAACTATAAAACCCGTTACAATCGTGGAGAATGCGGGAGTCTGATACTTCGGGTGAATTTTAGAAAAACGTTTTGGTAACAATCCATCGCGGCTCATGCTCATCCAGATACGCGGTTGACCGATCTGAAATACAAGCAACACACTGGTAGCGGCAATAACAGCACTAACCGATATAAAGAATCCGACCTTGCCCAGGTTGATCTTTTCAAATACATACGCGAGTGGGTCGGCTACATTATTAAACTCCGAGTAATTTACCATACCGGTGATTACCAAAGTCACTACTACATAAATAATCGTACAGATCACCAGTGAGTATATCATACCGCGCGGAAGATCACGCTGCGGGTTAGCACATTCTTCAGCTGTGGTAGAGATCGCATCAAAACCTATATATGCAAAGAACACAGCCGATACACCTTTCAACACCCCGGTAAAACTGTTGGGAAGGAACGGAGTCCAGTTATCGGAATCAATATAAAATATACCGATCAGCACAATGATCGCGAGCACCACCAGTTTTAGTCCCACCATGAAGTTTGCACTGCTGCGGCTTTCCTTTATACCTACATACGCGAGTACGGTAATGAGTATAATAATAATAGCGGCCGGTAAATTGCAGATGAATCTGAAACCAGCTATAACCGGAGCGGTTGTCCACGCAAGACCTTCTGTGCTGGTACCTGCAGCTATAGCTTCTTCATACGACTTCATCGCTGTAGTGGGATCAGTCGATAACCACGCTGGTAAATGTAGCCCGATGCCTTCCAATAAATTAGAGAAGTAACTGCTCCATGAAATAGACACCACCACATTTCCGATAGCATACTCAAGAATGAGCGCCCACCCGATAACCCAGGCAGCAATTTCACCAAACGTAACGTACGAGTACGTATAGGCACTGCCGGCTACCGGAACGCGAGAAGCAAATTCAGCATAGCACATCGCGGTAAATCCGCAGGTAATAGCAGTGATGATAAACAGAAATATAACTCCGGGCCCACCATCGTAAGCAGCCTGACCGATGGTTGAAAAGATACCGGCACCAATCACTGCGGCAATACCCAGCGCAGTAAGGTCGCGTACACCAAGCACTTTTTGAAGTCCACCGGCACCGTGGCTCTCATTACTTTCAACATCTTTCAGGATTTTGGCCAGCGGTTTCTTTCGGAAAAGGGAGTCAAGCATTCAGTTTCAGGTTTAAGGTGGGCTCAAAATAAGTAAAAATTAAACAGGTTTTGCACTGAAAATGAGGGAGCCACCGCTTTGTTTATGTGAATACGAATGAAAATTTATACTCGGTCAGAGAGGAGATGATTTTTTAAATTATCTTAATGGCGTTAAGTGGAAGGAAATTTTTTAAACGCTTTCAATTTGGACTTTTTAATGACTCCTCCGAAAGAACATCTGAACAACGCTGCCGAACACAGCGTGGATCCTAAGACCAATATCACGGCCGAAGAACTTAACTTGCTGCCGCTGAAAGCTTTTACGGGTAAGGTGAGCGTGATCACCGATGCCGAAAAGCTCTCTAAAGCACTGAAGGAGATGGAGAAATACGATGCCGTTGGATTTGATACCGAGACCCGCCCAAGTTTTAAAAAGGGACAATCATACAACGTTGCGTTGTTGCAACTGGCACTGCCGCACAAAGTCTTCCTCATCAGGTTGCACCATACCGGGGTAACGGATGAACTGGCTGCTTTTTTCGAAAACGAGAATATTGTAAAAGCCGGTGTCGCCATCCGCGATGACATAAAAGCACTGCAAAAGAACAAGCGCTTTCAACCCCAGGGATTTGTTGAACTCGCTACACTGTCTAAAGAAAAAGGATTGCAGGTAGAGAGTGTCAAGAAGCTTACCGGCTTGCTGCTGGGTTTCCGCATTTCGAAGAGTGCCCAGACTTCCAATTGGGAAGCTCCTACCC
Source organism: uncultured Chitinophaga sp. (assembly GCA_966211525.1). Taxonomy (GTDB): domain Bacteria; phylum Bacteroidota; class Bacteroidia; order Cytophagales; family Cyclobacteriaceae; genus Ohtaekwangia. Next base: position 3,670 of record CBIHOZ010000102.1, on the reverse strand, counting down.
TTACGGAGAAACAGCTGGAGTATGCGGCTACCGATGCATGGGTATGCCTGGAGATATATAGAAAGCTGGTTGCAGCACAATCTGTTACCATACTATAGAATTATAGTTATAGTATATATTCTTTTCAGGAGTCGTTGTGTAACAAAACAGATAAGGATTGAGTTTAAAGACCTTCAAGGTTACTCTGACAGCAAAAAAAACAATGACTCCCTCTGTAAAAATTCTGAAGAAAGAAATTCTTTCTGCCAACTGGTACAAGCTTTACAAATACACATTTACGTTCACCGACCGGCAAGGCCAGGAGCTAACGCAAAGTCGTGAAGCGTACGACCGTGGCAATGGTGCCACCATCCTCCTCTATAATAAAGAACAACGCACCGTAATTCTAACACTCCAGTTTCGCCTGCCAACTTTTGTAAATGGTAACGAAGATGGGATGCTGATAGAAGCTTGCGCTGGTTTGCTGGACCTTGATAACCCGGAAGACTGCATTCGCAGGGAAACCGAAGAAGAAACCGGCTATCGCATCTCGCATGTTCAAAAGATTTTTGAGGTATATATGTCGCCGGGTTCGGTAACGGAGATCTTGTATTTCTTTGTCGGAGAATATTCGCACGAGCAGAAAGTTAATGAAGGCGGTGGTGTGGATGAAGACGAGAACATTGAAGTACTCGAGATCGACTTCGACAAGGCCTATGGTATGATTGCTGCCGGTGAAATACGCGATGCAAAAACCATCATGCTGCTGCAATACGCCAAACTTCACAATCTTTTATAGGCGCACCAGCAGAGAGCAGGGTAGTTAATTACCCGCAACTTTTTATTTTACTGAGCACATAACCAGATACTATGCTCCGTAAAATAATTCTACTCCTCTTTTGCATGGCTGCCGGTATATCCGGCATTGCACAGAAACTTCAGCTTGCTGAACTTACTACCGAATACCAGACAAACCCGATTGGTCTGGATGTTACCCAGCCACGCTTCAGTTGGGTACTGGTTTCGCCTCAGCGGGATATACTTCAAACGGCTTACGAATTGCGCGTAAGTACCGATGTAAATTTTAAAAATATAGCGTGGCAAACCGGTAAAGTAAATTCTGATCAATCGGCTTTCATTCCCTATAGCGGCACCCCGTTAAAAGCAAAGCAACTGTACTACTGGCAGGCACGAGCGTGGGATAATAAAGGAAATGCTTCCCCATGGAGCACGCCTGCATCCTTCGAAGTTGGTTTACTTGCCGCAGATGACTGGAAAGCTTCCTGGATCGAACCTGCTATACCGGGCGACAGTTCGGGTGGTCCCGCTCCTATACTGCGCAGGGAGTTTGATGTAAAGAAAGCGATCAAATCAGCGAGACTCTACATTACATCACATGGGCTATACGAAGCACACATCAATGGCAAACGTGTAGGGGATCAATACCTTACTCCCGGCTGGACAAGTTATAACAAGCGACTTCAATACCAGACTTACGATGTTGCCGGTTTATTGAAACAAGGTCGCAACGCAACGGGTGCCCTACTGGGCGATGGCTGGTACCGCGGAAACCTGGCGTGGGGCGGACTAAAAAATATATACGGAAAAACACTCGGATTGCTCTATCAGCTTGAAGTAACCTATACGGATGGCTCAACCGAACTTATTACTTCAGATGCACAATGGAAATCGTCCACCAGTCCTATACGCAGAGCCGGTATATATTATGGCGAAGCGTATGACGCGCGACTTGAAAAAAAGAATTGGACACAAACCGGCTTTAGTGATTCAGACTGGCAAGGTGTGAAAGTTATACAGGGCGGAAAGGAAAATATAGTGGCTTCCTATGCACCGCCTGTACGGAAACACGAAACATTCAAACCCCTCAAAATATTTAAAACACCAAAAGGCCAAACCGTTGTAGACTTCGGGCAGAACCTGGTGGGCTGGGTTACGCTAAAAGTAAAAGGTAATGCCGGTGATAAAATTACCATTCGCCATGCTGAGGTACTGGACAAAGAAAAGAATGTATACCTCGAAAACCTGCGCGCGGCTCAGGCAGAAATAGTATATATACTAAAAGGTGGGGAAGAAGAAATATATGAGCCGCGTTTCAGTTTCTTCGGGTTCCGGTATGCATGGGTAGAAGGTTATCCCGGTACACTCACTGCGGATAAGATAACCGCTACGGCAGTATACTCGGATATGAAACCCACCGGTAATTTTACTTCGTCTCATCCGCTAATCAACCAGCTTCAGCACAATATTCAGTGGGGACAAAAAGGAAATTTTGTAGATGTACCTACCGATTGTCCTCAACGTGATGAGCGTCTCGGCTGGACAGGCGATGCACAGGTATTCTTCCGCACGGCTGCGTATAACATGAACGTTGCATCGTTCTTTCACAAGTGGTTGAAAGACGTAGAAGCTGACCAGCGTAAAGATGGCGCAGTACCTTTTGTTATACCCAATGTACTAGGCGACAGTGCTGCTGCCTCCACAGGCTGGGCCGATGTAGCTGTAATTATACCCTGGCATTTATACCAGGCTTATGGCGACCAGCGAATTTTAGAACAGCAATATGAGAGCATGAAAGGCTGGGTTGGCTATATGGAACGCAGAAGTAAAAATGATCTCTGGAACCGCGGCTTTCATTTTGGCGACTGGCTTTTCTACAGACCCTTTGATGATAACGATGGACGCTCCGCCGTAACGGATAAATACCTGATATCACAATGCTTCTGGGCACATTCAACACAACTGCTGTTGAACACCGCACAGGTATTAAATAAAGCAGCCGATGTGCAACATTATACTGCTCAATTAAAAAAGATCAAGGACGCATTTCTGAAAGAGTATGTAACACCATCGGGTCGATTGGTATCGAGTACACAAACAGCCTATACACTGGCGCTGCATTTTGATATGTTACCGGAAGCTTTGCGTGCACAGGCCGCAGATAAACTTGCGCAGAATGTGAAGAGCTATGGCAACCACCTCACTACCGGTTTTCTCGGCACTCCGTATCTATGCCATGTACTTACACGTTTTGGCTATACCGATGTAGCGTACGATCTGTTGCTACAGGAAGACTATCCATCCTGGCTATACCCGGTAAAGATGGGCGCTACTACAATATGGGAACGCTGGGACGGCATGAAACCCGACAGTACATTTCAGACACCGGGCATGAACTCGTTTAATCACTATGCCTATGGCGCCATAGGTGACTGGATGTATCGCACCGTAGCCGGACTACAGGAAGCATCACCCGGCTATAAGAAAATTACCATTGCACCTCAACCCGGTGGCAAGCTCACGCAAGCTACCGCTGAACTCAAGACTATATATGGCCCTGCTAAATCTGCCTGGAAAACGGAGAATGGCATTTTGAAACTCGATGTCGTTATACCAGCCAACACGACTGCAACCATTACACTTCCGCGCGCTGCAGGTAAAAAAGTCACCGAGCAGGGTAAAGATATAGCACAACAAAAAATCAAAACGGAAAGCCGCGACAAAGATCAGATACTATCACTTGGTTCTGGCACCTATCATTTCGAATATCCTTTATAAAGGAAATATAGCTACCATAAAAAAAGCCACTCATCGAGTGGCTTTTTTTATCCTTGCAATAAACTTCTTACTTCTTACTTCTTACTTCTTACTTCTTACTTCTTACTTCTTACTT
>CBIHOZ010000101.1:0-25514 GCA_966211525.1 uncultured Chitinophaga sp. | reverse complement strand
CAATCGCTCTTACCAAGAAAACTACAAACACTTACTTGCATGAACCATAGAAATCGCTGATTTTCGCAGATAAAATATACTCAAAATATATCACTACATGCTTGTGTACTAAAACACACCAGCTCTTCCCGCGCACGCGTACTAGCAACCAGAAGCCAGCAGCCTGAAGCCAATTCAGTGCTATTGCAATGTGATATTGAAGACAAAAGTAGCCTGAACAGTTTTGCCGGTTTCGTACTCGTATACCAGCGCCTGCTTTACGGTATATTTGTCACCAGGTGCGCATTGTTTGGGAAACTGTCCGATGGAGAATGAGAAAGCGGATGCATCGAATTCTGAAAACACTTTTGCTTCTGCACCCCATGGGCATACATTTGCTGTGGCATTAAACCATTGTCCGTAGCCTTTGGCAGTTGTCGTGGCATTGAGATTGCCGTTACTTTCTACCGCATAAAACTTTACCTTATTGCCCATTGCGTTGGTAATATCTCCCGTCTGCATGACGAAAGACGTTGCAAGCTTCATAACATCATCGTCCATCTTTACTGTTGCACCGGGGTAAGCCGTTTCGCTATAGGGGAAACTCACGTTATAGGTAAACGTTACATTCTGTGGTGTCTCCGTTCCGTCAAATGAAACATTGCCATACATGTCAGTTTTTGAGAACTTTAATTTATAGGGCCATTGATCATCGTTGGTGTTGTCCTGATCCCAGGGATGTGATTTATACGTATTCGGTGCACCGGTAACAACAAACCAGAGTTTACTACAATTCTCAGGAACAGTAAACGTTGCTGTGCCGGTAGTTCCCTGGTACATATTGCTATATATACGCGTACCGTTTTTCAGCAGTGCTACATATCCATAACGCCATCCTGCTCTGCCTGGATCGTCAACCTGGTTGAAACCTGTTTCATTGACGAGACCTGTAAAGGAAGTTGATACGATTGTGCCGGCTGCCGGTACATTTAACCGGATCACGTTGTAGCCGGTTGTCCCGGGACAGTGATCGTACGCCACCTGGTAGCTGCCATCCTCTAGTGTAGTATACTTGAATGAATGTGCACCGATATAATTAGCACCCGCATTACGAAGCGCATCAAGGTCCCAGGTAACAAATCGAGTTGCCGCGGTATATAGTTCGTCATTCATTTGTGTAACATTGATACCAGTGATTCGCATATACGCCTGAAGGGGATCTTCCGGTTGCTTGGCTTCACGCCATATCCGTCCGACTATATCTATACCATGTTTATCAGCCCAATAGTAATGAATGAAATAACTCGCATAGCGCTGGTCTTCATGGCAAATGTGACGAAAGTAGTTGGAAGTATATACTCCAAAATCAGAGTCGGTGAATGCCTGCGCAGGATAACTCTGAAAGGACTGCCACTGTGCAGTCTGCTCCCAGAATGCATTGCCTCCATTACCCCCGAAGCCATACCGAAAGCCCGAGGTTCCACCAAGATCACAAAATACCTGGTATTGAAAACTGTGTCCTATTTCATGTGCTATAACAGAGCCAACAGGTTTACACGTGCTCGGACTTACCCATAGTGCTCCAATGGTATTATCATATCCTGATCCGGTGGCGAGCCAGTCCGTTTGATAGTATAGGAAGATGAGCATTTTGTATTTATCAAGATTGGATTTACCAACACCAGTCTCTGCAAACTTCAGCCTGGTAATGTTCATCGCGTAAAAAGACTCCGCCTTCTGAAGTAAATCTGTGATGTCCACACGGTACGCTTCAGGCGTTGCTGTTGAGCCCGGATCTTTATCGCCATAGCCGGCAGCCCAGAATACAATGAAGTGTTCAGACTGTCTGCTGCGCCCGTAATACCACTTACTTTCGCTTTTGTAAAAGTCATTACTCTTCAACTCTTCCGGTATATAGATCTTGCTCACATCAACCTTGGAAGGATCAACCGTAGTTACCGAATCTGTATCAACTGTTTTTGTCTCAGGGTCGGCATCCTCACTGTTGCATCCCCCGCTTGAGAAACATAATACCACAATCAACGTGAAGTATACATGCATGCGATGCCAGATCGGACTATAGGCCGTTTTGTAAAGAGATTCCATCATGAAACGCTGTTTAGAGGCTTTAACTATATTTCGGAAAGCAAATTGATTAAGTGGTTATCCTCAATCCATTATTGTTTAAATGTAGTAACCAGCGGCAAGACGTACTTTACTGATATTAACCGGCATCGGTATTATTTCAACCAAAGTATAGGCATTACTTTCGAATGTAAGATATATCGCATTTTGTAGTTCAAGTAATTGTGGAATAGCAAGACAGGAAGCATACCACATAACGGGTGTATATTTCGGGCCCCGCAGAACGCGCAGATTTACGCAGACTATAAATACAAATCTTCGGCGTATAGCTGCGCGTTCTGCGGTCAAGATCAACTCTTCTTCAAAAACACAAGCAAGCCGAGTACAGATACACACAAGAGTCCGAAGGCAGAGAGCATCATCACAATATCGCGCACGTTTTTACCGGCCCAATCCAACAGCAAGAATTTATGAAAGATGGCAAAGGTATATCCTTCCAAACGATCACCGCTGTTGATTGATGCCGCCAGTCGTGATGTAGACGTCTCCACATAAAGTGTAGTTTCATCCGGTGTATCATAAGCGAGCCTGATAACGGGTAAGCGCTTGAACACGAATCCATATTCACGACTTTCAAACTTCGATACTTTCTCTGTCTTTAACAACGTTGCCTCTTCATCGATACCGGTGTTGGCAGACTCGCCCATCTCGTCACAACACGCAGCGGTCATGCTGGTTTTGTTCATTAGCACTTCCAGAAATTTCTTTCCTAAAAACTGTGCATATTCCGTATCGCCATTCTGCCACACGCTTGCATCGGCTGCATTTATATATATAGTTTGTGTAGGCTCATCGTCAGTTTTGGTATAGAACACCTGGAAGTAATCGCGCTTGCTTTTCCGCACCACCGATACATTATATACCCGCTCCCAATCCACGGCCAGGGCGGTTGATGCTACCGACAACTCACGGGTTAAGATGACGGGATCGTACACCATCGCCGGAAGTATATTTGGCTCCAGTTTGCGCGTAGCGTGAAATGCTCCGCTCATGGTAAAGGTTAACGTTATAAACGCAGTAGCGATACCAATTTGTCGGTGATACTTCCGTATACCTTTTTTCTCGTTGGTGCTGTTCAGTTTTCTGAATCGCTTCCAGAATAAACCATAGATTATAATACCGGTGACGGCTGAAAAAAGTATAACGATTAACAACACTACCATGATACTGATTCGCCATGTATCGTTGGTAATCTTTTCAAGGAACGACCAGTTGTGAAAATTATCGAAGATAAAAAGAAATGCTTTGCGCGCATTTGTATTGAACGTTCCCATGCGACCGGAGGAAGTATCAATATATACATCCATACCATCTGCCCGATCGAAGCTTACTTTCCACACCGGCAGGTAGCGGTTAATGTATTTATACTGCTGATCAAATTCCTTCTGCAAAACGATCGAAGTAATTTTACTGGTCTGATCATCCAGGAAATACCGCGCCACATAGGTTGCATATTGCTGATCACCATCCTTCAGAAATATACCCGTGCTCGCATCGTAGTATCGCAGCGATCCATCAACCGTTTTTACCTGGTAATATGTAGCTCCGTTAAATCGCACCAGGCGAAAGTTCCTGAATTCGTGAACGCGGTTTTGGGTCAGTACCTGTTGCAGGGAAAGTTTGATCTGAAGAGTATCAACCGGTGCAGGCATCATGAATTCCCGCGCGATGGTTGGCTTAAACCAATGCGACAAGAACGGGTGCATGAGACCAGACAATGACCAGAAGATTACCGGTATGATCGTAATGAGACCGATAGTGCGATGCCATTTGAAAATATTTCGTCTGAGTATATATGAAACGCCTGGTGATACCGGCTGAGCAACCTGATCAATTTCCGCAGACTCTTTAAATGATGTGATTGGATTTTGTTCCATGTACTTGTGCGTTTACGAATTACTTACCCGAAAAATTATACTGTATACCAAAAACAAACGTGCGGGGTGCTGCCGGTGTATAGGTAGTCCGATCCGTTGCATTATTACCTCGGGTTGCATTGGTAGAGTAAAGGGCATCGGCAACGTTAAGTACATTGCTATATACTTCGATCCACCGCCATTTATACCCGATCCTGTAATTGATAACATCGTATCCTTCATAGCGAATGGTATTGATCTGGTTTTGATAGTAGCCTCCTACATGTTGCCATTCTACAGACGTGCGCAGGTTGGGCACAAATTTGGGATAGTAATAAAACTCGGTATTCCAGCTCCAGCGCGGAGCAGCAGGCATTTCATAACCGGCCAGATTTTGATATTGATCAGTTGTCTTGTTACTGATCTGAAAATCTTCAAAGCGATGCAGTGCTGTTGTACCCCCTAAACGAAAGAAGAACTGCTGCGAAGGTTTAACGGTGAGCCCAAGTTCTATACCACGATGCAGTGTCTTTCCTGCCGATTGATAGTCTGTAGAATTATCCGGTTGACGAATATTCAGAAGTTCATTGGTACCATTCATCTGGTACAGGGCAACATCAAGGTATAATTTGTTCTTCAGAAATACAGCCCACCCTCCTATTTCATAATTCTGAAATTGTGCAGGCTTCAGGTTATAGTAGAATTCTGCCGGATTTGTATTGGGACGCTTCCGAAAAATTGCTGTCAATGCCGGAGGAGAAAAACCCTGCGAGTAGTTTGCATATATACCTTTATCGCCACCGAGATCATATGTTAATCCAACCTTCGGTGTAAACTTGCTATATATTTTTTCTCCGGCCGATGCATCGAGGTAATTGTTATAGGTAAACGCCATCCGATCGTAGCGAAGCCCGGTAGAGAATCTCAGATTTTTTATCGGAGAGAAATCGTACTGCAAATAGCCCGCTGCATTTTTTATATCGGCATCGTAGTCGGCTAACTTTATATCCGGCCGCTCCTGACTGATGGTATATTTCTCGACTGATTTACCATCGGCACGTAACTGTGCGTTAAGATCGATCTGGTAAGACCAGTAATCGTTAGGTGAATAATCAAACATTCCGCCCGCAATCAGGCGTGAGTCCATAAGAGCAAACTGCTGGCTATGCTGTATCAATACACCATAGCTTGTAAAGTTATTTGAGTTGATTTCACCCCGTGCTTTTGAAGGATCGTTGGTAGTGCTGGGTACTGGATTCCATCGAATACCATAGGATGGATTTTGTCCGTGCTTATTGTAACGATTAAAGAGTGTTACAAAAGTTTTAGAACCATTTGTCCAGTCGTGTTCGAGTGTAAGACGCGAACGGTTTGCTTCTGATTTACGATAGGTAAAATCAGTCGTGCTTATATACTGGCGACTAAAGAAGGCAACACTGTCTACACTTCCTGCTGTGTTGGAAAAATATTTACCATAGATGAAATTACCGATGATGCGAGTGTGTGGTGTAAAGTGATACTCAAGGCGTGCGTTAACGGAGGTCTTGTCGTAATCAGAGTTGGCCATCCAGGAGTTTGTCTGCTCGCTCTTCACACCGCCTATATAGAAACCAAATTTACCGGTGCGTGCACCACCACCGAACTGTACTCTGCGAAACCCGAAGTTATCAAATTGGACACCGACTTTGGCCGTTGGCACAAGTGTAGGTCGTTGCATGATAAAGTTAACTGCACCGCCTATAGCTTCCGCGCCATAGATGGAAGACACGGGACCTTTTACTACTTCAACTGAACTGATAGCAAACTGGTTAATCTCCAGCAATGCGTTGTGATTGAACACACCCAGTGGCCGTATCGGCACGCCATCTTCCAGGTATAAAAAGTAAGCGTTGGTAGTCATCGGCTGGCGTATAGCCATGGAGTGTTGCTCGTTGTTAAGATTTACCATCAATACTCCGGGCACCTTATTAAGCGCTTCAACCAGTTGTGTTGGCTTTGTCTCATCAATCAGTTTGGTAGATAGTTTAGATATAGCAACCGGTGTTTCCGTTCGCAGGCTCGCTTCACGATTGGCTGTTACAACTACAGTCTGCATCTCTTCGGCACGCGGAGCCATTGAAATGCTCAGCGGACCATCGGATGTTTTTACCTGTTGATTTTCATAGCCGATCATGGACACATTCAATTCAGGATATTGCTCAGAGCAGTTCAACTGAAAAAAACCTTGCGCGTTGGTGGTAGTGCCCACGCTCAGGTTATTGGCAAGTTGTACGGTAGCACCTACGGCCGGCTCTTTGGTTTCAACATCATAGATTCTGCCTTCTATTTTATATTGACCGAACGCAGCTATACAGCATAGGCAAAGCCCTATACTGGTGTATAGAATTTTTGTCATGGATGAAAGGAAAGTATATAAGAATAATAAATAAAAGACCGCGCCTCTTAAAGGCAGCGGATCAACAACTCAGCGAATGCTGAAGTATACTATGACTGGAAAACCGGAGGACGAAATATAGATTGCGAACAACCTTGAAGGAGTTGGCTTACGGCCGGAATATATACTGCACGCAACGGTGTTTGTGTACGATGGGGAACTTGTGTTTTATCAGAATCGAAAAACAATTTGATCTCAAAGGCCACCGGAAACGTACGCTGACTGGTCTCGTCATGGTCGGCAGACTGTATCGTTAATCCCATATAAAAATCATAATCGCTGTTACACATAGCGATGGGTACCTCGTCTGTTAATCCCAAAGCAAAAGCAATTTCATCACGATTTTGATAGAGATAAGAAAGGAGGCCCACACGACTCGCACAGTGCAGAATCATGCTTCCGAGGATCACAAAAATGACAACCTTTCTCATTACGGGGACAAATATAATAACGAATGGCAATAAATCCAGTCCCGAGTTTTACCAGCTACATTTATAACAATGCCTTCACCGATCACCTATCGGATTTTTCTAAAGGCATTGTTACGACCACCACAACATCAATCCTGACAGCTATTTATACTCCAGCTTTATCAATGAAACAGCTTGTGCCGGCAACGTCATGGATATATATACTTCTCCTTTGTTTGTGACGATCCATTCCGGTGATTTTAAAAGTTCGAGCTGCCCTGCGCGTTCAAGTATTTTAAACTGAGTCTCATCCACCGTCCGCGGAGATCCCATCGACTTCCATACTTCGTATGCGTTACTATGATCGCGATCGATGCGAAAGTGACTTAACATTACTTTTTCTGCCGGTATATTTCTGATGTTCAGAACAACTTCAGTTTCCGTTCGTGGCACATCGGCATCATGGTAGTTCCAAACCATCAGCGCCATGGAAGCATCCGATGCTGTTGCCAGCGCATGTATATCCGGAGTCTTTCGTATACCCTTCGACAGAATACTATCGAGTTTTATTTCGCGGTTATTCTCTATATCGAGGCGATTGCCCTTCATCATACCGAACATGCGAAAGACATTTAATACCGGCTTGTCAACTCCATTGGTAGCAAGGTCTCTGAATCCATAAAACCACGGCTGGTTTTCAAATTCAAACGACCAGCTTGTTACACCTTCAAGGTATACATTGTAGCGTTTGGCAAGATCAAAGAGCCGGGTAAATGATGCCGCGGTATAGCTTGAATACATGGTGCCATTTCGATAGGCGTTTTCAGGATTAGTGGCCATTCCGCAGGCAGCACATCCCTCCGGATCAAATTCAGTGATCAGTATAGGAAGTTCCTTGAACACCGATTTACGAACGATATCAAACCCCTTTGCTACATCGTTGAGCTGTGTTGCCATATTCATCACCACATGTCCGTCTATAACTTTAGGACCACCCTTTGCATGGAAGCTGATGAAGTCCAACGGAGATCCTTTTTTACCCGTAGCGTGGTTTGTACCTTCTTCACAATGCTTCAGGAAATTTCGCAGAAAGTCTGCCGCTTTATTCCAACCCGGTCCTGTGGTAGAGGGCCCTCCTACTTTCGCTTCCGGCATTGCACGCTTCACACCATCCACCGCATAATCGTATAGCATGTTGAATTCCTCCGGTGTTCCCTGCCAGTACCCGATGTTCGGTTCATTCCATACTTCCCACCACCACGTACGCACTTCATCGTTACCGTAACGCTCTATAGAATGCTTTACCCATTGATATACCAACTCACTCCACTTCTTATAGTCCGTGGGCGGATACGCCCAGCCGGTATATATCTTGTTATAGTCAACACCGGGTTGCCACGTGTGCCTGTACGGCTGTGGTTTCTTCGATAGCGCCTCGGGCATAAATCCAATCTCCACTACCGGCTTCATTCCTCTTTTCACAAACACATCCATGATGCTGTCAACGAGCTGCCAGTTATATACCGGCTTGCCGCGTTTGGTTTCGGTATAGGCGTTGGTCGATCCCCATTTGAGTGCAGCCTCTCCATTGCCCGTAGTAAGAAGGTTATGCACCCGCACGTATACCGGCACCGGACTTAATGCTGCAAGCTCCGACAGCAGCTTCTTCCCGTCTTTCATATAGGTATAGTTAGGCTCATCATAACCAAAATGCGCCCATGCTGTGGACCAGGGAGAACTAGTCTTTTTAAGATCAACGGTAATTTGGTGTGATTGATTTTGCGCCACGCCATGCAATAAAGAACCTGCTATAAAAAGAAGAGTAAAGATTGATCTGCTCATAGTACGTATATCCATAAGGGGTGTTTACATATATATCCACAGGAAACCATTCTCACGACAGAATGATCTCCATACTAAATATAGAAAGTTTCTACACCTTATAAATAATTATTGTTTATACGGTCGCAGGTCTATCCTGATCAGAAGCAAAAAGATTACTTACTTTCTTTTCGCTACAGGTTCGAACGAAGGATTCTCAGAAAAGAACTTCATCAGCTGATTTATCGTCTATCAAATGATCTTGCTGGTCACAGCATACGAAAGTGCTTCTGCGATTGTGCTTACATTTAAACGATCGAAGATTTGTCTTCGGTAATATTTCACGGTATCGGGAGTGACGGATACTTTCTCTGCGATCTCATTAATTGACAACCCCTGGGCATGAAGGCGCAGCACTTCAATTTCCCGCTTGGTCAGTTGGGGCTTCTCGGACTTATGCCAGCGTTTGCCTTTTACATCCAATTCCCATGTCTCGTTAGAACCTTGCTTATGGATATAGACATTCCCCGGATTTTTATGATGTGAGATAGAAACGATACACATCGCCTTCCACATTCTTTTGTCACGGGTGAGAAGCAGTGGCGTTAGTTTATGATTGATCAGCGTTCGCTTACCATCGCGATTAAACAGATGAAAATCGTAGGTTATACTATACAGTATCTTTTCTTCGCCGGGCAGATTTTTAAAGAAATCAAATCCCAGTTCATTTATAGTATTCAGCAACGTCAGGTCATCTTCAGGAACATTTTTAAAATAGAACTCATAACCCAGTGCCATCACTTCATCGGATGTATATCCGCATAAGAATAGCGGATTTTCTGAAACGTACTCAAACGTCATCGTTTCATAGTTAATGATATATACACTCTCGTAAGTAAGTCTGGCAAAAGCTCGCACAGCATCCAGGTAATTATTCTGTTCGAGGCGCTCTTCATCCGGCACCTTCCCGATGTGGTTCTTGGTTAGCAGCGTTGAGTTACTGTTGGTTTTCATTTTAACTGAGATGTTCAACAAATCTACACTAAAGTGTAGGCTTTGAAAACCCTCTTTTGCAGACTTTTACATACGAACCGCCCGCTGGATAAAATACATACCGGATGGATGACCAACTATACTTCGTAATACCATGAACTGCAGAACTTGCAACACCGCTGTTACCGGAAACTTTTGCTGTGATTGTGGTCAGCCTGTACACATCAAAAGAGTCGACTGGCATTATATCGTGCATGAAATTCAACACGTATTACATTTCGAAACAGGCATCTTTTATACCGTGAAGGAACTGTTGATCAGGCCCGGCACAAGCATTCAGACGTTTATAACTACAGACAGAAGCCGGCTTGTAAAACCGGTGTTGTTTATCATCGTAACCTCATTGATATATACAACAATCAATCACTTGTTTCACATAGAGCAAGGATATGTTAACTATAACGGCACAAAGAATACTCCCTCCTTCTTAATTTATGAATGGATTCAAAGTCATTATGGCTATACCAATATCATCATGGGTATATTCATTGCGTTTTGGATAAAACTTTTCTACAAAGCAAAGGGCTATAATCTTTTTGAAATCCTGATTCTGCTGTGCTTTGTAATGGGTATGGGGATGTTGATATTTTCTGTCTTCGCGATTATTGAAGGAGTAACAGGGTGCCACTTCATGCAGGTATCCGGTATAGTAGGTTTGTCCTATTGCTGCTGGGCCATCGGAAGTTTTTTTGACAAGATGCGCGTGTCAAGTTACCTGAAAGCGTTTGGTGCCTACCTGTTGGGAATGGTTACATTTTCCATTTCGGTGTTCGCGTTAGGGTTCCTGGTTGACTTTATAGCATCATGATGATTGCCATGCCGTGAGCAAAGAATATATACTCGTGAATTAGCTGTATCGCATTCTAACGATCTCCGATACATATATTTCTATTGAGCACCCCAAACGGTTCTCTATGCTGCCTCACTATTCAAAGTAAAAGCCTGAAATCTATTTATGACTTCAGGCTTTCTCAATTGATGTCCCATATCACAACCGGGAGCATATATACCTTAACAACTAATCATCACGCCACTGTAATTGTTTTTAACAATGTATACCCATCAACAGTATTCCCGGTGATACTATCTGCCATATTGCTGTTTAAACTATTTGAAAATATACTGTCTTGTGTGTTCGACCTGTCAGGTGCACCATTGTAGCCATTGGTTGCGTAAACATCCGTATATACCGAAACAGGAAAAGCAATTTGTGTTACTAACAAAGAAGTACCACTTGCCGTGAGTACTTCAACATGTATATGCGGTGCTCTGCCCGGATACCAACCCGGAAAAATACTGATAAACGAAACCTGTCCTTTGGCATCTGTAGTTTGTCTTCCGCGAAGAAAATTCTGATTGCTATAATTAGTGGCCTGCAGCTGATTGCCTCCATACTGAGAGTAATTGCCGTCTTTATCACATTGCCAGACATCTACCAGCACATCTGCCAGTGGCGCACAACCATTGCTCTGATCTTGTATCGTTAGTGTCATTAACAGAGGAACTCCTGCTCTGTCGCCAATGATACTGGCTCTGACATATTGTGCAGGAGTACGGATCGGAAAAGGTCCAACCGTTTCGGATGGCGAAACTACGCAGTCACCAGTATTGTTACCGCCACCATTAGCAGGTGTACTCGGCTCCGTGTTATCATCATCAGAGCAAGCGGCAATTGCTGTGGGCAATGCTATAATTGTACCTAAACTCCGAAAACTATCTGTTAGAAATTTCTTCCGGTCCATTATTTTACTTTTAATTTATAAAACTATAATGCTTATTACACAAACATGGCCCAACCGTCCTTCTAAAACATTGAACTAGTTCAACAAATGAGAATGGTATACTATAGCTGGTTGCCCTATCTTTGATCATTCTAATAAACCAATAAACACCTGAATATGCTTTTATTTTTGATGGGAACCGGATTATTCGAAGTTGTACTGATCTTTCTGCTTTTCTTTGGCTGCGGGCTGTTTATTTTCTGGTTGACAAGGAAGATTCTCCGAAAGACTTTGAAAGGCGCTTCCGATAGAAAAATCGAATTATTCTCACGAATAAGCGCGTTCATTTTATCACCGGTACTGGTAATAGGTTCTCTCGCGTTGTTCATCTATATAGCCATGCAGAATACTCCTGAATCTGATGAAGAGTTTGAAAAAAATCATTATACCCTGATGCAGGAATCCGTCCAGGACAATTTAAAGACCGGAATGTCAAAGACCGAAGTTGTTGAAATCCTGGGCGAGACTGACACTACTCAATCAATTCTGGTTTACGACCTGTCACTACCAAAAGCGAAAGAGAAATATATACTGGAGATTACGTTTGATAAGGATGGGCTAAGGGATTTTAAGAGGCAGCCCTGATGGCGGAATCAACAGAAGTATACGCTGAAGTGCTCTAAATTTAATAAGTGCAGCGGAGCAAATTCGTTTAAAACAAAAGCCTGAAATCTTTACGACTTCAGGCTTCTGACAAAGTTGCAACTGGAATTGCCCTATTAATACTTTACGATTTTGATTTGATTTAGCAGAAGATTGTCACTAAGAATAGTCAGCAGATACACACCTGGAGCGAGATCGTGCATTCCAACAATATTACTGCTGCTCAATGGGAGTCGTTTTATTTCACAACCCGACATATCAGTTAAGACAGCAACAGCTTGAACAGAATAAACGCTTGAGACTGCAACGTTAAGCTCAGACGCTACGGGATTGGGATATACCTGAACTATAGCCTCAGCATCTTCAATTCCGGTAACAGGAGTTATCATAACATTACATTGCCGCGAAACAGTATCCTTTCCATCCGTTAATTGAATAGTAATACTAGTGTTCCCGGCTTTATTTGTTTCTGGTTCGAGCTTCATGAACCAAAACGTATTCGTAGAGAATATTATGTTTTTATTTTTAATTAACAATGTGTCAGAAGATACTGCACTTATAGTTAGTGAAGATATCGGATCATCAATGTCAGAAACAGTAAATCCGACTATTGGTATGACCGTGTATTGCTGCGCGACAACATCGGGGAAGGTTGACATCACTGGAGGGTCATTTACAGGTGTTACAATCATAGAAACTGTTACCGGTAGTAGAGAATTGTCACGGCCATCATTTATTAGATATTGAAATTGCTCAGTCCCGTTCATGTTCGCGTCAGGCACAAACATGATACCATTGAGCAGGTTTACCTGGATTTTTTCTCCCTGCTTGACAGCAGTTCCATTCAGGTAAAGAACTCCGGTTTGCGGAAGAGACTTGACAACAATGTGATTAAGGGTGTCTGTTATATTCTGGTCGGAAAAGCTATTTAGAAAATCGACCTTCTGAAAGAATAACGTGTCATCTTCCAACAGCGACTCTTTAATTTTTATGCCGACCGGCCTGAAGTTAGTCTGCACCTTAATGGTATTACTATATGCAGAACTGCCGTACTGATTAATGGCGCGTACACGATATATATACGCTATACCTTCTTCCACAGCGAGATCGCGGTAATCAACTGATCCGGCAGGCAGCTCAATGATATCATGAAATATACCCTCACCTTCGATGTTACGTTCAATTATATACCCAGTTTCGTATGAGGACCGGTCCTCCCAACGAAGTGATATACTATCTGCCCAAGCAGTTATTGCTTCGAGTTTTGCTGGCGGAGTTGGGATCAGCACTTGAAGCGAATCGTACGATGAAGAGTTTGTTGCGTTGCGCGCATATATACGGTAGTAATAATATGTGTCTGTCAAAAATGAAAATGCATCAATATAACTTGTAATGTTTTTATTGAGTGTACTTAATATAGTATGACCGCTGACGGGGTCGAGCGATCGACTAATAATATAATTTTGCTCTAAGGTCGAGTTATCGATCCAAGACAGCTTCACATGAGTTGGGTCAATAATTTCAGCGTTGATAGCTGTAGGCCCGTTAAACTTGTAAAAGCTTTTCTCGGCGGAAAAAAATGAGCCTAGTTTACCACCATCCATGGATTGAACTCCCCAGAAAAATTGGCCTTCGGCTGCTATATTTACCCAACCCTTTTTGTTGCCCGCATTTACTGCGTTCTCTGTACGTATAAAACCAGTAGCCATATCTACCGTTGGAGTGGCAAATTTTTGAGTGGCACTTCGCAGATAGAAGTTATAGGCAAGACCAGGTGCTGGTGTTTCTGTATCAGAGCCATCAGACCAATGAAGCTTTACTTCTGTCCTGTAAAAGGACTCCGACAGTGTACTCACCGAGGGCGGTAAGGGTTGTGTGTTAGAGTTTTTCGCAATTGTAAACAATGTATTTTCATATATGCCCGTCATCGGAGCACCGGTCTCCGATGAATGTCCAACGTAAGCTATGTCTATATCGCCATCATTGTCAAAGTCTCCAAAATCCAAGGATGTATTCGTAACCTTTGCAAATTGTGATCCGGCAAGCGCTTCAACATTTCCATGCTTATTATTACGATAGAGGTAGACTGTTCCTAAGCCAGATACAACGATGTCAAGGAAACCATCATTATCGAGATCTACCCAATTTGTTGAACCAAACCAAAAGCCGCCTCCTATTTGAAAAAGATCAATATCAGTCCGTTTTACAAAACCACTACCCGAATTCTCATATACTCCTGTATACACATAGTCACCTCTGTCAGCTGAACCACAAAAGAGTATATCCATATCTCCATCATTATCAAAATCACCCCAGCGGCCATCACCGTTAAAAACATTTTCAAAGTGTACAGATGTGTCTTCTCTAAAGGTTTTATTGCCATTATTGAGATAAAGTCTTGTAATTCCCCCAACGCTTTGGTTATATCCCGTCATGAGGAGATCTGTTTTTCCATCACCATTTCTATCCACCCATTGCAGAGAGCTTTGGGAACTGCTTGCTATTCCTGTATTTGACAAAAGCGTAAAGGTGTTTCCTATATTTTCATATACAAAAGTATAGTTGATAAAGGGCTCTTAGGTTCCTGTGTCATCATCTGTTCCGCAGAGTATGAGATCGAGGTCTCCATCATTCTCCATATCGAACCAGGCAGCGTTTGAGTTTATAAGTTTTGGGAATGACTGTTTAAGCACAAAAGTAAAGTCACCATTATTCTGATATAGCTCTGAAACGTTTCCGAACTGGCCCAGACCTGTTATAAACACGTCATAATCTCCATCATTATCAAAATCACCAGTAACAGCAGCACCATTTCTAATGCTCGGAAGCGCGGTGCTGCGTTGAACAAAATTACCATCAACATTCTCATATACAAATGTTTCAAATTGGTTAGCACCGAGATCAATAAAGCCGTTGTATAAAAGATCCAAGTCTTTATCGTTATCGAGATCGACCCACTTTACCTTGCCACTATGCGCTCCTACAAGATCAACGGATAGGGAATGAAAGGTTTGTGACATTGCTGACCTGAACCAAAAGATAGAGAACAGGATAAACAAACACGAGAAGTATATACGCACCATATTGGAAAAATTACTTTATAGGTTAACAGTGATAGAAGAATTAGCAATCATAAGGATTAACCATGCATTTGGTTATTCAAGAACCGTATGTTGAATGAAGAAGTGAAGCAATCAAAACACTCCCAAAGAGTACGCAAGGTATTTTCATGCACATCAAAACAAAAATGGTTAGGAATCTGCAAGCTAGCACATTCCGCAATACCAAAAAATCTTATAATATCTAATAAACTTACTTGGAGTCTTATAGAAACAAATCAATGCTTATCGCGCGCTGTCTTCTTCACCTGAGATACAAAAAAGCTTAACTTATCGAATGCTGTTAAAATTGACGAGGTTAAATTCGCCTACAGTTAGAAGGATAAAAGTCTCTGGTTCATGAGAACTAGACGCTTTTCTTTGACATTCACTATTTCAACCTTCGTAATTAATAATTAGTCATCGAAAACTCCGGCATTGGGCGTGCACATTGCTATAGGCTGTTTTATCTCCTAAGTATCTTGTAAAAATAGCAACTGTTCGATGAGTCGATTAGTGATCCACAAAAGTACAGACAACATCACGATCAAAACTAAAAACTATACAAATGTGCTTTTTTACTATACCAAAATGAGTGAACAAAAAAACACTACGTTTTACAGCGTCTCATTACCAACATTAAAACATTTATACCGTAAGAAAGAATGTAGCTATAGCACAATTCTTCGTAAGTTGACCGCTAAATATCTTAACAGTGAAAATACAAGAGATCGATAAAGGAGACATTTTTGTACGACTCTTAACGAGTAAAAAATTTCGGTTGCTGCGACATGCTATAGCTGTAGGTTTATTATTTATAGCGATCGTCCTTCCGACGAGCACGGCACCAGAGTTCGCAGCTCCTTATGAACGCATCGGTCGCATAATCATCTACATTGCAATTGTCGGTTTCTTTTACGCAAACATGTATTACCTGATTCCTAAATATATGTTTCGTGGCAAGTCAATACTATATATAGTATGGCTTACGGTCATTTTATTGATGGGCTTTTTCATTGTGAAAACCCTGTTTGTTACTATTATAGAGCCGCACCGTATTATTCCTAAAAAAGAAGAAGCTGGTTTAGTCGTTGAGCTCACATTTGTCACTGTCTTTTTGCTATTGTTCATTCTCCCGTCTACTGCATTGAAAGTTTTTCAACGGTGGATTTCCGATGCAAGCCGTATGAGCGAACTCCAACAGAAAGCATTGGAAAGTGAACTTGCCGCGTTGAAAAATCAAATCAATCCCCATTTCCTTTTCAACATGCTAAACAACGTAAATGTGTTAATCACAAAGGATACTCAAAAGGCTTCGCAAATCATTTTGAAGCTTTCCGATTTCTTACGTTATCAACTTTATCAGAGCAATGATTCATCTGTTTTTTTAAGTGCTGAAATCAGATTTCTCACTGACCTTCTAAATATGGAATCCATTCGAAGAGATAACTTTACATTTAGACTTGACTACGATATAAATGAATTGAAAGGAATAAAAGTGCCTCCCAATATTTTTATTATCTTCATTGAGAATGCTATCAAACATAGCGCAAATCCTAAGGGGCCTTCTAAAGTTGAAATATCTTTTACATTGAATGAAAATCGGTTAATTTTTAAATGCACCAATGGTATATATATCGATTACAAAAAATCTGATACAAAGGGCTTAGGAATTGCAAACGTAACGAGACGCCTGGAACTACTGTATGAGAAAGAATTCAAGCTGGAAATAAGTGATCTTAACGCTACATACCAAGTTATTTTAAATATACCTGTATGAAATGTATCATTGTAGACGATGAACCCCTGGCCAGGGAAGGTCTTCAAAATCTTATTATGCAGCAACCGGGCCTTCACCTGATCGAGAGCTTTAGTAGTGTTGAAGCCGCCAGTCCCTTCATTGAAACCAATGTAGTTGATCTGATATTTCTTGACATCCAGTTGCCGAAAGAGAACGGGCTTGACTTCGCCAGAGTTGTACCTGAAAAAACGCTGATAATTTTCACAACAGCATTCCCTCAATATGCTTTGGAGAGTTACGAAGTAGATGCTATTGATTATTTGGTAAAACCGATCGCACCGGAAAGGTTTGACCGTGCCGTGAAACGGGCCGAACAGTACTGGCAGATGTTGAATGCCTCGAAAGGATTACTGGAAGATGTTGACAACGACTATATTTTCATCCGGGCAAATCGCAAAACTTTTAAGATTCAATTTGACGAGATTACATTCATTGCGGCTTTAAAGGATTATGTCGTTATCAATACGAAGGAAACTAAGTTAATTACCTGGATGAATCTGAAAACAATTCATAGCAGGCTTCCGCAAAAGCGATTTCTCCGCGCAAGCAAATCGTACCTTGTAAATAAAGACGCTATTACAACCTTTGATAACAACACTGTATATATACAGGATGTTGAAATACCCATTGGCAAGACTTATCAGACTCAGTTTTTCAACAGCTACTTTGCCAAATAGATAGATTGAGCAGGTGGCTAAATAGAAACACTTAGCCATACCTGTCTCATTTTGATTTTGACGATCATCAACCCTATCCTATTGTCGTTTAAAGGCAGTTAACGCTGTGGTCCCTTCACGCTTTCCTTTCACATATATCTCTGATTTAACGACCCCAACCTCGAAAGAATACCATTCTATTACGTCCATTTCTATAGGAATGCCTATCATCCCGATTTTTATCTTCATTTTGGTATTACATTTAATCCTCATACAATTGAACTTTCCCAATGGGGTTGAAACTTCTTCCATTCCATCAAATTTCCTGTTTGTAATCTGCAGCGTCATCTTAATTTTTTTATCCTCTTCATTTACCTTTTCCATTTCCAGGTTAACATCACCACCAATTTTTTCTCCCGCTATAGGATGTAATGGATATAGCAAGAATGCTTCCTGGTTGGTTTTTGAGTCGGTATAACCAAAATATAGTTTAGCACCAGTCGGAGTACATTCATACTTTGTCTCGCGGTCTTCTGTTATTTTTCCCTGCGCATCAGTTTTTATCGAGTGTATGGTTGATGTTGTACCATTCGCATTCAGAATCTTAATAGACTGTTTCCCCTTTAACAGACCATTGGCATCATAGTCTGTCAGATCCATGGCGGCACCATTGTTTAAAAAGTAAGAATTACTGCATACTTGCCCCATACTACAATTCACCAACAACATGGTCACTCCTGATAAAATAATATTTTTCATATACCTTTATTTGATTTCTGACAAATGTATAGGCTGTTCTAATTTTAATTTCAGATACTATACCAATGCAAATAAATTCTATATGAACTCCAAAGACATACCATTTCTTACACCGTTACAAGGTGGTAAATTATAGTATACAAAGTCAGAACTTATTTTCGTATAGTCATTCTTCCACTTGGTATAGTAAAGAAGTTTCAATATGCTGACGTCTTTACTTTTGCTAAAAAAAAGCAAATCTGCACATCTGAATTACGGTATTCGATAGTCAGGTTCTGAGCTAATCCATAGATAAAATGAACTTTAAAAGACATTATAAGTACTGGCTGGGAGTTGGTATACTTCTTAGTTTGATTCAGCCTCAAGAGGCTTACAATGAAATCGTGCACAATACTGTGCTATATAAGAAGGACCTTATCACTGACGCTTCACATAGGAATGCCGCGCCATCACCGAGAGTGACTCAAAAATTTTCTCGTATCGTTTCTGTACGCGCCAAAGAAAACGGTGAAGTACGAAAGATCTTTCTGCCAAAGGATAGCACCGTTCTGGAAGAAAAGCCAATTGCCATTGTTACCAAACGTGATGGCGAAAATTTAGTGGTCCGATCAACAGCTACGGGCCGTATAGTAAAGATGATGGTCCATGTTGGAGACCATGTAAAAAAAGGAGCGCGACTATTTGATATACTGGTTTCAGCAAGCTCACATTAACTGCGGCTGGCATCAGTGGAGTCTTCTGTCTCTAAACGTTCATACTGGCCAATAAACTATTGACCAGCAAATTCTGATTCTTAAGCGTGTTTTTGTAGTAGACAAATGTTTTATCTCAGCTTGATAACAACTTTTCCTTTTGCACGACCTGATTCTACGTACGCCAAAGCTTCATTGGTTTGTTCAAACGGAAACACTTTATCCACAACAGGTCTTATAATACCTGCGTTGATAAGCGAAGTAATTTCTGACAATTGGTTTCCTTCCGCCCGCATAAAAAGAAATGAAAAGTTTACCCCAAGGCGTTTGGCTTTCTTTTTAATTCCTGAACTCAATAATTTTATAATCAATTTCACAAACCAAGATGCGCCAATTTCTTTCGCGAAGTCCATATCAGGCGGACCAGAAATAGAAACTACCTTCCCATTTGGTTTTAATATTCGTAAGGATTTTTCAAGAGTCTGTGTGTCCTGACTGTTTAGCACCACATCGTAATCCTTAAGTATAGTTTCAAAATCTTCTTTCTTATAATCAATCACAATATCAGCACCTAAACTTTTTACGAATGCCATGTTGTTTGTACTTGTTGTTGTCGCCACAGTAGCTCCTAAATGTTTCGCCAGCTGAATTGCAAATGTTCCTACACCTCCGGAACCTGCCTGGATAAAAACCTTTTGTCCTTTTTTCACATCGGCTTTTTCTACCAATGCTTGCCAGGCGGTTAAACCAACCAATGGAATTGAAGCCGCCTCTTCCATTGATATATCTTTTGGTTTTAGTGCAAGATCATTTTCGTTAATTGAAATGTATTCTGCAAAAGCTCCTATACTGTGGTCGGCAGGCCTTGCGTAAACTTCATCGCCAACTTTAAATTTCGTAACGCGTGTACCAACTTTTGTTACCACACCAGCAACGTCATGTCCTAAAGTAAATGGTGTTTTGTAAGGAAGTATGAGTTTGAAATCTCCGTTTTTAATTTTTGAATCAAGTTGGTTTACACTGGCAGCATACACCTTAACCATAGCATCATTTTCCTTTAGTATAGGCTCTGCTAATTCGTCAAGTTGCAATTTTTGCTTTTTACCGTAGCGTTCTACTCTGAAAGCTTTCATTTGATTTACTTTTTATTTTGCTAAAAAGGCCAATGCCTGCTTTACAAATGCTTCGTGATTTTGGAATATTCCACCATGGCCGGCATCAGGATAAATTACAATTTCAGAATTTTGAAATCGCTTTGCCAACTCGTAAGAGTTTGGAGTTGGTACCATCCTATCATTATCACCATTGGCCACAAAAACAGGTAATTTATATTTAGATAAATCTGCCGGAGCGTCTAATGCCCAAGCTTTGATAGCATCTAATTGAGTGAGGAAGCTGCTATTTTTAATCTTTGCATCTCTGTTTTCAGTTCTTTCTTTAATACGATTTAAAAAAGCTTTCGCTGATGTTTTGCCATTTCTTGTAGTGGTAAAAAACAAGTAGAATTTCGGGTCACGGAAAGAAAAAATACCTTTGAATACATCTACAAATGTTACTCTCTTTATCTTATCTAAACCTATAGCAGCTCTTGGTCCGGTACCCGTTAAAATTAACTTATACACAAGAGCAGGCTCTTGTTCTAAAATTTCCTGCGCTATCATACCTCCCATTGAAAACCCAAACAAGATTACTTTATCGTACCCTGAGGCATGAATAAAGGCCCTTGCATCACTGGCCATCTCTTGAATTGTTTTTTGAGTTTTGCCTTTGGTAGCACCTACGCCTTTATTATCAAAGGATATTATTTGATGTGTTGTAGCTATACCATCCATTATGCGTGGATCGCAGTTATCCAGTGTTGCTGCCAAATGGTTTAGGTATATCACTGGAATATCGCCTTCTTTGCCATAAGACCGATAAGCGAATTTTATACCGTTAGCTTCTACAAACTGAGTAGGTACCGTTGCGTATGTATAGCTCGAATTCCTGGTACTACCGCTTTGTGCATTTGATGTCGTCATTTTTATCGCTGTTAAAATTGTTAGGAGAAATACTTTTTTCATTATCATTCTTTGTCAATAGCACTCATAAAACACATTGCTATAAGCTGTGGTCAATTCAGGATACTGAAATGCGATGCATGTCTTGTGTCTCGAAAATCATATGCTCTGGAAAGAGAGGTTCCAGGTTGCAGAATTTAGGGCCGGCGATTTTTTTGTCGTCAATATTTGCATATTGAGTTTCAATTATTACCGATTTGTCTCCATTTTTGTACCGTTTTCACATACATTCACTTGCATATTGCAAGTACAAACATACATCAATACTTTCAAAATGCAAGTGCAAATCAGAATAAATCGATGAACAAGAATCAAAAAAGATCAGATTGCCCAATAAGTAATTCCCTTGATATCTGGGGAGATAAGTGGTCGTTGCTAATAATCAGAGACCTGATGTTCAATAAAAACTGCACCTACAAAGACTTTTTGAACGCAGGAGAAGGCATTGCAACAAATATTTTGTCAGCACGACTTCTGTCGCTTGAAGAAAATGGAATTATCGAAAAAGTTGACAATCCCGGAACGAAGACAAGAGTTTATTATAAGCTTACAACGAAGGGAATTGAATTACTCCCGATACTGGTTGAGATTCATTTATGGGCGGAAAAATATTTTACGATCCCTGCCGATTTAAAAGCAAGAATCAAAGGAGCAAAAACCGATAAAGAGGGTTTCATCAAGGCTGCCATAAAGGAATTGAAAAAACCATAGTCAGATTGTATGATTAGTTTCTCAAGTGGACTTTAAATTTACACTTTCGTTTATACTCTAACTATGAATTTATCCACCTATAATATACTTCGCTTAATAGAGAATATGCAATAGACGGCTATATATAGGATAATGATGTTTGATTGTAAAATCATTTCGCACGCATGCTATGACATACAAAGAAACCAAACCTGATTGGGTTTGATTAACTTCGTTTTTATTAATTTCCGCAATTCAACATCTTTTAAGTCGTCCTGCATCAAGGTTGAATTTTACAATAGAGATATACGGAGCCATTCCTTCGCTTCTTCTATACTTTCAAATGACGCTGTTTTCATTTTTGGACTGAGAATAACATAGTCCCTGATTTGCAAGGTTGCAAAGACATCTTTTGGCAGAACAAATGCAAGATGATATATCCCTTCGGCGACAAGTCTCGGATTCCAGTCAGTAGCTGCCCACTCTGCAGTAGTGTTGCCATCCATCAGCGAGGTATCCGCAAGCCAGCCAATTTTAGGGTGATATTTTTTCTTTTCAACAGCAAACGTCAATCCCAGGTTGAGCAAAGCCTTAAACTCTTCATCGGTCGCAAAGCCGAAATGAGTAGCCGTGATACATGGTATAGATGGATCGTAATCCAGTGTTCCATACTCTTGTGTATGCAGTCTTTCAATTGCGGATTGTTCGTTCATATATACATTCGGTATGCTTCACTCCTAACTAAATTATAGACTTATCTACGTTTATAAAGAGGCAAATCTACTCCATCAATACGAAGCAAAACATTGAACAAGTTCAATAAGTACGACTGCACGCTGCATAGATATACGCTTGAAGAGGTTGTTAATGCAATGACGCGATGGGCATTCAGCACCAAGAGAAGAAAAAAATAATAAATGATATATGTACTTATGTGATTTTGGGGTACCACGTATGGAAGATCAAAAAAGAAACAGACTAATTATCTATACCTCGACAGGAATTATATATAGCTCCATGTGAAGCCAAGAGATATGAACACCTAACCGCCTCGAGAAAAGTCTGAGATTCGAAGTCACCACCAGTCAAAACAAGAAAGCCTGAAATCTTTACGATTTCAGGCCTTTAATTCCATGTAGACCGGAGGGTTGGTATTTCGAACCTTTCCTCGCAGGATTTACTCAAAATCAAACTTTTTACCTCGACTCTTATGCCTTATTCTCACATCCTCTCACCCAAGCCTGCTGCGTGTTCAACTAAAGGAAATGTAGGGCGTTCTTCGTTAGTGAGTAAAGGTGACCATTTCAATATTTTGATTACTACAAGTTTTGAAGCATTTATGAATATAATACAGCATTTGCTGTACTTCGTCAAAATCTTCGCTTTCAAAATCAATTTTACTTTCATCAATCTCCACCTTATTCATTACACTATTTATGTGGTCTATTTCACCTTGGGTAAAATGTTTGATGGTTGGAGAATCACCGCTTTTCGGAATATCGAAAACATCATGGTCGTTAAACATGTCGCTCAAGTCCAACCGCAGGCCGTGCTCTTTCATTACATTCATAGCAGCGTCAAAGTCTCTCCCATAAGATAAAGCATCACATTGAGGTGTTAAATGCGTTCCTAAATAATCGCAGACGACAAGCAGAGCATAGCCATAACTATGTGCAATAATTTCATTAAGTCCAGAAGTAGTTATCGATTTTTTAAGCGGCAAAAAACTACTTTTCAATTCCCTTAATTCCGGTTTTATGTAATTAAAGATGATATCCTCTAATGCTTGATCAAAATTGTATTTATTGTACTGTAAAAGACCGGGACCTTGAGTGGCGTAGTGATTGTATAAATTGGCAGTTTTAATTTTCTCAAGAAGTTCATGGTCTTGCGAACCAAAAATACTTTTTACCTTGGTAATGTTGATAGCAAAGGGTATAGCTGTTAAGCTCATAAGTTTAGTTGAAAGTTTAGTACGGCTCCATATTTAAAGAAAGCCTACGTCCATTGTAAAATAGCATACAAGAAACAAGGTAACATAATTAAACTATATAGGGACAAATTGAAATTGAAAGACACTAAAGCATATATATAGTTGACACCTTATAAATATTTTTGGTATAAAATAACACGGGTTCAAAATTGGCTTGATTAGTTGAATTAAGAAACTTAGAAATTGCTGATATTTCCAGGATGTGATGAAGCGAATAGGACTGCCTTGAACCAAAAAAGCCTGAAATCTTTACGATTTCAGGCTTCTTAATGTTGTGTAGACTGGAGGATCGGCAGTTCGAACCTTTCCTTCAGGATTTACAAATTTCTCAGTCCTGTTTTGAAAGTCCTACAAGAACGGGTGCCCAACTATAGTGCTTCAGGACTATAAATTCTTACCATGGCAACACTTCGCCAGATTGAGAGAAAGTACCCGTTGGTCCATTATCATCCATTAGCGCCAACGCCACGCCAGTTTTCGCACCTTCTTCAGGAGTAAGCGGAGCCTGATCTGAACCAATAGAGGTTTTAACCCAACCCGGATTTGCTGCGTTTACTTTTATATTCGTTTCGCGGAGTGCATGCGCCAGAAAAACTGTAAATTGATTTAAGGCTGTTTTTGAAGCGCTATACGCGTAGGGTTTCAAGGTGTATAGAAAGTGTGATTCGTCCAGGTGGGCACCAAACGAACCCGAAAGACTGCTAATGTTTACGATACGCCCCGCTTTGCTTTTTTTGATTGCCGGCATTAAAGCTTGCGTCAATTCTACTGTTCCGAAGTAGTTGATATCGAACGTATCCCGTAGTATCTGCTGCGGCACTGTTTCCGTATTGTTCCCAAACCATGCGCTGTCTAAGAATACAGCTGCGTTATTAATCAAAATATCCAATACACCGTAATTACTTTCAATGTAGCTCTTTATATTTTGGATGTCTACCGAATTACTGATGTCAAGTTTTACGAAGGTGACATCTAAAGACAACTTTCTTAAAACGTCTTCAGCTTTTTTGCCTTCAGCTTCATTTCTTGCTCCCAGTAAAACCTTGATGTTGCGCTCTGCAAGTTGTTTCGCAGTTTCAAAACCAATACCCTTATTCGCACCGGTTACTAATGCTATCTTTGTCATTTAATAAGTTATTTAATTTACAAGACAAAAGTATAGCGGGTTGGACGGCTGATGTTAGCGCAAACAGAACCGATCCTTTCTAAAATCAAACTTTTACTTCAATTGTTGTTCAGACTAACTATTCATTCTGTAATTTCCTATAGTCTGTAGGAGAGATATCAACGTGCTTTTTAAAAAATACATTAAAATGCGAAGCCTCTTCGAAACCAAGTGCAAATGAGATCTCAGCAATATGCCAGTTGGTTAATTTCAATAATATCTTGGCTTCCTGAATAAGCCTGGCGGCAATGATCTCGCTTACAGTCCTTCCTTTGCTCAACTTGACTTGCCGGTTCAGATAATTAGGATGAAGGGAAAGGTTGTCTGCAAAATCTTTGGAAGTCTTCAGCTTGATCGCATTCTGTGGGGATTCGACAGGGAACTGCGATTCTAATAACCGGATAAAGGAACAGGCAATAACATCGGTCGTGTTATTTCTTTTTACAAATTAATTGACAGGACCGAGCTTCTGTGCATTAAAAATAAAATAAATCAGATACGTGAGTTGCAGGCTTTCC
>CBIHOZ010000100.1:0-25609 GCA_966211525.1 uncultured Chitinophaga sp. | reverse complement strand
AGGCATTGATGCACAAAGCACCTTTGCATCCAAGACTTCTCAGAGCACACGACCTGACAGACTGCCATCACGGATTCTGTACCCGGCTTCTGAAGTACAATATAACGGAACTAATGTACCGTCCGCTGATTCATTCAACTCTCTTATTTTTTGGGCTAAATAAAAATAGACTTTATGAAATTACTGAACATATTGTTATGCTTTTGCTTTTTAGCAATAAGCGGCTTACTCACATCTTGTCTTGACGGAGATCCGATGAATTTACCTCCTGGTCAAGCACCCTTCGTAGAGATGACGTACAACCCAACGCCATCTTCAGCGCCAGTAGTTGTAAATACCGGTTTGCAATATTTTGCAGCGCAAACACTCTTGCTTTCGCCGGCGGATGAGGCTGACACGATTTCTTTCTTTGTTACTCTCCAAGGGAAGGTTGATAAAGATGTGACTTTTACCTTGAAGACTTTGCCAGATGCACTTAATGATAATTATGCAACAGACTCCCTTGAATACATATTCATGAAAGACGATCAATATAGATTCCTGAATACGACTGCGACAATTAAAGCAGGAGATACCTTTGCTGAATTTAAAATAGCATTTTATCCTCCTAATATTAATTTTACAGAAAGCAGAGGCTTACCTATTACTACAACTAATGATGCTGGCCTCACAACAAGTGAAAGCCACGGTATAGTGTATTTTCACATTATTGGAAATCCAATTGCAGGACTTTATAACTGGGATTTTATTCGCTATAGCAAGCCTGATGAACCTCCATCTGGTAGTCCTGATAGTTTCTCATTTACTGGTAAAACTGCCGTTTTTACTCCCGTAAACCCCACCACTATACGTGTTAAGACGGGATATTACGATAATGCTGATTATATCATAACATTTGATAATGTAGAAGGTGTGTTATCAAATTTCAAAGTGCAGATCGACCCCAAGAAGCTAGCTGAAGATGGAGACTGGACTAAAGCTGGCATCTCTATAGGAAGTGGTCCAACGATCAAGGTTGAGGATAACAATACCAAGTTTACGCTGCATTATACCACTGCCACTAGAAACGTGACAGATATATATACCTTGAAATAGATGATACAATTGTTTAAACTAATGAGATTCCATATGCTTAATAAAACATATAAAAGGTATTTCGGCATAGTAGCCGCTATGATCTTCACATTGCTGGTTGCCTGTGATGATAATGATGCAAAAATCAAACATTACAGTGCTCAAGTGGACGCGGATGACGCTTCTTTGAAAGTAGATAAGTATCACCTTGTCACACTGTTCTCTCTGGATAGCGGAAAAACTTTTGTCGATTATCCCAATGTAAAAACTGGACAGAGTTATCAGATGAAAGTTGTTCATAGAACGGATGATGGAGATGTGGATGTTGTGCCGTCGGAATTAGGTTTTCATTTTGATTGGTCATCGTCAATTCCTAAGCCGAATGGAAAGACTGATGGGCAAATCGCTGAATTTACCATGCAAGAATCTAATGATATTAAGGTGGTAATTAGTAGTCATATCTGTTCATACAATGCATCTAATTGGGCGGGCGCTTGGGACGCAGAAGAAGTCGGTACTGGCGTAGGCGGTGTGGATAAGAATACACTAACTCAAGATGAAACAGATCCCGACAAGTATACTATGAATAATTTTTTTGGTGATGGTGTCGAGGCGTATTTCACCTTTGCTCCATCACCTTCAAAATACTGGGATCAGGTAGTTACGTTACCTAAGCAAACCACTAGTGAAGGAGGTGTAGCGTCAGGTTCGGGGATATATGATTCGTGTCTAGGAACATTTTATATCGAAACTGCTTATGAAATTGATGGTAAGACTCTCAAGTGGCAATATATATTTACAAGGCAGGAATAAATAAACTTCCAAATGATAATATTAAAGGGCTGCTTAAACATGAGCAGCCTTTTACATTAGGTACTTGTGTAGCTGAGCCATTTTTGTTTCTTTAATCTTATATAGGTTTTTATTCTTAAAAAGAAATAAAATATCTACGGGTGCCATATATAATAGCCAATACCAAACGAGTTTGTACATCTATTTAGGTTAATATATATCATATTTTTCCGTACAACTACCTAGGTAAAAATCAGGATTGCCTTCTAAGCGCTTCTTCTATAAGTTTAAAAAGATAAAGCGAGTAATGAAGCAATCAGTTGTAACTGTCAATTTTAAGAGAGTAGTGATTTTAAGAGAGTAGTGATCTCGTGGAGTTAAACAGGATGGCGTGGCTTTAGCTGCGCTTTTTTTATTGGCAACGTCTGGTGTGTCTTCTTTTCGTGGTATTTACTGTTGTTATTACGTATCTACGAATTTCATTAACCTAAAACTAATATATCTATAGATGAAAAGTATACCATAGTGTTCCATGTATTGATTCTTATCCCAGATGATGATGAAGCTCCCTGAAAATAGGACGGTTTAAGATTAGACGAAAAGTCTTTT
Source organism: uncultured Chitinophaga sp. (assembly GCA_966211525.1). GTDB lineage: Bacteria > Bacteroidota > Bacteroidia > Cytophagales > Cyclobacteriaceae > Ohtaekwangia. The sequence continues at coordinate 23,134 of CBIHOZ010000100.1, read as the reverse complement.
AACTGTTACATATGAAAAAGAAGCGATTTACAGAAGCCCAGATTTTTAACATTCTCAAGGAATTTGATGCTGGTAAAAACATTCATGATATCTCTCGAGCATGGTGTATCGAAAGCTACCATCTATAATTGGAAGGCTAAGTATGGTGACATGGAGATGAATGAACTGAAAAAGTATAAAGAGCTCGAAGAGGAGAATCGTAAGCTCAAGCAGATGTGCGCTGATCTTGCTCTGGATAATAAATGTTGAAGGACATTCTGGGGAAAAAAGTTCTAAGGTCCTCCGAGAGCGCAGATTGAGTATCTGCAAAAGAGCTATACAGTAAGCCTTGGACGGCCTGTCGTCTGGTAAATTTATCACGATCAGTTTATTACTATAAAAGCCATCGCGATGATCATATAGTCATTGACAAACTCCCAAGCTTGGCCGAGCAGCGACCAACGGAAGGATTTTGGAAAATGTACTTTCGCATTCGCAAGGAAGGGTTGTTATGGAATCATAAACGTGTTCATCGGGTATATAAATTGTTAAAGCTAAATATGAAACGCAAGGGTAAGAGAAGGCTTCCTGCGCGTATACTATATCCGCTGGAGGCAGTAACCACAGCCAATATCAGCTGGGCTATGGACTTCATGAGTGATGCACTTCTTAGCGGCAGAAAATTCAGGACGCTGAACTTACTCGATGACTTTAATCGTGAAGCATTAGCAATCGAAATTGATACTTCGCTACCAGCAGAGTGCGTGGTGCGCATACTTGAACAAACTATTCGTAGATTTTAATCCCTATATAGGCTACCGTCTTTCTGGTCGACTCACATCCGGATTAGGTTGGAACCAACGGTATGGTTATGATACCGATCGCAATACGTTTAGTCCTGGAACAAGAATATACGGACCTCGGGTTTATTCTGAATTCAAGATTGGTAAAGGTTTTTATCCGCGGGCAGAAGCAGAACTAATGAACACAAATGTTCCTCCAAGACTTCACTCCGGCCCTGCTGACCCAGTGGGCAGAGAATGGGTACCCGGTGTATTTGTTGGCTTGAAGAAGGAGTATAAATTTATGCGGAAAGTAAAAGGCACCGCACAGATTATGCTGCGGGTATTCAATCATGAAAATAAAAGTCCCTATGGTGATGTGCTGAACATGCGCGTTGGTTTCGAATTTCCAATGAAGAAAAAACCTAAACAAACCAAACAGGAATAGTATATATTTATATATGCTACACACCTTCACCGATCAACTCAACAACAAAGTCTCAATTCAATTTCCGCCCAGGCGAATCGTTTCATTAGTGCCATCGCAGACGGAGTTGTTAGCTTCGTTAGGACTCAAGGATCAAGTTGTCGGTATAACAAAATTCTGTGTGCATCCTGTAACCTGGTTTGAATCTAAAACGATCGTTGGCGGCACGAAGAATTTTCACTTTGATGTTATCGATAAACTTCAGCCCGACTTGATCATTGGCAACAGAGAAGAAAATTACCAGGAAGGTATATGCGAGCTTCAGAAGAAGTATGCGGTGTGGATGAGTGACATTCTTAATTGGAACGATGCACTCAATATGATTCACGGTATTGGACAGATTACCGGCAAGGAAGCAGAAGCTTTTGACATCGTTGATTCCATTAATAAGTCCTTTGCATCGTTGCGAACATTCTCATCACAATCCGTTCTCTATTTTATCTGGAGAAAGCCATGGATGGTTGCCGGGAGAGATACATTCATTCAGGCTATATTGGAGAAGTTAAACCTGCAAAACGTTATAACGTCTTCGCGATATCCTGAACTAAGCGATGATGAAATCAAACAGCTGAATCCTGAGTATATATTCCTGTCATCAGAACCTTATCCATTTCAGGAGAAACATATAGCGGAGTTGAAGACGATATGTCCGTCATCCAAAATTATACTCGTAGATGGCGAAATGTTTTCCTGGTATGGAAGCCGCTTGCTACAAGCTCCGCTATATTTCAATTCCCTGCGGACGTGAATCGTTACCCGTTATAAGTTATTCGCTATAAGATTGCATTTATACTTCGTGCAACTTCGTTTTTCTTTGTGATCTTCGTGCAATTGGATTTAAGCCAACCCGAATTGCTTAAGATCATTCCAGAAATTAGGATAAGACTTCTTCACTACCTCAGGCTTTTCAATTTCAACATTCATCAACGTAGCCAATGGAGCAAATGCCATCGCCATACGGTGATCTTTATAGGTATTAAAGAAAGCTTTATCCGGTAAAGTGGAAGTTGGTATAAGTGTCCAATGAGCAGGATCTTCTTCTACGAGGTTCGCACCAATTTTCTGCAGTTCATTTTGAAGCGCAGCAATACGATCTGTCTCTTTAATGCGCAGACTTTCTAATCCTGTAAAGTATCCTTTTATACCTTTCGCTGCACAAACAACAGCAACAGTCTGCCCGAGATCAGGACAATGTGTGAAGTCCCAATGAATTTCTTTTACACTTTCTTTTTTTGTCAACTTCAGCAGACTGTTTTCCATAGAAGCCTGTACACCGAGTTGCTCCATGATCTTTACAATCACACTGTCACCTTGCAGTGATTCTAAATATAGCTTCGGTAAATATATCTCTGCTTTTTCAGCAAGCGCAGCAAATGCAAACCAGTAGCTTGCTCCCGACCAGTCAGACTCCACTGTGAATGGTGCAGGTATATATTTCTGCGGTGCAACAATAACCTTGTTGTCTATGAATTCACTGCTAACACCAAAGTGCTTCATAATAGAAACTGTCATTTCTATATACGGGCGACTACCAATTTTTCCTTCCAGCTCAAGTGTAAGTCCTTTGGGTAATATAGGGGCCACCATCATCAGTGCAGATATAAACTGACTGCTTACATCACCACGAATCTTGATCGTGTCAGTCTTCTGTCCGGCAAAGCCTGATAACTTTAGTGGAGGGTAACCATCTTTTTCTATATACTCTATGGTTGCTCCCAGACTGCACAATGCGTTTACCAGTATACCAATGGGCCGCTCTTTCATGCGCGATGTTCCGGTAAGTACTTTATGTTGATTGGTGATGGAGAAGTATGCCGTAAGAAAGCGCATGGTTGTACCAGCGTCTTCCACATCAATAGTCTCGTCTTTCGAATTTACCAGGCGCAGCATCAGTTGTACATCATTGGCGTCAGACATGTTCTGAATTTCAGATTTACTTCCGGCCAGTGCGTTAATGATGAGTGCACGGTTGTTAATGCTTTTCGATGCAGGAAGCAAAGTTGCAGTTCCCTTCAAAACATTCGTTCGCTTGAGATGAATTGTTGTGTCCAATGGTATCAAAAATTTGAGTGGGCAAATTACTCTTTGTAAAAAGATTTTTTAACAGATGGTTGAAACTTTTAATTCTGAAAAAGGTTAAATTGTATATATGAGTACAACCCGTAAAATAGCAGTAGGACTTGGCATTGCATCGGGTGCTTTGTTGGCGGCCTGGTTGCTTACCGGCAACCGGAAAAAGAAAACCAAAGAGTATATCTCCAAAAAAGCTGACGGCCTGAAGAATGCCATTAAAACCGAGAAGAAACGTTCCTTTGATGATTCAGACGCACACTACATCTGAAGCGATTGGTAAAATGCTAAAGCACGTTTTACCTCATCAAGACTGATTTCGCAATCCCACCGCGCTCTTCCTATACCATCCTGGAGAACGCATAGTATTTTATTTCCTTTATTTTTCTTGTCCTGAACCGTGAGCTGTGTAGCTTCTTCTATTTGCTTATCACTCAGGTTAACCTTGCCATAAACGGAAAGTATATAGTTTGTTATACTGGTGAAGTCTTCAGCGGTTAACATGTTGCGTTGATGTGCAATAAAGCCTTCAGCAACTATACCCAGTGCTATAGCTTCACCGTGTAAAATACGGTTGCCACTGGCCAGTAGGTAACTTTCAACAGCATGACCAATGGTGTGGCCGGCATTCAGAATTTTTCGCAGACCTTTCTCCTTCGGGTCTTCCGTGGTTACGTGTGCTTTAAATGTTACGGAATGCTTTAACAGTCCATCCCAGTCCTGCTGTTGTAATGACTTCTTACTGATCTGTTGCCACATCGCTTTATCAGAGATCAGTGTGTGCTTAATAACTTCAGTATAGCCTGAACGAAGTTCTGCTTCTGGCAAAGTTTTCAGAAAGCCGGTATAAAGCAACGTGAGGGCTGGCTGTTGAAAGACACCGATGTGATTTTTAAGATGTTCGAAGTCAATACCAAGTTTGCCGCCAATGCTGGCATCCACTTGTGCGAGCAATGTTGTGGGGATGAGTATAAAATCAATTCCGCGTTTGTAAGTAGCAGCACAGAAGCCACCCATATCACCGAGCACACCGCCTCCGAGCACGACTAACACGGCATGACGATCAAGCGCAAATCCCGTAAGGTCTTTCCAGATTTGTGCACACGTGTCGAGGTTCTTTTGCTCTTCACCGCTCTTCACTTCAATAACAACATGCTCCGGAAGTTTTTTCTCCAGAATCGGGTAACAATGTCTGCGTGTGTTCTCATCGGTGAGTACAACGATCTTGCTATACTTTTTTTGATTCAGAAACGCCAGTAAATCGTTGGAAGGATCGGCAGAAAACAAAATGTTATCAGGTAGCATGTTTGATTTTTAGTTCTTTCGTTCGAAAGTTATTAAAAACATCAGAACTGTTACGGCAGAACTTGGGCTAACAATTGTAAGCAGTATATTTGCCCGAATTTTTTCGGCATGGAAGCATCACCCAGAATTTCATTTGAAGACACATCCGTAGCATTCTCGTACAAGTCAGACGCTGCTCTGAAAAAAGCCAACTTTATTTTTTCCATGGTTAATCATCCGTGGATATCTGCGGCCGCGATCGGATCGGTAAAGTTCGCATTGAATATGCACCTTCCGGTGGAAGGTATTATTCGTAAAACTGCGTTCGACCATTTTTGTGGAGGCGTGAGCATTGACGATTGTGATGAAGAGATCGCTCAACTTTCAAAATACGGTGTGGGCACTATTCTCGATTATTCGGTGGAAGGAGAGAAGTCCGAAAAGGGTTTTGACCTGGTAACAGATGAACTGTTACGCACCATCGATAAAGCGAAACGTAATCCGGTAGGTATACCTTTCTCTGTTTTTAAAGTTACCGGTATCGGCGATAGCGATTTGCTGGAGAAAATTCAGAAAGAAGAAGTACTTACCATTGAAGAGCAACGCGCGTATGAGCGCGTGCGCGAGCGTGTCGATAAAATCTGTGCACGGGCGCATGCTGCAAATATACCCGTGCTTATTGACGCAGAAGAAACCTGGATACAAGATCCCATCGATGCACTTGCGTATGAAATGATGGCGAAGTATAACAAGGACAGAGCGATCGTATTCAATACGTTTCAGTTATACCGTACGGCTACATTGCAGAATCTGAAAAACGCTTTCGCGGAAGCTTCACAAAAAAAATATCACCTCGGTGCCAAACTTGTGCGTGGTGCCTATATGGAAAAGGAACGTGCGCGTGCAGAGCAATTGGGATATACCAACCCGATACAACCCAATAAAGAAGCTTCGGACAAAGCCTTTAATGAAGCGCTCGAATTCTGTGTTGAAAATATAGCGCGCATCGGTTTTATGTGCGGCTCGCATAACGAGTACAGCAACCAGTATCTTACAACACTCATGCAGAAGTATGGTATCAAGCACAACGATGAACGTGTGTGGTTTGCCCAGCTCTATGGCATGAGTGATAATATTTCTTTTAACCTGGCGAAGGCGGGCTATAAAGTGGCCAAGTATGTACCGTACGGCCCCGTGCGTTCAGTAATGCCTTACCTGTTCCGCAGAGCACAGGAAAATACATCCGTAGCCGGTCAGAGCAGCCGAGAGTTGATTTTAATCAGAAAAGAACTCGAAAGGCGAAAGCGCGAAAAAGCGAATCGTAAGTAATTCTGCCAACATATACATGCATAAAGTAGTGTAAACGAAAGACAAACCGTTTTTCGGTGCGCTACCTTCGTGCATCAGAGTATTCCTTTTCTCCCTATTTAGAGTATTTTTGCGAAAATTTTAAATCATGCAACTCAGCGAACAGGAGATCATCCGCAGGCAAAAACTGGACGATCTCAGGAAATTAGGTATCGATCCGTATCCGGCAGAACTTTTCGAAGTAAATGCCTCTGCGAAGGAAATCCTGGAAAACTACGAGCGCCAGAAGAGCGACTATCGCCAGATCTCCATTGCAGGCCGCATCATGAGCACCCGCATTATGGGAAGCGCTGCCTTTGCTGAGCTACAGGATGAGACCGGTCGCATTCAGATCTATATCCGCAGAGATGATATCTGCCCGGGTGAAGACAAAACTTTATACAATACTGTATTTAAAAAATTACTGGATATAGGTGATATCATCGGTGTGAAAGGCTACGGCTTTACAACACAAACCGGTGAGATCTCCATTCACGTTACTGCTTTTACAGTTTTAACAAAAGCACTTCGTCCGTTGCCTGTAGTAAAGGAAACAACAGACGAACAAGGCAATGTACAACGTCACGATGCGTTTACCGATTCAGAGCAACGCTATCGCATGCGTTATGTGGACCTGATCGTAAACCCCGAGGTACGCGATACATTCATCAAACGTACACAGTTGGTAAACTCCATGCGCCAGTATCTGAATGTAAAAGGATACCTGGAAGTGGAAACGCCTATACTTCAACCGCTGTATGGTGGTGCTGCGGCTCGACCGTTCAAAACACATCACAATACACTGGACATGACACTATACCTGCGTATAGCCAACGAGTTGTACCTGAAGCGCCTCATCGTAGGTGGTTTCAACGGTGTATATGAATTTTCAAAAGATTTCCGTAACGAAGGGATGTCTCGTTTCCACAACCCTGAATTCACGCAGGTAGAGTTGTATGTAGCCTATAAAGATTACTATTGGATGATGGACCTGGTGGAGGAGATGATTGAGAAAGTAGCACTCGATCTCCACGGCACAACGGAAGTAAAAGTAGGCGAGAACGTAATCGACTTTAAACGTCCGTGGAAACGCTATACCATGTTTGAAGCCATTCAGCATTTTACCGGTGTAGACATAGCCGCGATGGATGAACAACAGTTGCGTGATACGTGTCAGCAACTGAATGTACCAATGGATAATACCATGGGTAAAGGAAAACTGATCGACCAGATCTTTGGTGAGAAATGCGAGCCGAACCTGATTCAGCCTACATTCATCACCGACTATCCATTGGAGATGTCTCCTCTTGCTAAAAAACATAGAAGCAAACCAGGCTTGGTAGAGCGCTTCGAAGCGATCTGTAATCGTAAGGAAATTGCAAACTCATTCTCTGAGTTGAACGACCCGATCGATCAGCGTGAGCGATTCGAAGAACAGCTCGAACTCGGTAAACGTGGTGATGAAGAAGCGATGACACTGGACGAAGACTTCCTGCGTGCATTGGAATTTGGTATGCCGCCAACGGCAGGGCTAGGCATTGGTATCGACCGTCTGTCGATGATCATGACGAACTCCGCATCGATACAGGATGTACTCTTCTTCCCGCAGATGAAGCCCGAGAAAGCTGCTGCTGGTTTTGTTGAGAAGGAATTTTTAGATGCCGGTGTTCGCGCTGATTTGATACCGGTTATACAGAAACTGGGCATTCAGTCACTTGCACAGATGAAGGAGATGAAAGCCTCCAAGCTCTTCAACGATGTGTGCGGAACCCGTAAGAAGATGAAACTTGAGATACCGAACCCGACACTGCAAGATGTGGAAGGTTGGTTAAAATAAAATCACGATCAATACTCAAAGCTATAGCAGCAAGTATATATAAGGCTTGCTGCTATTTTTTTGTCATGTTTATTGAATGCGTTTCCAGACTACTTCACCCGTAGCACCGGCACCGGTTGTTGGCGTAGGTACAGTATATTTCAATTCATCGTTCGTGATGGTAAACAGACGCTTCTGTTCAGTGCCTTCCCAGTTCGGGTATGAAGCGTGTTCTATGTAGAATGTTATCGTACCAGCGCTTTCATCAACAGTATATTTACCAAAGTGTGTGTTGCTTCCCTGCACGGCAGCTTTATATTCCTCCGGTGTACCCTGACCTTTGTCATTTGCAGCAAACTTTACGCGATTAGCGCGCAGTATCTGGAGCGAGTAATTCCCCTGCGCATCAAACATCAACATACCTTGTGGAGATGGACCATATAGTTCCACGCGACTGCCGTCCGGAAGTATATTATCAACCAATACGAGCGTCCATGTTCCGGCCAGTTTATGGGTGGGCGATTTTTTCGAAGCAGATGCTTTGGTATCTGCCTTAGGTGTTTTGTCTTTCTGCTGAGCATACAGTGTAATGCTGCCAACGAAGAGCACGAAGGTTAATAGTCGTTTCATGTGTTGGATTAAAATTTTGAAAAAATGACGGATAGAGGTGGCGTTGACGAAGGTAGGAGACTGAAAAGATTCGCTTGTTAAAAACTTCTTAAATCTTTTTACTCAATCCAAATAGTTGGAGTAAGCGCGATTGGCTATAAATAAAAAAAGCTTCCAGTTTCTTTACTGAAAGCTTTTCGTACCGAAGGAGGGACTCGAACCCTCATGTCTTGCGACACACGCCCCTGAAACGTGCGTGTCTACCAATTCCACCACTTCGGTTTATGTTGACCGTTGCTTTACGTTAAAAACAACTGGTCAACGTTTATCTATCCGTTAAACAATGTGCCCAGGACTGGACTCGAACCAGCACACCGGTTAAGGCACTACCCCCTCAAAGTAGCGTGTCTACCAATTTCACCACCTGGGCAGGTGTAAAATTTCCCTTTTTGCAAGGGCGACAAAAGTAAGAAGCTTTATTAGATTAAACAAAAAACAGTCGTTATAAAAAACGACTTAACCACATGCCGGCCAGTAAAGAAAGAATGCCGAGCACCAGACTTGTTGAAATATATAACACCGAAGTGGCTGCCATCTTCTGATTAAAAAGCGTTACACTTTCCCATGCAAAAGACGAGAAGGTAGTATACCCGCCACAGAAACCAACGCCCCAAAACAATTTCACATTCTCTGACATATCTGTCTTTCGTAATGCCAGCCCATATACAAACCCCAGGATAAACGACCCCACCAGGTTAGCGGTGAGTGTACCATACGGGAACGCTGCCGGTATTTTCGTAGTTATAGATTTAACCGTTATATACCGTGCGATGCTGCCGAGCAAGCCGCCTATACCAACCAATACTATTTTAATGAGATCCATGAAGTAAATATAGAGCCGAGAATGGGAATTGGACCCACGACCTTCCCGTTACGAGCGGGATGCTCTACCCCTGAGCTACCTCGGCCTGTCGTGGTGTTATCAAAATTAAGCGAAGGAAGGTAACTACAAAATCGCTAAATCCATTAAATTGTCCCAGTTATGCTATCGAAGAAGTGTAAATATGCTATCCATGCTCTCGTCCATATGGCTCGGGATCCGGAAGAAAAATTTTTGATTAAGGATATATCTGAAGCCTGTAACATTCCGAAAAAATTTCTGGAAGCCATTCTGCTCGACCTGAAACGCTCGGGTGTATTGGGAAGTAAACAAGGTAAAGGAGGCGGATATTTTCTTCGCATGAAACCCGCAGATGTTAACCTCGCAGAAGTTGTACGTCAGTTCGATGGTGCTATAGCACTCGTTTCATGTGCCGCTCATAAGTTCTATGAACCGTGTGCAGAATGTGAAGACGAAGAGACCTGTACCGTGCACGATGCCTTTCTGCAAATACGAAATGCAACGGTGGAGATGTTGAAAGCTGATACACTTGAATCGCTTGTGAAAAAAGAAGCGAAACTGAAAGCGCGTAAAAAGCGTTAACCCTACACAATATTCATTATAACTCTATTAATTCAATAGGGATTAAGTATTTTTAGGACTTCAGTATAATTGTTTCACTTAAACACGATAGATTATGTCACTCCGACTAGGCGATGTAGCCCCCGACTTTACAGCAGAAACCACCCAAGGTACTGTTAAATTTCACGAATGGCTCGGCAACAGCTGGGGCATTTTGTTTTCGCACCCTGCCGATTTTACTCCGGTTTGTACAACAGAACTTGGCTCTATGTCAAAACTGAAACCAGAGTTCGATAAACGTAATGTAAAAATCCTGGCGATAAGCGCAGACCCGCTGGAGTCACACAACAAATGGATTGGCGATATCAATGAGACACAGAATACAAATGTAACGTATCCGCTCATTGCTGATCCTGAATTTAAAGTTGCCAACCTGTATGGAATGGTTCACCCGGCAGTAGATAAATTTACGGTGCGCTCAGTATTTGTGATTGGTCCTGATAAGAAAATCAAACTGACGCTCACCTATCCTGCATCTACCGGAAGAAACTTTGATGAGATCCTTCGTGTGGTTGACAGTCTTCAACTTACAGCTAACTATAGCGTGGCAACACCTGCTAACTGGAAACATGGCGAAGATGTAATCATCACAGCGGCTGTGAAAGATGAAGATATACCAGCTAAATTCCCAAAAGGCCACAAGCGCGTGAAGCCGTACCTGAGAACAACACCACAACCGAATTTGTAATTTATACTTTGGAAGTATAGTCTTATAAGAAAGCTCCTGTTCTGGCAACGGGAGCTTTTTTAATATACCGTTCAATCGTAATTCACCACACTTTGATTTACTTTTCATACGCTTCCTGATTTCCGTCACCTGCAGGCATTGAGTTTCTGTTTACTTTAACGGTATGGATACCCGCCTGACAGGCTATAAGACAACAATACTCTGTTTGCTCTTCGCTGCAAGCTCCTGTAATAACTGGGGCGATGTAGTAACGCCCGAGGTAAAACCATTGATGGAAGCGGTATATGCATCGGGGTTTGTAGTATCTGAAGACGAACATCAGATTTTTTCAGAGGTTGATGGGACAATAACCGCCAAGCTGGCAAATGACGGAGACGTTGTCTCAAAAGACGACCCTATATTTATCATAGAATCCGGACAACAGTCAGCGCGCTTTAGCATTGCCAAAGAGAACTATGAACTTGCCCTTCGGAATAAAGGTGATAACTCTCCCGTGATACATGAATTGAACGCAGCTGTAGATGCTGCCAAATCGAAAATGGAATTCGATTCAATCAATGCAGAACGCTATACTAACTTGTGGAAGCAACGCGCAACTACACGTGTAGAATACGACCGGTATATATTACTCTATAAGAATTCACGTAACGAATATACCGCGCAAAACAGCAGACTGAGGCGCATGAAAGACCAGGTAGCACTCGACTTACAGAACGCTTCCAATCAATTAAAGATTGCCGGAGACGAGAGTGGTAAATATATAGTGAAGAGTGAAGTAAACGGTAAAGTCTTCAAAACTGTTAAAGAAAAAGGCGAACTGGTGAGGCGCAGTGAGTTGTTGGCTGTTGTGGGAAGAGACACAGGTTTTTATTTACAGTTGAGTGTTGATGAACTTGATATACAGCGCGTAAAAGAAGGACAGTTGGTGTTGGTAAAGATCGATGCCTTTCCGGATAAAATCTTCCATGCCACCGTTCGCAAAATATACCCGATGGTAAACCGGCAGCAACAGTCGTTGCGCGTGGACGCTGTGTTGGAAGGTAAATTGCCGGAGTCTTATTCCGGATTAGCTGTTGAGGCCAACATTGTGATCAGGCAAAAACAGAAAGCCATTGTCGTTCCCAAGACTGCGTTGTTGCCCGGAGATTCAGTGATCATCAAAACAGATGACGGTGAGAAAAAGATACACGTTACTACAGGCATTAAGACACTCGATGAAGTAGAAATAACGGAAGGTGTAACAGCCGATCAGCCATTGGTATCCTTCACTTCCATACATTAATACATATATAGTATGTCGTTGCCGTTTACCATAGCCCGTACACACCTGGTATCAAAACCGAAGCAAACTATTGTTGCCATGCTTGGTGTAACCTTTGGTATAGGCATGTTCATTGCCATGGTAAGTTTAATGACCGGGCTGAACGATATGACGGAGGATCTTGCCATGACATCGTCACCGGATATTCATATATACCACGATATAACAGCAGACCGTCCTTCGATCGTGCAGCAGGTTAATCCGTATGGTATAAATATAGTATATCATACCAAGCCGAAGAACGAAAGTCAGAAGGTGCGAAATGCTTTGAAGATCGCGGAGATGATTCGGAAGAATCCGGACGTACGCGGTGTGTCGCCCCAACTTACGTCACAGGTATTTTACAATTATGGACCGGTACAACTGAACGGTACTATTGCCGGGGTAGATATAGTGGAGGAAGATCGCCTCTTTGATATTAAAGCCAAGATGCGGGAAGGTCGTATAGAAGACCTGATTGTTAATCCGGAGGGTATCATTATGGGGAAAGGACTCGCGAAAAAACTGAACGCCAAGACAGGCGACCGTGTAGTAATTACCACTCCGCAGGGCTTTACCAGGACATTGAAGATCGTAGGTCTTTTTCAAATGGGCGTAGGAACAATCGACAACGTAAAGAGCTACGCCAATATATCCATGGTGCAAAATATACTACAACGCGACAAGAGTTACTTAACGGATATAAATATCAAACTAAAGGATTTCAATCTCGCGAAAGCGATGGCACCACAGTTGCAGAAAACATTTGGCTATAAATCAGAAGACTGGGAAACTGCCAATGCCACCATGTTGCTGGGGGTGATCATCCGGAATATACTTACATACTCTGTGTCGATAACATTGTTGATCGTGGCTGGCTTTGGTATTTATAATATTCTCAACATGACGATCATGAACAAGATGAAAGATATAGCCATTCTTAAAGCCATGGGATTTTCCGGCAGCGATGTGCGCAAGATCTTTATGATACAATCGCTGATCATTGGTCTCCTCGGAAGTCTGGCAGGCCTGGCCATTGGTTTTTTACTTTCGTCACTCATTGTACGCGCTCCTTTTGACGGTGGCGATGTAATCAGTATTGATCACCTGCCGGTAAACTTCAAAGCAAAATATTATATAGTAGGCATCGTGTTTGGTGTAGTCACGACAGCAATAGCCGGGTACATGCCTTCGCGAAAAGCTGCAAAGGTTGATCCGATCGAAATTTTGCGCGGATAAAAAAGGCTGATCTATAGTATATATGCAGGTATTGAAAGCACATAAAGTGACCAAGTATTTTTACGAACCAGAGAAATTCCAGGTGCTAAAAGCGATCGATCTTTCTGTTAACAAAGGTGAATTCCTTTCGCTGGTAGGTAAATCGGGTTGTGGTAAATCTACGCTCCTGTATGTACTTTCCACGATGGACACAGATTACGAAGGCGAGCTTGAAATAGCAGAGAAGCGTCTCACCGGTAAAGATCAGAATCAACTTTCAAAGTTCAGAAACGCACATATAGGTTTCGTTTTTCAGTTTCATTACTTGTTGCCTGAGTTTACCGTGTTGCAAAATGTAATGATACCTGCTCTTAAACTCGCACGCTATTCGCCACGCGAAATAGAAGAACGTGCCTACGAAAAGTTAACGATGCTGGGTGTGCAGGAACAGGCGCTGAAACCTTCCAACAAACTTTCAGGCGGGCAACAGCAACGTGTTGCTATAGCGCGCGCATTGATCAATGACCCGGATATAATAATGGGTGATGAGCCTACGGGTAACCTTGACTCATATGACACGCACGTAGTATTTGATATATTCAATGAGCTTACGCAACGCTATAAACAAACGATTATTGCCGTGACACATGATGAAGAATTCGCAAAAAAATCAGATCGCATTGTAGAGATGAGCGATGGAAAGATCGTGTCGTAACGGTCTTTGGTCGACTTTTTCTGCAAGTCGTTCAGATTTTTACAACACTCCCCATAGGGGTTTACGTTAGTAGAGGTGTCATACTGGAAATAACACGATTATGGAGAACAAGATCAACCTTTTTACTTCTGTAAATCCTTATTTGCGACAGTTCCATGTAGCACAACGTAATTTTAATAAGCTGATCGAGGAGGAGAGATTGCAAAAACGCATTCAGAAAAGTAAACGTCAGCAACTAAAGGCGCGGGATTAATTTTTTGATCTGACGGTTGAGACACTATAACTCATGCGTCAGATGATATCCGGTGTCACTTACACGGAAATATAGTATATTCATAAAGTGATATTAGGATATAAAAACGCCCGGCAGGTGTTCATCACCTATAGTATAGTTCTTTCTATTACTATAGCAGGTTTGCTGGTGCGGCTGTCCAAGTGGAGTGAATTCAGCGTGGGCCTTCAGGTAAAAACAACCCTTGCATCCATTGTGCTAGTGGCGGTTATGTGGGAGTCGCTTCGCTTTGTTCACCGGTTGCTAAATAAGGCGCACCCCTTTGAAGTAAATCTTGTCAGGCGAATGCTTATCCAGATAAGTTGTGGCGTGGGCATCGGGCTCACCATTCGCTTTGTGGTATATTTCTTTGGTGAACCTGCTTTACCTTTTAAACTCGATAGTCTTTTTCTGGCAGCAACATGGGCTATCTATATGATTGTTCCTACTGCTATCAACCTCGGTTTTATCACCAGTTATTTTATTGATCGTTGGAAGGATTCGCTTGTGCTGGCCGAGCGATTGGAGAAAGAGAAATCACAAGTGCAGTTCGATAATCTCAAGAACCAGCTTAATCCCCATTTCCTGTTCAACGCGCTTACTTCTCTTAACAGTTTGATCTTCGAAGACCAGAAGCTGGCATCACAGTTTCTGCAACAACTGTCCAAAATATACCGCTATGTTTTGCTGAACAACGATAAGAACTTTGTGACGCTGCAAACCGAACTTGACTTCATTCAAAACTATATATCATTACTCGAAACTCGTTTTAAAGATGCAATTCATTTTAAGATCGATATACGAGATGATGCCAGGAGTCAGGCAATTGTGCCCGTAACATTGCAGATATTGATTGAGAATGCACTGAAGCATAATGTGGTTGACAAGGTGAAACCGTTAACCATCGAGATCACTTCTATCGGTGATTACCTGGTGGTGAGCAACAACCTGCAACTACGTAAACGCGTGGAGACATCCAACAAGCTTGGACTTGAAAATCTGCGTTCGCTATATAGTTTCTTAAGTGATAAACCAGTGCTGATAGAACCGACTACAGACCGCTTCTATGTGAAAGTGCCGTTGATATAAATCAACAAAGAATAGTATTTTGCAGCAAAATGAAATAAAAATTTATGCATATACGGACTGCTGCTATAGACGATGTATCGAAGATCGTTCAGCTATATAAAGAAGTTGCAAAGATTAAAGGCGGTATCGCACGATTAGAAAACGAAATTACCGAAGAATACGTAGAGAACTTTGTTAAGAAGAGCATTGCTGATGGCCTGATACTGGTTGCTATACATCCGGATGATCCGGAACGATTTATAGGAGAGATGCATGCTTATAAACCCGGTATACATGTATTCAAGCATTTATTGTCAGACCTGACGATTGCTGTACATCCCGAGTTTCAGGGACGAAAGATCGGCCGTACGTTGTTTACTATTTTTCTTGAAGAGATAGCGCTTAACCGCACCGATATAGGCAAGGTAGAATTAATTACACGCGAAGGGAATGTGAAAGCGATCAACTTTTATCAGTCGCTTGGTTTTAAGATCGAGGGAAGAATGGAGATGCGAATCAAAACGCCTGCAGGACTTTACGAAGCAGATATACCGATGGGGTGGCAGAATCCTAATTTCGAATTTTAAGAAACGGTAATGAATATACTGATCATCGAAGACGAACCACTGGTTGCGCAGGATCTGAAGAACCTGATTGCAAAGGCCGAACCGGAAGCAAAGATTCTCGACACCATTACAAGTGTGGAGGCCGCCAGAGGTTGGTTCGATGGAAATAATTTACCCGACCTGATCCTGTCTGACATTCAGTTATCAGATGGTATAAGTTTCGAAATATTTGAGACACTGCATATTCATTGTCCTATTATCTTCACCACGGCTTACGATGAGTACGCCATCCGCGCATTCAAACTCAACAGTATAGATTACTTACTAAAACCGGTTGATGAAGCAGAATTGCGCGCAGCACTTACCAAGTATAAATCCCTTACCACTGAGACTATATTAGGCGAGCAGCTTAAATCCTTGATGAGCACATGGGGCAATCAGTCGCGAAAGTATAAAGAGCGTTTCCTTACCGTACATCGTAATACGCTGATCCCTGTAATGCAAAACGAAATTGCATTCTTTCATAAAGAAGAACTTATATACCTGCACACCCTCAGCAACGAGAAGTATATCACTGAACACCACACCCTCGATGAAATAGAAAGTCTGCTGAGCCCCGAAATATTCTTCCGAGTCAATCGTCAATATATACTACACATACAATCTGTGGCTAAGATAAAGACCACCCATAAAGGCCTCACCGTACAACTGAAAACACCCATCAACATCGAGCTCGACATCAGCAGAGAAAAAGCGGTAGCATTTAAGAAGTGGATTGGGAATTAGTTGCGAGCCGTGCGCTACAAGCCGCGAGAAGGGCTGCTGACCTCTGGCTACTAGAAACTAATGCTTGATTATGATATATAGTCTTTGAGCGATTCCTAAATCTGCGTCATGTATATCAACGAAATAGTGGTATAAAGACAATAGTCTGGCAGCTAGAAGCTAGCGGCTCGTAGCTAATTTCACACGCCCAAGTCAGCACCGTCCGCAATTAGCAAGAGTAGTTCTTTCACTTCTTCCGCTTTCGCGTGTTCGCCCATTTTGTCGAATGACATGATGAGGTTGCGGAACACTCTCCGTATGATTTCGAGATTGGAGCAAGGTTCGAAGAACGATGTCTGTGGTGTGAGGTGAAGTTCACTGATATAGTTCTCGATGTCTTGTCGCGAGAAGATCAGTCCTTTGTTGAAGGCGTTAATATAGAATTGAGTATGTCGCTCATCTTTATAGGTAAGTACAAACAGGTTTGGAAGATTTACTCCATGTACCGGCAGTTTTAATTTCTGACTTACCAGTAAATAAATCACACACAATGTTATTGGATTTCCCTTGCGTGTCTCCAGCACAACATTGAGCATGGAGTTTCCGGGTGAATGAAAATTCTTGGTGTTGGCACCGAACTTCAGTTTATTGAAGAGTACACTGTTTACAACTTTAATCTGATCGAACGGGTATAGATCGGGTTTAAACTCGAGCCATGTTTCGTAATAGATCTGCTCAAGCTCTTGTTTTAGTTTAATAAGTTCAAGGTCAGGATACTGATACGTTGCCACCAGCCACATACCGGTGAGCAGATCCTGCTCGGGCGTTTCGTACCACGACTTGATTCGTTCTTTCAGTAACTCATACTGTAAGGCATGGATCAGCTCTTCAATCTTTCGCTGTACCTGCGGATTGAAGTTACTTTCCCACTCTTGCTCCAGAAACGGTATAATAGTAGTACCCAGCGAACGAATTTTCTCTTCGACATGGGAAACTATTTGCACATCCTCGTCATCGAGCAGGGAAACAAGTGCTTTTAATTCAGTGTCTTTCAAGTAATTGTTAAATGATCGTTGCTAAAGTATAAACTATTCAATATTCATGCGAGTAATGCACATAAAAAAAGTGCCACGCTTACCACTTTTTAGCCCGTTGCAGTGTCTAATCTCTCACCACCAGCAAAACAGCATTGTCTGGAATATTTTTTGATAAACTTAGAAAACCAATTATTCATTTAAAATAACAATCATGAAGTCTACTGTTTTATTTTCCGTTTTCTTTTTTCTGACGACCATAACATTTGCGCAGGAGGGATTTAAAGGTGAACATTTTATAGAAGTGAGTGGCACGGCACGTCAGGAGGTAGAGCCGAACGAAATTTATGTGAACGTACAACTGCGTGAGTTCGAAGAGAATCGTGAGAAAGTATCATTGGAAAAACTCGATAAAGAATTCTGGGATGCTATAAAGAATGCATCGATCGATCGTAAAAAAGTTACCATCGCTAATGTAGGTTCACAGTTCGGTAAGCTTGGTCGTAAAGACAAAGATGCCTTCCGCGAAAAAACATACCAGGTAATTCTGAGTAGCGGTGCAGAACTTGAAAAATTACTGGAGAAAGTTGAGCCAGTAAAAGTTAACCAGATCACGCTCACGAAAATTACACATACCGAGCTTGAGAAATATAGACTTGAATTGAAAGTAAAAGCATTGCAGGCAGCGAAATCGAAAGCAGATGCATTATTGAAGTCGATCGGTTCTGAAATGGGTAAGACGTTGATGGTAAGAGAATTTGAAAATTACTATCCAATGGATAACATGGCTACGAATGTAATGGTACGCAGCCAAGCGAAATATGAAGCAGCCGGTGATATGCCTGCAGAAGATCCTACAGCATTCAGAAAGATTACGCTGCAGGCTCAGGTAACAGCCCAGTTCGAAATTAAATAACTGGTGCAAGTCTGAAGACTTGTACCAACAGTGTCGCAAGTCTTCAGACTTGAAAAAGTATATATAGAAAATATAGTATAAGAAATACTAAGCAGTCTGCAGACTGCTGACAAGGGCTGGCACAAGTCTTCAGACTTGCGCCAGTTAGGTTTGAATAACACCTACATTGAATTTCTCTACAGGAGCATGATTCGCAGCCTCTATACCCATTGATATAACCTTACGGGTTTCAAGCGGATCAATCACATCATCAACCCACAAGCGTGATGCTGCATAATACGGACTCAATTGTTCGCTATAGCGATCAGTAATTTCTTTCAATAATTTTTCCTCCTCTTCTTTGCTGATCGTCTGGCCTTGCGCCTTTAATGTACTCACGCGAATTTGTAACAAAGTCTTAGCAGCCGATGCACCACTCATTACGGCTATCTGGGCAGTGGGCCATGCTACAATTAAACGAGGGTCGTATGCTTTACCACACATCGCATAATTACCGGCTCCATACGAGTTACCAATAATGATGGTAAATTTAGGTACCGTTGAATTCGCCATGGCGTTTACCATTTTGGCGCCATCTTTAATGATACCGCCATGTTCTGCTTTACTGCCCACCATAAAGCCGCTTACATCCTGTATAAACAGCAGCGGAATTTTTCGCTGGTTGCAATTCATAATGAAGCGTGCCGCTTTATCGGCTGAGTCAGAGTATATAACACCACCCATTTGCATTTCGCCTTTTTTAGTCTTGACAACCTTACGCTGATTGGCAACTATACCTACGGCCCATCCGTCAATACGTGCAGTGCCACAGATTATACTTTTACCATAGAGCGCTTTATACTCATCGAACTCGGAATTATCAACGATGCGTTTAATAATTTCAAGTATATCATAAGGCTTCACACGATCTACGGGCATGATACCATATAGCTCTTTCGGATCGAGTGACGGTGGGGCAGGGGTGCTGCGATCGAACCCCGCTTTTTCTGTTGTGCCGAACTTGCTGAAGAGTGAACGTATATAGTCAAGACAAGCCTGGTCGTTTGGAAATTTATTATCCGTTACACCGGATATCTCGCAATGTGTTGTGGCACCTCCTAACGTTTCATTATCTATATCTTCACCAATCGCTGCTTTTACTAAATAAGAACCTGCCAGAAATATAGACCCGGTCTTATCAACGATCATCGCTTCGTCTGACATGATCGGTAAATATGCACCACCGGCAACACAACTTCCCATGATCGCTGCGATCTGTACAATACCCATCGCTGACATCTTTGCGTTGTTTCGGAACTGTCGTCCGAAGTGTTCTTTATCAGGGAAGATTTCATCCTGCATCGGCAGAAATACACCGGCACTGTCCACGAGATATACTATAGGAAGGTGATTCTCCATGGCGATCTCCTGCGCACGCAGATTTTTCTTGGCTGTGATGGGGAACCATGCGCCAGCTTTTACGGTAGCATCATTCGCAACAATCATGGTAAGTCTGCGGTGGATATAGCCAAGTCCGGCAACAACACCTCCTGACGGGCAGCCACCTTGCTCTTTATACATGCCATCTCCGGTAAACAATCCGATCTCAACGAACGATGAACCCTCGTCTGTTAAGTATTCGATACGTTCACGAGCGGTAAGTTTTCCGCGTTGATGCTGCTCATCAATTTTTTTCTCGCCTCCGCCAAGCTTGGTCTTCTTTGCTTTTGATTGAAGCTGATAAATGAGCTGCTTAAACTGATCTTCGTTTTTGTTGAATTCAAGATCGCGCGCCATGCTGAATGATGATTGAATTGAAGATAATGAAAGACCTAAAGATTGGAAAAATACTGAAATAGTCCATAGTCTATATCGTATAGACTATGGCTATTATAATGTGATGCTAAAATATAAGGTCTTCGCAACGAAGGCTATATCAATAGCCGCTGTGCTGTTAGTTACTCTTGCGCTGGCGTGATAATTCCTTTTCGATTTTCTTGTTGCTTTTGCCGAGCGGTGACAGGAAGTGACGCGGATTATTATTGAAATGTTTGGCCAGCGAATCGATCGACTGTAGCATCTTGTTCAGGTTAACATAGAGTGTATCTTCTGTTAAGAGTTTGCTCATCGTGTTATCGCCTTTGTTAAGGCGGGCCAGTGTCTCATTAAGTTTGGTGAGACTTTGTTGTGCTTTCTTTACAGTACCGTTCAGCTGCATCATCTTTAAAGAATCCGATACAACATGTAGGTTGGCAATAGTAGGTTTCAATTCCTCGAGCGTACCATTCAGGTTAGTCGCTACCGTCTTGAAGTTTGCACCGAGGTCGTTGATGTTCGTGTTGGCCGTGGTGAGTGTTGTGTTCAGTAGCCGTGGCGTTGACTGCAGGCCGGTAAACAATGTATCCAGGCGTTTGCTGTTTCCCGATAGGTTTTCAAGCAACTCATTCACTTTCTCTAAAGTTGTAGTAAGACTGGAAGCCACCGGCTGTGCATTTTGAGTAATGAAGTCCATAATACCTTTCGCTACTTCAGAACGCATGGTATCTTTTGGATCAAGGACTTTACCACCCTTGCGAACATCCAGTTGAATAAAACGTCCGCCCAGAATTTCTCCGTTCAGCATCGCGATCGATGAATCTGTAAGAATGATATCTGAATCAATATCAAGTTCAACAATTACACGATCCCGGCTCTGTTGAATTTCAATGTTGCTGACACGACCAACTGCATAACCATTTAAAAATATCTGGTTAGACTCCGTTAGCTTATCTACATTCTGGTAGATCGCATAGTATTTATTGGTGGTTGAAAAAAAGTCGATGCCTTTTAGAAAGTTAAATCCGAAATACAGCAACGCGAGGGCTAATACCATAAAAAGGCCCACCTTAAATTCTTTGGATAATTTCATGTAGAGGTTGTGAAAGTTGTTTATTTCAGAATAACCGTTTGGGTCATCAATTTATAGATTCTACTTCATTTTTATACTCCTTGAATGCCCGGTAAATACCCGAGGCAATTAAATCCTGGCCATCGCCGGTCATTAGGAATTTTTCTTCCGGAGGATTAGAGAGGAAGCCGGCTTCGATCAGTACGCTCGGCATGGTGGTTCGCCACAGCACAACAAAACCTGCTTGCTTAACACCCCGGCTGAAACGACCCACTTTATTTTTAAACTGTGCTTCAACTTTCTGCGCAAAGCTAAGACTGCTTTCCTGGTAAGCGCTTTGAGTAAGTGTAAACAATATATAGGACTCGGGACTGTTCGGATCGAAACCTTCGTATCGTTCCTTATAATTCTCGTCCATCAAAATAACAGAGTTCTCACGCTTGGCTACCTGCAGGTTGCGTTCATCCACGTGCATACCCATGGTAAAGGTCTCGGTACCAAATGCTTTGGTGTTGGAGTGCGAGTTAGCGTGGATACATATAAAAAGATCAGCCTTGTTTTTATTGGCGATCTCGGCACGCTCATCAAGGGCCAGGTCGCGATCGTCTTTGCGGGTGTAAATCACTTTTACATCCGGCATGTTCTTTTCAATATAGTCGCCAAGCTTTAATGCCAGCTTCAGCGCGATGTCTTTTTCCCTTGCTTGCTTCCCTATATTTCCCGGGTCCTTGCCTCCGTGGCCGGCATCAATCACCACTACATCTACCTTGGCGTCCGTACGGAAACAGGTAGACGATGAATTTAGCAAGGTTATTGCTATCAGAAGCACAGTTAATCCAATATTCTTCACAGGCCTTACAATGTTCAATCTATTTGCAATAACTTTACGCAAAAATGTGAATTTTTCACTAAAAGCTAAAGCCCTGACATTCAACTCAGCACCTGTGCAGCTACTTTCTATATTTACTTTTGTTTTCATCCTATCAATTGCCTCCTATGCGCAGGTGGAGCCTACCATTAAAACACCCGGTAATACGTTGCAGCTAAAGACAGATTCACTCATACAAACTCCTTCGGATACCATTCCTCCTCCTGCAAAAGCCGATACACTAAAATCTGATACCACCAACACGCCACCACCAAAAGGTGATATAGAAACTACGATCAACTATTCGGCCAGAGATTCTATACGCGCTACTTTGGATAACCAGATGGTATGGCTATACGGTGAAGCAAAAATAGTATATGGAGAGATTGAACTGGAAGCAGATGAAATTGTAATCGACTATGCCAACAGTACACTTACGGCACATGGTAAACGCGATTCGCTCGGCCAGCGTGTAGGCTATCCGGTATTTAAGAACGGTCCTGAACTATATGAGACGAAAGACATTGTCTATAATTTTAAAACGAAGCGCGCCCGCATCAGCGAAGTGGTAACACAACAGGGCGAAGGTTATCTGCACAGTGAAGCCGCTTTCAAGAATGAGAAGAATGAGATATTGAGTGTACACAACAGCTATACTACCTGTAACCTCGAGCATCCGCACTTCCGCATTCGCGCTACCAAAACCAAAGCTATACCCAACGATAAAATTGTGGCCGGGCCTTTTTTCATGGAGTTTAATGATATACCGTTACCCCTCGGCTTTTTGTTTGGTATGTTCCCCTCACCACGTAAAAGTGCTTCGGGTATAATTGTACCTTCGTATGGTGAGGAGCGAAGAAGAGGTTTCAACTTGCGGGGAGGTGGTTATTTCTTCGACATCAGCGAGTATATGAAGCTTGCCCTTACGGGAGATATTTACTCCAAAGGTGGCCATGCACTATA
>CBIHOZ010000099.1:0-25693 GCA_966211525.1 uncultured Chitinophaga sp. | reverse complement strand
GCATCCTATTTCATCCGCTTCTTTAAAAAACAAACCGGTGTTACGCCTGAGCAATTTCGCGAGCAGATAAATCGTGCTATATAAACGCTGTTTTGTACGCTAACTTTTCCCTTTCCGAAAGCGTTTTTTACAGTGAACAACAACTTGAATTATGGTAGGAAAAGGAACAAAACTGTATAGCGTGCTACACCAGAAATGCCCGCGCTGCCACGAAGGCGATATGTTTTCTCATAGTGTGTGGAGTCCTAAATTTTCAACCATGCACAAGAATTGTCCGGAATGTGGTTTTGATTTTATACAAGAGCCATCGTATTACTTCGGTGCCATGTATTTCAGTTATGCCTTCCAGGTAGCCGTGTTTGTATTGGTATACCTGGTGCTGCGATATACTTACGATCCGGATACCTGGACGTACGTAATCTTTATGATACTGGGAGCGATACTGATACTGCCGATCAACTTCCGGATGTCGCGCGCGGCATGGATTAATCTGTTTGTATCATACCAGCCGAACGGAGATCGTCACCTGGCTGAAAAAATATGAAATCAGGGCGGTAAACTCTTCGATTGTCATTCCTGTGTATTACTTTTAACATCCGATCGAAAAAGGATAGGAAAGGAGCACAGACACCTATGAAGATTTTACTGATTGATGATGAGCAACTTGATGTTTTTATAGCCCAGAAACTCCTGAGCCTGGAGTTTGATACCACCGGCATTGCAACGTATGGGCAGGCGATTCAGTGGGCAAAAGAAAATCACTTTGATGTTGTTCTGATCGATTATTACCTGGAAGATGGCAAGCTGGGTAAAGATATGCTTCGCGAACTTCTTGCTATAAAAGGAAAAGCGTTCAAGCCCTATTTACTTACCAACTATGTAGACGGTCAGGAATATGAAGGTTTGAAAAGAGACGGCTTCCTTGCTATCATTGAGAAACCGCTTACGCTGGAGAAGTTCAAACAGCAATTACAATTATCCTGATATATATATTGGTATAAATGCGGTAACACACGTGTGGAAACAGGTGTGTTACCCTGCGTTAGTTCTGTATACTCTTGAGTGGACTCTCAATATAAGTAACATCCGGTTCGCGCGCTGGTATATGTACCGGTGACAACTCCAGATCATTTAGCAACAAAGCATCCGGTACAATGAATGAGACAAGTCCGTTGCTACCCGTGTCATTGGTATAAACCCGTTGTTGTTTGCTGATGCCGGCGATGCGTTTCAGATTTTTCAACGCTACGGAAGTCAATCGCACCCTGCGCATCAATTCTTCTTTTCCGGTAGCAAGATCTACTTTATAGAACTGCGAAATGCCCTGACCGGATTCTGAACTTTCACGCGCGATGATCGCAAAGTCAAGTCCTTCCGCTCGTGCTGTCTCAATCAAAGCCTGCTTCAGAGCCTGCTGCGATATACCTTTATCACTCACTACTTCCAGCACCCCCGGACCGTTGGCATGACCTGTAGCGGTTTGTCCCGGACGTGACAGCGATCGATCGTTCATCAGATTTTTCAACACACCTTTTTCCACGAGTACAAGTTGATCTGCAGGTACTACACCTTCTTCATCAATGTTGTACGAGCCAAGCAGTGTCTCACCATTGAATTTACGAAGCGGAGCACGTGCATATATACTGATGCTGTTATCTACAATGATTTTACCAACGCGGTTATCCATTGTGTTCCCTGCATCCGGACGATTTTCATTTATATTCGGAATGTTATCCGTAGCCATCAATCCATCACGCGATGTCAGAAATATATTCGAGAATACCTGTGCCGTAGCAGCACCTATAAAAAGCACCGGGCCTGTATAATCATCTTCGAGTGTAACTTCGTCTCCGCTTTTCAGTAAGCGTACGGCAACCGTCTTTGCTTCAGCCTGTACTTTTTCAAGCGCGGGAAGATCATCCGGAGAAGTTACCTGATAACCTATATTATCAAATGCAGAATCCCCATTCTTGTTTTTTACTTCGATGCGGCAATGCAGCATCGCACGTGTAAAGGGTATCACCACCGTTGTACCTTCACTGTTCACAAAATACTGTGTGCCTTGCGAGATGTTGATCGATACCTTGGATGATTTGAGATCCGGGTACGCTGTAAAGACTGCCGACAGCTGCCTGCAGTAATTGTCCCATTTGGTTTTATCAAGTGAATATGACTTGATCGCCTCAGTCTTCTTTACCACGGGAACTTTGGCCAACTCGCGGTGTGGTACATCAGCTATCTTTTTATCTTTCTCCTTCAGCGTTGCCTGGTGTTTTTTATACTGTTCGGCTGCACCTTTATAAACAGCATCCGTAGTTGCCCACAGCGCACGTCTTATACCATTGTAGTCGTCATCCATAGGTAAAGCAACTTCTGCAGAGGTTGGTTCACTGTATGAATTGTTGTTCAGGCTCTCATCGTTAAACTCATAATTACCTACGAGTATACGTACCGACTTGTCGCGATTTTTATACTCGCCTGATTGTACCAATGCACCGAGTACGGCATATGCGCTGTAATTTGTTACGTCTGCTATACCATAGCTGATAAAGAATGGAGCTTCATGTCCTTCGTATTTCAGTTCGGTCATGCTTCGCTTCAGTTCATCCTGCATGGCCCGCAGAATAACGGGCTCCTGGTTTTGCGCGCGCAGGGAAGTCGTAATTCCCAGCACAAGTATATAGCTATATAATAATGTCTTCTGTAGCATGATGTAAAGATTAAGGATTGGACGAGCCCGGACGCTCCAGCAACGTAGTGTCTACATGTTCTTTCGGCTTCTTCTGCGTTTCAATTCTACGCACAAAGAGCGAAGGCGATGCAGCACTTACCGGTACACTGCCAGACTCCGCTCCGCAGAAACCTATAAATATATCGCGGTCGTTGGCAGCCGCTTGTATCTCGGCAAACATCGCGAGTGGAGTACCGATCAGGTCAACACCACGCACAAGTTCATCGGGGCGTCCATCCGTATAGATGCGATATACTTCGGTTGGAAAAATATTGAATGCATTCGGATTGTACCGATCCGTAATGGTAAAGCCTCCGACTACATCTTTGAAAAGATACCCGTATGTTTTTCCCTGGCGATTGCATTCCTTGATAAGCATCTTGCGCAGGTCATTCATAGAGACCGGTTTCGCAGCTTCAACGATCAGGTTGGATTGACGCGATACGGGCGCAGCACCAACGGAAGCACGACCATGACCGTTGGAGTGACCAAAGTTCTCCAGCGGTGTACGCGACATCAGGAAGTTCTTTAATACACCTTTCTCAACAACCGTAACACGCTGGCTTTTTATACCTTCATCATCATACAGAAATCCGCCATTCACCGGTTTACCATCCACGGTGTTAACGGTAGGATCAAAATATACATTCAATGTTTTCGGCAATACACTCTCGCCAACCTTCGCTTTGAAAGTCTGCCCGTCAAATTCATTTCGCAGCCGATGCCCTTCAATACGGTGTCCAAAGATCTCATGAAAGAATACACCTGCAGTCTGCGCCAGTAAAATTGCCGGACCACTATACGGTTCCGCCAGCGGAGCGTTCTGCAGTTTCTTTAATGTTGTGATCATGCGTTCTACATCGGCCAGTATCTTTTCATCGGCCGGTAATGCATCGGGTAAACCAGCGTAGTAGGAGAGGTGAAGCGGAACTATATCACCATCGGTAGCACGAATGCTGGCCGTTATATTGAGGTAAGCAGCCGTGTTGTTTTGTGTGATGCGCGTTCCTTCACTTGAAATAAAATACTTGCGCTCGGTAACTATATTCAGATTAACATCACCATCGATCAGATCTTTATTCTGCAGAAACGGTGCCGAGTATATCTTTACTTTTTCCTTCCACCGCGATTCATTGAAGATAGCAGCAAGGGGTGGTGCGGGAGGTTCCGTAAAAGATGTAGGTTGCTCCTGCGAGAAGTCTGGTACTGCAGAAGGTTTACTGCCCGGTTGCTCCGAAGAAGCTTTCACCGTTTTGAACGCTTCAAGTGCCTGCTTGTATTCATTCTGTGTAGCGGTCCATATACTATAGCGGATAGCCATCGGGTTGTTTTCGTAGGGAAGCATGGTGCGGCCAAAGCCTCCGTAGCCGCCACTAAAATTCATCTCACCGGGTTCCGGCGGATGTGTATTGTCAAGTTTGTAATCGCCAACTTTGACCCGCGTCATGAGTATACGATTACGGTTGGTAACGGAATGAATCAGACTGCCGAAGGTGGCGCGCAGACTGGCATAGTGTGCATCGTGGACACGATAGTCTATATAGTATGCCGGAGTTGTTGCTTTCTTTAACTCTTGCATACTGCGATTGAGTTCTGTTTCCAGTATACTCATCAGCGAATCCTGCTGTGCTCTTAACGGAAGTGCGAGAAGTAACAACAACAGGCTTGCGAAAATCCGTCTGGCGGAGAAGCCTATAAATCGATCCACAGGTCTCAAAAAGTTTACGGTTAGAATTATACTGAGGGAGAGACTTTTAACCGTTGGAAAAATACGTAAAAACATAAGAAGACAAAATTCCATGTGACTTTTTATCCATCTGTGCAGAAACTCACGTGCGTCAGCGTTTGCTCCGGATCAGCATTTCAACACGTCTGTTCTTCAATCGTCCGGTAGCAGTATCATTGTTCATCACGGGCTTGGCGCTTCCGTAGCCGGTGTGCTGAATGCGATTCGGATCTATTCCTTTATCGAGCAGGTACTCGGCAACAGCTCTGGCGCGGTGCTCCGACAATTGCAGGTTGTGCTTCTCGGTTCCGGTGTTATCCGTATGCCCGGAGATAATAATCTCCAGTGCCGGCTTGCTATACATGAACGATACCACTGAATCAAGCTTAGGGTAGATAGCAGGTTTGAGTTGATAGCGATCTGTCTCAAACAATACTTCATTGAGCACAATGATGCTGTCGGCCTGTACAATAACGGGAGCACTTACGGATTCCTGCGGGGGTGTTTCCTGGTGAACCACATAAACGGAATCCGTCATCGGTATAGCATGTGGTTTACTGCGGGGCGGCTTGCCTCCATCTTTATACCCTTTGAACCGATGGCTGCGTTGCTTCTTTATATAGGCTGCCTTCTTGAGACATTTATTATCAAAGCATATAAACCGGGAGAAGTAGTTATGCGTGGGCATACCATATCCTTTCTTTTTGGTAAGGGCAATACCTTCGGGTGAAAGATGAGACACAAACAACGGCTTGGCGCACGCTATGGCAATTACCGGTACAAACAACAGCACCAGTATACGGTGGTATAGAGGGGATAGGTTCATCAGGACAGGGTTGCTATACTAACGTGTCTGGCGCGTCAGTTCGTATGCATACCGTTAAACAACGGTGTAATAATTCGTTATCTGCCCGCAGCTTTGTCGTTTCATACGCATTGCTTTCCCTATGGGTGTGCATGTACCTTTGGACTACTGTCATGAAGTTGGTTTAGTAATCTCAGGTTTAGGTTAATCTGGCGCACGAATCCCGTCAACCCAAGCAGACCCTCTCTATCCATCGTGCGCTGACCCCGGATAAACTCCGGGGTTTTTATTTTGTCTGGACACTGAACATTGTCTCACTGTTTTGAAAATAAATATAGCAGCAGATATATACCGGTGTGTACAGGTTGCGTTCTATCGCTGTGAGTATGTATAGCATTTAACCGTAAGATCTGAGTAGTGAAAGTAATTCTTTTCTATAGGTTGTTTTGCTAAGGCGCTTTTCCCTAATTTCACCCATCAATTTCTTTTTCCCGAATGTACCGACTCTGCCTTGCTGCACTTTTGTTTTTAATGGTGTGCTGTACCGAAAAGCCATCGCCAACTTCCGTCCGAAATGCTTTCTATTATTGGCGTACCGATGTGTCCCGTTTTCCGTGGAAGGACTCTACCTATAAAGCACTCAACGTTAGCAAACTTTACCTGCGCTTCTTTGATGTAGACTGGAGTGAACAGAACAAAAGTCCTGTACCCGTATCTCCTGTGGAATTTTACTACTCCTATAATTCGCCTGATACGTCAACTGAAATTGTACCCGTTGTCTTTATCACCAATGAAACCTTCAGCCATATAAATGAAGAGCAGTCCAGGGAACTGGCGCGCAACGTACATAAGAAAATTATGAACAAGCTCCGCGGCTTGTTTGAGAACCTTGCGGGGTACGACTATACATGGTGGGAGCAGAACCCGTATAATGTGAAGTCAAAGAATTTCGATGAACAGGCGAACCGCGACTCGATCTATGCGGCAGCCCTGCAAGGTATACATGAAATACAATTCGACTGCGACTGGACAAAGACTACGAAAGCGAAGTACTTTGCCTTTCTGAATGAAGCGAAGAAGTTGTTTGCTCAAAAGCTTGTGTCCACTACCATCCGGCTATACCAGTATAAATACCCGGCCGAGGCAGGTGTACCACCGGTAAAGCGCGGCATGCTGATGTGCTATAACGCAGGCAATATCCGAAGCAGTAAAACCACGAACTCTATATTTGATAAGGATGAAATCATGTCATACCTCGATGCAAAGGAGTATCCCGTGCCGTTGGATTATGCGCTACCGGTTTTCGACTGGGCTTTGCTATACCAGAACGGGCAACTGAAAAGTATACTTTCTCCTGCCGTACTGCATGAGGAATATCAACGTTACCTGGCACCTATGGATGAAAAAAGTAATATTGCTGTGGTGCATGAAGACTTTGTATATGGCGATACAGACAACGGCCGGTATATACGCAGGGGTGACGAAATACGTTTTGAACAGCCCAACCTGGAAGATGTACAGGCAGTGACAGCGTGGTTGTCCAAACACAAAAACAACGAAGAAGCGATTGTAAGTCTTTATCATTTAAATGAGCATGATCTTCAAAAACATTCGAAAGCGATCCAGGCTATATTTGATAGCTTTTAGTTTTATACTGCTGATTCCGACCCGAGCCAACGTTTCAGCGTGTGGTTTTATGTCCGAGAAGGAAGAACTGCGCTATATGCTATTCAACCCGGATATCACGGGCAACAAATCCTGGTGGACATTCTTCTATAATGGTAAGCTGAATTACCTCGATGGCAATACATCTTCAGCCGATGATGAAAACACGCTTACAGCGGAGTGGATGAAAGCGATGCAGGTGTCGGGCGATACCAGTGCTGCATTCAACTGCCTCTTTGGGAGCCTCAGTGATTCGGCTCTTCAGCAAAATACATTTTACAAGGAAATACAAAAACGACCAGCATTTAAACAATACTTCGATATAGCCAGGCGCAGTGAAGCGGTCAGCAATATCTCTGTTGTGTGGGATGATGAAGATGAAATCGGGCAAGCAAAATCGGATGTCGAATTCAACAACCTGGTTCAGGAGGTAAAAACATTACTTGAAAAGGAGAGGGATCCGTTCTTCAAAAAGAAGTACGCCTTCCAATTGATAAAGCTTGGTTTTTATTCCACAGACTCCACGTTGTTAAATGAGGTATATAACAAGTATTTCAGCCATACTTCACAGCGCAGTGTACTCGACTGGTGGGCAATGCACTATAAATCCATGCGACTGGAGGGCACTCAAAACGATTCCGCCAATTACCTGCATGCGCTCGTGTTCTCACATTCATCCAACAAAATGTTCCCGGCCAAACAATACTTTTCCAATCGTGACTTCGATACCGTGCTAACGCTCGCGCAGAATAAATACGAGCAGGCGGATTTGTACTTGCTTCGCGAAGTCATTAACCCGGGGCGTTCGCTGGAAGGCATCGAGCAGGTATATAGTCGAGCACCACAGCATAAACATTTGCCGTTGCTAATAAGTCGCGAGATTAACAAACTGGAAGACTGGCTCGGCAGTACCCGGTATGCGAATGTCTCAATCGTCACGATCGGTCCCTGGGAAGAAACTCCATTGTTAACGAACTGGCAGCGCGACTATACGTATCTCTCACAATTTATAGGGGCACTTGAAAAGATGACCACCTTGCAACAGTCCAACCCGGTATATTTCAATTATGCACTGGCCAACCTGTACCTGTTGAAAGGCGATGCCAGTAGGGCAAGCGCATACATGGATAAGATTCAACCGGCAAATGATCAAGAACAATTTCAGACAACTGTTTTTAAAATCGTACTGACAGCGCAGAAAGAGAATATACGTAATGTTGCTGTGCAGGAAAAAATCGGGAAACTATACCAGCAATTGCTGGATACACGTGAGAAAGTATTTGAGTCCCAGAAAGTGCTATACTCCCTCAGCTCGTACCTGCGCTATACATTTGCCAACAACAATATGGTTTACCTGGCGGGTTTATTTGACAACTATGCCGTTAACAAATTCTGTTATACCTGCCATACGTATTCATTTGAATATAGCATGATCAGTTACCTCGATCGTTACGCATCCGTAAAAGATCTGAATGCTTTGTTAGCTATATATGATAAGCCTGCCAAGAACAAGTTAGAAGAAGTATTGCTAAAGCCGTATGCCAACAAGTATTGCTTTCTCGATCTGCTATCAGCCAAACACCTGCGGAAAGGCGATGTGGCGAATGCGAGACTGGCGTTGAAAAATATACCAGACTCATTCTGGTTTAGTCATTCCAATACAACTGCGTATCTTGATCACGATCCGTTTTCCGGCAACCATCTGTTGTTTACAGATGAAACGATGGAGTCCTATAATAAAACGGAGGTCGTAGAGAAGATGTATCAACTGGAGCAGGCCATTGCTGGCGATTCTCCCAATAAAAATCAGCATTACAGGGAACTGGCCAATGCGTGGTATAATTTTACAAGCAAATCGTGGCTGATGATCAGCTATGGACGCGGCACGGCTACACCCGATGAAAACGTATATACCATAGCCTATAGTAAAGCACTCGACTATTATAAAAAAGCGCTCGCCCTGGAGAGTGATAAAGAAACACGGGCAAAGATTCTTTATATGATTGTGGAATTAAGTAAATCAAGCGATCGAAAGAAATACGCCAAACAATACGAATCACTAAAAGACACCGAGTTCTATGCACGCAGAAATTGTCTCACCATGCAAGACCTGGCTTCGGGAAATATATAAGTAATTATGACTGGAACAACACACAAAACTGTACTCATTCTGGGCGCAAACTCCGATGTAGCGAAGGCCGCCATTCTCCAATATATAGCCCTCGGATACCGCGTGGTTGCTGCTTCACGCAGTGTTCAGGAACTTGAGACATTTGTTAAGCAACACGCTATACCGGCCGATCGAATTGAAGTATCTTACTTTGATGCTGTGGCGTTTGAGACGCACGAAACGTTTTATAAAAGTCTTTCCGTGAAGCCACACATCGTTGTATACGCAGCGGGCTTTCTGAAAAATAACGAAGAAGCATTACGCGACTGGGAAAGTAGCTTTCGCATGATGAAAGTACATTATTGCGGTGCGGTATCCATCCTGAATATCGTTGTGATGGACAGCGGTAACACAAACCTGGAACGCATTGTCGGGCTGTCATCACTCTCGGGAGTGCGCGGCCGTAAGAGTAATTTTATTTACGGAAGCACCAAGTCGGCCTTTACCCAATACCTGGCGGGCATGCGCCAGTACTTGTTTGGCAGACGTGTTGCCGTTAACGTGATTGTTGCCGGATATATACGAAGCAAAATGACTGCAGGACTTGACCTGCCGGAGTCGTTGATGTTAGAACCTGAATTTATTGCACGCTCGGTTGTGCGACCGGGCAACTCGTTTATTATAGTGCCGGGTTTTAAGTGGAAAATTATTTACAACATCCTGCGGTTACTTCCGGAACAGCTCGTGGCGAGGTTGCCGTAGCACGATTTATCTGAAAAAGATAAATTATTACACGCTTATGTGATCGTCTGAAAACGCGGAAATCGTTAGCGGTGCAATCTGTTACTTTATAACTGTAAAAAGTTATATGATAGCATTACCTGTTACTTTCCGTTTAGCATTCGCGTTGCTTTGTATCGTGAACAGTATATATGTTCATGCACAGGATCTGAAACCGGGCTTACCCGGCATGGCTCCGGGCAAGTGGATCACCGTAAAACACACGCAGGCTCCTGACCGCGCCTTTCGTACCAATCAATCAAAACGCAAAACGTATACGCAGGAAGATGCAGCTTTCAAATGCTGGATCCCGCTGGTACTGAAGACACAATATAGTATTATAGCTGGCCCGCAATACAGAACCGAACAACTTGAATTCAAAAGTGAAGGTGAGAATCCCATCCACGAATTGTCCAACTGGAATCTCCGTTCGATGGGGCTCGATCTGAAATCACTCATCGCGCTCGATAGTATATCGTGGCTGCTGGTAAATTTCAACGCGAATCAATGTGGCAACCTGAATGATGTTGCCATGGAAGATGTACCGGTAAACTTCACGCTTACATCTTTGTTTCTTCAGAAGAAGTCGGCACGCAAGGAGGTTGGCTTTGGCGTGATGATGAACACGCTGTTCCACAAATTTACCCTTATGCCGGTGATGGCCTTCAACTACAACTTTTCAAAGACAAGCGGTATCGAAATGTGTCTTCCGCAGAAAATAGTATTGCGTACTAATTTATCACCTACAGATATAGTATACGCCAAAGCCGAGGCCATGAGCCGCAGCTACTATATCAAGTACGATGACAAAGACTCAAGTCCTTTTCGCAGAACAGAGCTTGACCTCGGTCTCGCGTACAATAAACAGATCAATAAACTTGTAGGCGTTGAAGCTTTTGGTGGCTATCGCAGAAATATATCCTGCTACCTTCCGGAAGATATTCTTGCTGTGAAAACTTCGGGAGCTGTGTTCACGCTTGAATTATACGTGAAACCACCGCGGCTGTAAGTCGTTTTCATACCGATCATTTCTTCCTTCGACCTCATTTTTTGTCCGTAGTATGACCGCGTCAATTCAGGCGTTTGTCTATACATTACTCCATTACATCTATAACATCGTGAGCCTGTATAATTTTCCGGGCTGCTATCCGTAATATAGCCAGACAATTGAGAAAATAGTTTTTGGGACAGCTTCGAACACCAGCATTCTTCCATGCATAACAGCGCTGGCGTCAAGCAAAAAAATAACAAACCATCGGATAGAGGGTCACCCTTGTAGAGGAGGGTGTTTTAGGGGGATGGTTTTTTGCCTTTGCGAGCTTGCTAGCAAAGGCTTTTTTCTTTTTTGGATTTTAAGATTGAAACAGTGTAAGATTAAGGATTCTAGGAATTCATAGATTATTGTCCGATGGCAGGGTCGGTGAGGGTGGGCTTTCCGGTTTCTACGCGGCCGGCGTAGCGTGTGGAGAAATGTTCGTAGCCTTTTGTGTATATACTGAAGTCGTACCAGTTATAGCTTTTGGACAGATTCACGGTGATTGATGAATCGCTTTTGGCGGCTATTGCCTTCACTATATCTTTACTTCCGTAGGCGTGATCGTGTAGGGTGATGGTGATCGGTGATGTACCTTGGTTTTTAATCTTCACGACTATATTTCCGGTCTGTGCTTTCTTTGTTACTTCGTAATCACATGCTATAGCGAGTTGTGGATCTTTAGTGTTGCCGGTAAACTCGCGGAGAAATCCATTCGGTCCGTGTACCGCCAGGTGATAGTGCTGCTGCTCAAAATCTTCCAACGACCACGTGTCTTTTAAAGTGTCGCCTGCTTTAACGGCATAGGCGCGGGGAGGAGATTGATTGAAAGTATATACCATGAAAGGCGAACCAGCTGCTTTACTACCAAACACTTCGTTACGTGCTGCAAAATGAATCGTGAATGATTGCTTGTCTGCACTTAGTGCTCCATCAGCATAAAGCTGATAAGGGAGCGCGTTAGATTCACGTGTACCTTTTTCCTGTCGCGGCATCAGTGGTAAACTATATATATCTTTGTTGATGGCGGCTATCTCTTCATTGTTCAGCGCTTTATACCCGGAAGGATCTTTTTTAAATCGTGCTTTGTGAACGCCCTCTATAAAGTCATCTTTCTCCAGGAACGAAGGCAACTTGATCTCTTCTCCCTGGTAAGGTTTAAAGACGGAAGTCAGGTCGCCACACACCGTTCTGCGCCAGTTGCTGATGTTAGTCTCTTCAATCTTCTTCCCGGTTTTATGACTGAGAAATTTTTCGAGGAACTGAAGTATAGAAGTATGATCGAACACCTGCGAATTTACCACGCCACCGCGCGACCACGGAGAGGCAATAACCAGGGGCACACGATATCCTAAACCAATTGTACTCTCTCTGGCATCATCCGCTGAATAACGTTTTTGTTCCTGCTGTAAGGTGACATACTCAACACCCGTATCAATTCCGTTAGAGGCTAAACCGGTACCTTCTTTATTCGGACTTGGTGGAACAAACGGAGGCACGTGATCGAAGTAGCCATCATTCTCATCGTAGCAAAGTATAAATATAGTCTTCTTCCAAACCTCCGGATTGCTGGTGAGTATATCCATCGCTTCGGATACATACCATGCACCATACCACGGAGCCCCCGGGTGATCGGAGAAATTTTCAGGTGCAACCAACCATGATACCGTTGGCAATTTACCCGTGCGTACATCTTCCCTGAACTGATGCAATACATCACCCTTCGGTATATTTACCTCACGCTTTACATCGCCATCCTGGTACGTGAGTGAAGTTAGTGTATGATAGTCGGGATCATTGATGTTAGTCGTGAATGCTTTCGTATGCAGATTCTTCTCCCGCTGTGGCAGCTTCGCATAGTTCTCAGGTGTCAACGTCTTTTGTTCTTCGATACAAGCTTTTAACCAGTGCTGTCGTTGTGCGAGTTTCTTTTTAATTTTTTCTGCTTCAGTACTGTTCGCAGGCAGTGATTGTAGTTTTTGTTCCAGCGTTTTTACCTCTGCTGCCAGAAGCTCGATTTGCTGCGGTAAAAATTTGATATAGGCCGGATGGAATTTAACATGATACTGTGCAAACCACTCAATCGGGTTATCGGTAAAATTACCAAGCCATGCATCCTCTTCACCTTCAAAGCCAACACCAACACTGATCTCGTTCTGGTATATCTTCCATGAAATATTATTGTCTTCGAGACGTTCCGGAAATGTAGTCCATGCTGCCGGCAGATCGTAATCTGTTTCAGAGTTACGCACGCGCGCCTGCGCAGTTCCGTTTTGCTGATCGCGAATTGTACCCGTCCACAGATATAGTCTGTTCGGAGTAGTGCCTGTGAGTGATGAACAGAAATTCTGATCACATACGGTAAATGCATCGGCAAGTGAATAATAGAAAGGGAGATCTTCGCGATTATAGTATCCTAATGTCAACGGCATCTTAGCATAATCCGGGTGTCCTGATTTTTTAGCTTCAAGCCAGCCATCATATTTACCCTCATTGCGTGCATCCACCTGGTCCGTCCAGCTATGCGGAAGCGATCCCATCCACGTTGCTTTCGTGTCTTTTATATTGAGACGAAAAGGTATATAGGTCTCACCGGCAGCATTGCGTTGTAACCAAACAGAATTTTTATTCGGTAATTGTATAGCTCTCGGGTCATTAAACCCACGCACACCTTGCAGTGAACCATAACAATGATCGAACGATCGGTTCTCCTGCATGAGAATCACTACATGCTCAGCATCGAGAAATGTACTGCCCACCGCAGGGTTAATAGCCAGTGCCCGCTGAATAGAAGGAGGAAGCACACCTGACAAGCCGGCCATACCGGAGAGCATTGCGGCCTTCTTTAGAAATTCCCTGCGTGAGTCCATAGCGCTGCGCGTTTAGATTGGAAGATTGAAAGATTATAAAATTGGAAAATTCAGGGCAACAAGAAAATTGAAAAACTTTAAGATTGGAAAAATTGATGATTAAGAATGGATTGTCATTTTGATTGGAAAATTATAAAATTGGAAGATTCGAAGATTCCGGCCGATGATCTTATACCTTCAATTTTTGAATCTTCCAATATTTCAATCGTGCAATATTTTACAGGTAAAATGCGGGTAGAGTTTCAGCCAATTTTTCAATCTTCCAATCTTTCAATTTTTCAATTTAATGAGCCTGATAACCGTCATATATTCAGTATATTATCGATGATTGATTCATGTAATAGATTGCACTTCATCGAAAAGATTTATTGATCGTAAAGTTGTTCGTTATATTTGCAGATTCTCTGCCGGCAGAGGGCAGAAAAATATCGAGACTTTAGAAGTCCCGCCTTGATTTCAAAAACCAACAGCACAGATTTAGGAAGTGAAGAATCCGTTAAGCATTAAAGATCTTATTAATCTTCTCTACCAGAACAGGGAAGTGATTGAAATGCTGTTCGGGAATAAAGATTCGATCAACAAGTCGGAGATACTCGCCCGTGAAGACATGACGGACGATAAACTCGAGAAGCTCGTGATGTACGAGATCATTCACGAGAACAACAACATCATCGGACTTGACGACCGCATCACAACTTTCATTGAAGAATTCCTCGAGATTGGTGAAGTTACCACAAGCTTCATCATCGATAACATCCAGACACTGAATGAAAGTCTGCGGTACTATCGCATTGATAACAACCCGAAGTTTCTTCGTAACATCAAGCGCTCGCTCAAGAAGATCAACTCCACGACTTCGCGTGAAGTAATGAAGCTTCACAAGAACATCGATGATACTTACAAGAACCAGGACAACTATGTTATCAAGCTGCAGGAACTGGACAAGTATAAACGCAAGCGCGATGATATTATTAACCTGATCAAGGAATCGGAGCAGATCATTTCCGAAGCACAGGGATTTTTCAATACGATCATTGATGCTGAGTTGAGTTCCATTGTGCTTGACTTACGCTATACCCTGGTTCGTAATCGGGATTACCTGAATGAGATCCAGGCGCAGATCATTGACTACATCAACAAGATACAATACCAGGCAGCGATCTATAAAAAGATACAACGCCTGAAAGAGTTGAAGGACTACGAAGAGCTGAAGTATAAAACGAACTTTGTAGAAGTAGTCGCGAATATAAAAGCGTTGTTCTTCCACAAGCGTAATGTACTGAAGGGAAGACTTTCGCTCGACTTTCTGCATTCCGATCATGGCTATATGCTCACGCAGAAGGTTGCATCGAAACTTCACCTGCTGCGCAATACGCATCGTAAACCTGCCGGACGAATGGCGGCAGGATTTGACGACAGCAACCTCGAAGAATCATCGAGTCTCAACATTACCGGACTGGTTGAAAAGTTTGTGAAGACAGACGAAGATCTATTCCAGTTCGTAATGAAATATCAGTTCCCTGAAAAAGTAGGAGAGCTGAGTCTCGAAAAACGTATCTCGCTATACGTTGGTATCTCTATTGACTTCGATGACAAACTGCAAATCACCGGAGACTTCGGTCGAATGAATTTCATCAACGAGAAAGGTCTCAACCAACGGGTAGGCTATGCGGTTATCAAAGCACGAAAGCAGAAGGCGGAAAGTAGCAAGGCTAAAACTAAGGTTGAAGAAATTGCTGTGGCTGAGGTTTTAACTACGGAGGCGAAGAGTCCGGAAGTTGTTAGTCCGGAAGTAGGAGAAGCCGTGAGTAGTCCTGTAGTTATACCGCAGGTGGAAGCTATTGCAACAGTACCTGTACCTGTGCCAGAGGAACCTGTTGTTGAAGTAGCAGATATACCAAAGCCCAGGCGTAAAAAGTCTGCAAAGGAAAATGTAGCGATGGAGATCTCTGCAGAAGAGATACCTTTAAAAACAGACAGTAAGAAATCCAGGAGTAAACGAAACCCAAAAGATACCGCGAGCGAACCGGAGCCCGCAGAAGTGGTGATGACCGAAGGTCAGCAACCTGAAAGCGCAGACACCAAGCCAAAGGCTAAACCAAAAACTCGCACCTCGAAACTCAAAGCTCAAAGCTAACTATGAATATACCCAAGCAAACACCCGAGATATTCAGTATACTCAGTAAAGGTAATTTCATTAGCTCTAATGGGAGCAAGGGAAAGCTCTTTGATGTTATCAACTACGAAGACAACTTCCTTATACTGAAAGAGTTTTTTAGTCACACAGGATATTACCTTGAAAAAGGACATAACTATTATTACTTCAGTCAGCAGGAAGAAACGAACACGTTGATGGAAAAGAAGCTCGAGCAGTTTGCTTATTATATCGATGTGATGGATTTCTTTTCCTCGATGGACACCAAGCCGGCTGTAGGTACGCGCTATCGTGTAACACAGATCGCAGAAGAGTGCTATGCCAATGAGCGCCTGAAACAGAAACTATTTGCGCTTTCGCGCAGGGAAAAAATGACCGACAAGGTAACAGAGATTGCCAATGATTTAACGACCGGCGGTTTCTTTGAGCAGGAAGATGAAGATACCTATAAAGTGATGGATGCCATTCATTACCTCGAGGCGGTTATTTCATTAATTACAATTGAAGATGATGGAGAACAGACGAATCCTTAACCGGATCATATTTATCAATATAGCCAACACGGATTACGCCAGCATTGAAATTGCCGGTAACACGTGCTTTGTCGGCACCAACAACATGGGTAAGACAACGCTGCAGCGTGCTATATTGTTTTTCTATAGTGCCAACACGCGCGGACTCGGTATATCGAGTTCACAGAAATCATTTGAAGACTACTACTTTCAGTATCCGAACTCCTATATCATTTACGAGATCGCTACAGAGGAAGGTCTGTTTCACGTAATGGTATATCGCAACAATAAACTCTTCTATCGTTTTGTGGAGAGTGCGTTTATACAAGAGCACTATATCGACAACAGTGAAGCGTTGCTGCCCAAGCAGATACTCACGAAGTTTAACGAGCATCGCGTAAACTATAGCGACCAGATTGAGACATTTGAGCGCTACCGGAATATCATTTACGGTGCCGACCCGGATAAGAAGTATAAGAAGTTCGCGTTGATGAAGGGCAACAGCAATTACCACAATATACCGCTGGCCATCACATCGATCTTCCTGAGTTCGGAAGCTACCATCAAAGCTGAGTTCGTAAAGGAATGTATTGCTAACTCCATCAGTACAAAACATACCAACATTGAACTGAAAACGGTGGAGCGTCAGTTGCGCCAGTTTACAGAACGTTACCAGGATATTGAGACATTCTTCCGGAAAGAAAATTCGCAGCGTGGTGATCTTATCAAAGATAACTTCTCACAAATAAGAAACCTCAAGAATAAACAGCGTTCACTGGCAGCAGAGTTAGGCGGTGCCTTGAAATATGCCACTGAGCAGAAAGAACTGTTAGGACAGCAGGCTGCTGAGAAGCGTGAAGAAATGGACATCATCGAGAAAGAGTTCAGAGAAAAGGAAGTTGCGCAGCAGGAGAAGAACAAAGAGATCAACCAGGATATAGGAGCGTTGAAGTCGCGCTTACGTGAAGCGGATAAAAAACAAAAGGAGTACGAGAACCAGGGTATAGCGGAACTGCTTAAGAAAGCAGAAGAGAAACCACAGCTTGTATTACAATTACAGGCGCGTGAAACTGAGTATGCTACACTTACGGCAGGCTTCAGCGATGTAGAGCAGCAGTTCAAAACATTGTTCGATGCATTGGAGAATGAACGCAGGGAATTCGAGAACGTATTAAGTTCACAAGGACTGCAGCTCGATAAAAAATTCCAGGAAGAGAAAAACAATCTGAAAGATATATTTCGCAAGGAAGAAGCCGAGCGCAAGGAACGTCACGCTGCGGAAGCAGATCGTTACAAGCAGCAGCTCAACCAGAAAGAACTCGAAAAGAAAGACGCTGATTTCCGCGAGAAAGATATACGCAAGAAAAAATACTTCGAGAAGGAAATTGCTTTACTGAAAGGTCACCTCGAAGATATAGCACGTCACAAGGTAGAACGAAGCTCGGCCCTCACCGTTAAGATGAACACCATTGATCTGTTAAAGAAAGAAGGTGACCACATTCGTGAACGCAACAAACTTACTTCGGAGCAATATATTGCAAAGAACAAGGACGAGGTTGTAGCGCTTGAGGAGAAGATTAAAGTTATCAATGAGAAACTTTCCGTGCATCAGAACGCATTCTTCGGCTTTCTGCAAGATAACTACCCGGACTGGTATAGCACGATCGGAAAAGTTTGTAACGAAGAGATACTCTTTAACCAGGAGTTGAATCCCCAGGTATTGAAGAATGGTCTGGAGTCATTATACGGTATACAACTCGATCTGTCCAATGTAAAAGTATATTCCAAAACACTGGAAGAATACGAACAGGAGAAAAGTATATACCAGGAAAAGATAGCCGAGCTGAACCAGGCATTTCTTGACTTCCGCGAAGAACAGACGCGCGAAGAGCAGACACGTCTGGCATCCATCGGTAAAAAGACTGCACAGTTCAAAAACGAAATTGCACAGCTCGAATATGAAGCCGGACAAGATGAGCTGAAAGAGAAGCAATATACACTCGATCTGCACGAATGGGAGAGTAAAGGTGAAGCACAGCGCGAGAAAGATTTACTTGAAGTATACGCTGTTCAGGAATCGATCAAAAAAGAATCGGCTGCTATAAAGCAGACTATATCCGAGATGGAGGCTGTCTTAACAAAAGACCTCGCATCGCTTCAGCAGGATTTTAACAATCGTCTGGCGAAAGCCACCAAGGCGATGGAGACCGAAGCTGAAAAACTGAAAGAGCTACGGGAAGAAAAGCAGAACGACTATAGCGAGCGGAAGGCCAACCTGCAAAAAGAGAAATCGAAAGTGCTGAAGACAAAAGGTATTGACGACTCGCGCATAAAAAAACTGAAAGCTGAGATTGACGATACAAAAGAAGCACTCAATGCTTTAGAGAAACACTCCGAATTGCTGAACGATTATCGGAAAGATAAACGTGAGTTGTTTGATAAGATCGAAGAATTCAAACGCGAACGCGAGAAGTTTGAAGACAAGATAAGACAGTCGGACAAAGAATTTCTCAATGAGAAGCAGGCTTACGCGCGCAAACGCACACAACTGGAAGAAGATGGTCGCGCGTTGAATGAAGCGTTGAAGAAATATACCGATGGTCTCGAACATTTCGAACGTCACTTCCGTGAACGCGCCTTGTTCGACCGCCTGCGTCACATCATTGAACCCGCCCCGGCAGAACATTCGGAAGCAGGTATCATTGGTCTTTGTTCGCAGTTGCTGGCGAACGATACCGAGTATCACAACCAGTTTGAAAAATTCAGAAACAACGTAACCGAATTTGCAGGGAGATTCCGTCCCGACAATCACCTTAACTTCAAGATCAATCCGCAGGCAGGTGAAGGTGAATATGAACGCTTTGCAGCATACCTGCAGGATTTCTATAACGAGAACAAGATACAGACCTCTATAGCAGAAGTAGCGAAGAGTCACGGTATGCTCATCGATGCTATATCCAGCAAGATGAAAGCGTTGATCGAACACAAAGGTCGCATCCAGAAAATGATCACGAAGATGGAAGCAGACTTCGGAAGAGCTTCCTTCGAGAGTTCGAAACTGATTGAGTATATAAAACTGAAATCGGAAGACAGCGAAAATAAAGTACTGCGCAAACTGCAGAAGATAGCTGAGTTTCGCGAACAGAATCCATTCCTGTATGGTGAAGCTAACCTCTTTAACCAGGCGAACAAAGCCAAGGCAGAAATTGACAAACGCTCCGTTGAATTGCTGA
Organism: uncultured Chitinophaga sp.; assembly: GCA_966211525.1. Lineage (GTDB taxonomy): Bacteria > Bacteroidota > Bacteroidia > Cytophagales > Cyclobacteriaceae > Ohtaekwangia. Next base: position 6,073 of record CBIHOZ010000099.1, on the reverse strand, counting down.
ACGATCTTCAGAAAACCATCAGCGAAGAGAAACATGAAGAGATACGCGTGCAGGATTTGTTCGAGTTACGCTTCCGCATCAAGGAAGGTAAGAATGATACCGGGTGGATCGAGAAGATCGACAAGGTAGGTTCTACCGGCACCGATATGCTTGTAAAGGCTGTTATATATATCACATTGCTGAACGTATTCATCAAAGAATCTACCGAGAAGACTGCGCGGAATTTCTATGTGCATTGTATCATCGATGAAGTAGGGCAGATCTCGGCATCGTACCTGAAGGAGCTCATCAACTTTGCGGAAGAAAGAAACATCTGTCTCGTAAACGGTTTGCCGAACGAAAGCAAACTCGAAACACACTATAACTATACTTATAAATTCAGAAAAGATCAGCACGGTTTTGTGAAGGTAGTACCGCTGCTTACCATGAGCATTGAGCCCTGATCAAAGTATACCTATAATTAATAACTGTCTAAACTCGCGATTTTAAGTCGCGAGTTTTTTATTGCTTCATCTTCCCCTCACAAGCGGTATATATCGCGCTGCATGTTTTAACAGCGGATAACATGATATCACATTTACCGTTAATTAACGATCACATGAATGGGTTATAGCCCATTGTTTTTACTTGATCGTTCTGGCACTTTTGTTACCTTCACTGCCTCGGTTATGGCAAGTACATTTTCGAAGCGTAATTGTAGTAACGGATGTTGTATATATATTATTAAGTGCTGTCATGATAAAAGAATTCAAAATCAATTCCGAAAAAGATATTGCCTGCAAGTTACAGTCGTGTATGGCATGCAATAATCTTCAGTCAGTAATTGCATTTCTGGAGCAATGCAATGAACAGTACCAGGTGGCCATTGATATCGTGGATGTAAAAACCGGCAAAGTGCCCAGCCAGGAAGAAAATCATCTTCGGAAGTTGCTGGACCAACTCACCAAGCGCGAATGCGAAGTACTATACCTGGCATTTCAGCGTCTTCAGAATAAAGAGATATCCGAGAAACTTTGCATCAGCCTGGAGACAGTAAAATCGCATCGTAAAAATATTATATCAAAAGCAGGCGTTCGTTGTCTGAATGATTTGAAAGATATACTCTTTAATATAACGGAGCTCGAAAATTTTGATATACTGAAAAATCACTCCTGGGGGTGATGCATACGTTATAGGTATATATATACCTTTGTCCTGTTATTATTTTAAAACCCGCTTACAACCCTGAACCCTTACTGACGCAATACATCTGTATTGTCGTTATTCTCATGCGTTTATCCTGATTTTCGGATTGTTAGCGGCTATGTATTTAATCTGAAAGACCTATGATTCGTACAGCGTTGGAATTTATCAGGAAAGAACTGGATGCCTATATCGTAGATCGTGAACAGGATCCCGGTAACTATGCGTTGAACAACGTAGTGGATCTCAAGCCGGTATATCTGCCGGATGGCACCTATAATCTGAACAACGCCATGCACATCACCATGATGTTGATTGGGGTTGATGAAGAAAGGAGAGAAGGCAAACGTCCTTACTATATACCGATTGAGAACAAGCAGTTCATGAAGCTGAATCCTCCGGTTGAGCTTGACCTTTCCATTCTGTTTATAGCGCATAGCACAAATTATCAAACTGCGTTGCGCGACCTGTCGGATGTGGTCGCATTCTTCCAGGTAAGTAATGTATTTGATGAGTCCAAGTTCCCGGGTCTCAATGCAGATGTAAGCGATCCTGTAAACAAACCCTGGCAACTTATTGAGCGCCTCAGTTTCCGACTGACAAGTTTAACCTTCGAGCAGCAGAACAATCTCTGGGCTACACTGGGCGGTAAATATATACCGAGTGTGGTATACAAAGCGAACATGCTCACCGTATTCGATACGAAAGGCAAGGAAGCTGCACCGGCTATTACAGAAATGAACTTTGCTGATTAAGCTATGGGAATCCTGAAAGTAAAATATAGCGAATTATTCAAGGTGTCAGTGGAGCAGCCGTTTTACAGCAACAGCATCTGCCCGAAATATACCACCGAGCCGCGACCGGATTTTGAAATTATACCAACGGCAGAATGCGTTGCCTTGATGAAACGTCTTGACTGGCTATTCAAGAAGGACGATCACGCAGGAGGTTTCTCAGTGTGGAGCAGTATAAACGGCACCAGTGGCGGTAATGAACTACTGAAATTCAAACCACGCAATACTGATATACTCACCTTTCATCTGTTGCTCCGAAATCCTGCATTTGTAAACTTCAACGATCTGCCGTACGATACAACAGAGCAGGTATATCATTTCACAAATCAACGCATTGATCCGGCTGCTCCACGCGATGATCTGCACCTGAGCTTTGATGCGACCGGTGTAAAAGCAGGAGACCTCACCAAACGTGTCACCGGAACCTATACATATACCAGTATGATTCCCGTTGCACCGGGCACTGCGCGTGTAAAGCACGTAGCAACCGGAAGAGAAGCGCAGCCGAAGTCGTTGCTAACCGAAGCCGGTAAAAGCTATCTTCTTTTCGATCTTGCGTCCTTCACCCCGGGCCCATGTCAATTACTCGTGAGTGCTGTCGTTACCGATGAGTTTTATTATACCGGTATCACTCCGGATATACCGGTGTTTGGAGTTATCAGTCTCTCGCTGGATGCTGCTCTGCAGCCCAATTATCGCGTTGTTGAAGCGGACGGTTCCATTACACCACAACGGCCTGGCTACCGGCTGCATTTTGCCAATCGGCAAACATTGTGGCGATATCGCATGGTGTTGCAACCCAACAGTCCGCTATACCTGGAGATGGCAGCGCTTACGCCACCTGACCGTACGGATTTTATCAACCGGCTCAACGTGATCAGCAACGATGCCACGATACTATTCAACAGCAACCCGGTAAGCGATACAGTATTCGAGTTTATATCTACCAGTCCGGTATACCTGCAGGAGAAGTACTTCTCGACCACTGCCGGACCAAACACAGCACTGCGACTTACCCTGAAACGTTACCTGGGCGATCCGAGAGAATCGGAAATACGAAGCAGCTTACCTTATCCCGCAACGGACAGGGTAGACGCATCTGCAAGTCCCACTATATATTCTGATATCTTACTAACACTATAAATTAAAAAAATGGCCAATTATCGTTCACCCGGTGTTTATGTAGAGGAGATATCTCTTCTGCCACCATCCATCGCTGAAGTTGAATCAGCCGTACCCGCGTTTATCGGGTATACCGAAAAAGCAACCCTGCTCGTTGCCGATGATCTGATTAATGTACCGACTCCCATCACCAGCCTTGCCGATTTTATACAATACTATGGCGGGCCTCCTGTTGAGAATGCTGCCAACATAACGATTGGCGTAGATGAGCTGAAAACAGGAACGGTAACTACAGGCTTTAAAACAACGATAGCAATCAATGCAGCGAATGCCAGTAAAAATATACTGTATCATGCGATGAAGCATTTCTTCAGTAACGGTGGCGGACGTTGTTATATAGTTTCAGTGGCAAAATTTGCCGCACCTGCCAAAGCTGATCTTGAACGCGGCATTGACCTGATTGCCAACGAAGACACACCGACCATGCTGGTAGTACCCGAAGCGATCTATCTCGATCAGGCTGGTTTTGATAGTATAAATCAGAAGATGATAAACCAGGCAGCTTCCTTGAAAGATCGCTTTGCAATTATAGACACGCTCACTACGACCGTGCCCAAAGTTGCTAACTCCGTTAACACGGATGTAACAACAGCGATCGGAAATATACCTGCTGATGGTGCCATCAGAAGATATGGAGCTGTATACTACCCGCACCTTGAAACTTCCTATAGCTATAGCTTTGACTTCGATGCACTGACGCTGACAACGCATACGGTAAATGGTGCGGCCCCTGGAGCCGGCGAAGACAAAACGGGACAAGCCATGTCTGCGTTGAAGAATACCGCTTCGGCACTTTACAACGCTATCTCTACTGAGTATGGAAAGTATCACATTGTACTGCCGCCATCTGCTGCTATCGCTGGTGTATACTCCCGTGTAGACCGCGAGCGCGGTGTATGGAAAGCACCTGCTAATGTGGGCCTGATGGACGTTGTAAAACCACGTGTGTCTGTCTCACGTTCGGAGCATGATCTTCTCAACGTAAATTCCGATACTGGTAAATCTGTAAATGCTATACTCAATAGTCCGGGATACGGTACGGTTGTCATGGGCGCCCGAACGCTCGATGGTAACGACAACGAATGGCGCTATGTCAATGTAAGACGCTTCTTCAGCGTAGTGGAAGAGTCCATTAAAAAATCTACCAACTGGGCCATCTTCGAACCCAACACAGCGCCAACGTGGGTGAAAGTAAAAGCGATGATCGAAAATTACCTGTACCTCAAATGGAGAGATGGTGCATTGGCAGGAGCAACACCTGAGCAGGCATTCTTTGTAAATATAGGTATAGGTTCAACGATGACGTCGGTAGATATACTCGAAGGCCGTATGATCGTTGAGATTGGCATGGCCGTAGCACGACCTGCTGAATTCATCATCCTGAAGTTTGAGCAAATGATGCAGACTTCCTGATCTATAGTTAAAATCAGTTTTTAAATTTTCAAACACAAAATATAGTATATGGCTTATCCACTAACCTCTTTTCACTTCACTGTATCGTGGGGTGGAGATAATATAGGTTTTTCAGAAGTAAGCGGACTTTCTGTAGAGAATCAACCGATTGAGTATCGTGATGGACTAATGTCTGCGAAGACACTTCCGTTAAAGAGACCAGGCTTGCGCAAGGCCGGTAACATCTCGCTAAAACGTGGCATTGTAGCAGCCAACAACGAGCTGTATAGCTGGTTCAATAATTTTGGTGAACCGAATGTTACAAGACGCACGCTCGTGATCACATTGCTGAATGATGAAGGTAATCCCGTTTTCGTCTGGACTATATCAGAAGCGTGGCCTGTAAAATGCGAAGGCCCCGGACTGAAAGCCAGCGGTAATGAAATTGCCATTGAGACACTTGAGTTGGCACACGAAGGTATTACGGTAACACCTGTATAATTTATGCCAGCGTATTATCCTCCTGCCAGCTTTCACTTCAAGGTAGAGTTTCTCGGAGTTAGTGGTATGTCCGGTGACACAGAGCAACGCTTCCAGGAAGTAAGTGGCTTATCTGTTGAAGTAGAAACCGAAGAGCTGCGGGAAGGAGGAGAGAACCGTTTTGTCTATAAACTTCCCAAACGCGCGAAGTATCCAAACCTGGTGCTCAAGCGCGGGCTGCTTACGAACACCGCTATAATCGACTGGTTCAAGTCTGCCATGAATACATACTTCACGGTACCTATATATGGCTTTAAACCAGCTGATATACTCATCACACTCATGGATGAGACAGCGAACGGTGTTGCCGCCTGGAAAGTATATCAGGCCTATCCGCTGAAATGGTCATCTTCCGATTTCCGCGCCAGCGATAACTCAGTTGTAATTGAGACAATAGAACTTGCCTATCAGTATTTCGAACGAACACTATAAATCATGGCTGTACAAATCAACGAAGTGGTTATACGCGCAGTCGTAGACCCGGCTCCGCCCGCAGGCGGCAGTCCGCAGGCTACACAGTGCGCATCCGAAAGCAGTGGCAGCAGTGCTGAATCGGAACTGGCTGAAAAGATACTCGAAATCATACGCGAAAAACTGGAACGCTGATGGACGCACAAAGCCTGGCAAAATTACCCTTCAATCTGAAGATCATTCCAACAACGTTGGAAGGTATACCTTTCGGACTTCCGTTCATTGCTATGTTCAATCCGGAAAACTTCGCAGTGCATGAAGATCTGCACTGGAGCAGTGCATGTGCACCGGGTAAAGAAGGTACAGAACCGAAGTATGTAAAAACAGCACCCCGTACATTCACCATCGAATTTACGCTGGATGGCACCGGAGTAAATACCAATGGAGTAAAGATACCGGTACCTGTACAGATCGCTTTGTTCCGTGGTGTAACCACGAATGTAAAAGGAAATATACACCGGCCGCATTACCTCATGGTGCAATACGGAACGTTCATCAACATCTGTATCATG
>CBIHOZ010000098.1:0-25717 GCA_966211525.1 uncultured Chitinophaga sp. | reverse complement strand
GCCTTGTATAGCACCGGCATTAGACGCGCGATGAAACGAGTGGAATAATTTTTCGCGGTCTTCATCGGGTATACCGAGCCCTTCATCCTTTACCTTCAGTTGCAGCGTGTTGGTAGCACAGCTAACCGTTACCCATACTATATTTTTGCCGGGCGAGAATTTAATAGCGTTCGTCAGGAGATTTACGAGTATGATGCGGATCATGCGCGGGTCGCTCGATATAGTTTTCTGTTCGCAGCCCATCGTTATACGGATGTGATGGGTTTTGCCTGTACTCTCATATACTTCGCTCGCAATCTTTTCAAAGAAGGCTGGTATTTCAATGGGCGCTACATTTACCTGAACTTTGCCCGACTCGGCTTTACCAACGGTGAGTACATCTTCCAGCAGGTAATTCATGTGTTCTACCTGGCGTACAATATCATCCAGCTTTTTGTCTACATCTTCCGGAGTAATTTTCGCCTTATAGCGTCTGAGGAAACCGGTGGCCAGTGATATCGTGGAGAGCGGTGTTCGGAATTCATGCGAGGCCATCGAGACAAATTTTGTTTTCAGATCGGCCAGTTCTTTTTCTTTCTGCAAGGCATCGTTCAGTTCGCGCGTACGATCCTGTACCATTTTTTCAAGTCCTTTGCGATAGTCGATGAGCTCGGTAATATTCTGCGCCACGATAATTATACCTTTGATCTGGTCCTGCGCATCGTACCGCGGGGAAGCACTCAGCAACAGTATAATGGATTCATCGTTCTTGGTGATTACCGGCAACTCGAAATTTGTAAGCGCATGCCCCTGTAAAACACGCGTCATCAACTGTTCCACGGTGTCGCGGTAGGGCACTTCAACAAACTCCTCAATCCACTTTTTACCATACGCTTCCGTTTTGCTATAGCGCATTACCTCGGCTGTTACTTCATTCCATTCATTTATATACCCGTTCTGATCCAGGCCAAATATAGGAACGTTGGATGTCTCAATAAGAACAGACAGTTCTTTCGCTATACTGGTAATTTTGTTTTCGTATGCCTTCTGCGGCCCTATATCCCGGTAGGTAGAAACAACACCCTTTACACTCGGTATATGCGTAAGGTTGATGGATGTACCCTGCATCCAGATCCAGCTTCCGTTTTTATGACGCGCCCTGCATGTTATCGAAACCAGTTTACCGGGATTATCTATAACTAGTCCCCACTCGCGTACATACTGTTCGAAATCATCCGGGTGCACAAACTCATGTCCTTTGATCTTCTGTATCTCTTCCCACTCGTATCCCAGCTTACGCGTAAAGCTCGGACTCGCATAGAATATATTTCCGGCAAGGTCTACCAGCGCAAAAACATCATCGCTATATTCTACCACCGCTCTGAATTTCTCTTCGCTTTCACGCAAGGCAAGCTCAGCAGTCTTGACAGCCGTAATGTCGCGAAGATTGATACAGTAACCGATCATCTCGCCCGCTTCGTTATGCACCAGTGTAATGGTAACGGCTACCCAGTACGATGCGCCTCCGCTGGCTATGGATTGTACTTCATACTGTACCAGTTCACCTTGCCGCGCACGTTCGAGCATCCCCATAAAGGGCACTCTTCGTTCTTCCTGTATATAGTCTGCTATATTTGCGCCTATTTCCGGTTCACGCTGAAAATAGTACATCATGCGCTCTTCATACGCCCGGTTGTAGGCAATGATGTGATAGTCTTTGGCCAGTAATATATAGGAATCCGGTGTACTGTTAAAAATAGCACGCAGGTTTGCTTCCGATTGCTGCACCATTTTCTCGCGCGCCTTCTTCTCCGTGATATCCATCGACATAATGATAACATGCGTTACCTTGCCGAACTGTCGTACCGGTTCATACCGGAGCAGGTGAACAACTTCGCGCTCCGGTGTGGAGATATAGGCTTCGGTAACGACAGCCTCACCATTCAGCGCCTGTATATATAGCTGCAACGCCAGGTCTCTCCGTTCTTTCACTACTACATCGGTAAGTCGCATGCCACGCTTGGGTTTGATACCTGTAGCTCCGCCAATAAAGTTCTCAAAGGTTTTATTAAAAAGTACAACGGTGTTATTGGCATCGAGTAATAATATACCTTCCTGGGTATTGGAGAAAATGATATCGAGGTTGCGCCTGTACTCGCTCAGCAGTTCATCTTTTTGCCGGATAATTTCTTCGGCCTGTTCGCGAATGGTAGCCTTTGCGTTTTCAAGTTTGTCATTCAGCTCACCCAGGTTTTCATTCGAGGTAGTAAGCTCTTCATTTGTAGTGGTGAGTTCTTCCAATGCAGCACGGAGTTCTTCGTTGGCAGAGGCCGTCTCGTGGTTGGAAGCCTGCAGCTCGCGGTTTACATATTGCAGGCGATTGGCATTCATCTTTTGCTGCAGATCTTTACGGTTCAAGGAATTGGTATTGAAAAGAATGAGCAACACAAATATCACAATGAAGCTGAGGACAATGCTGGTTACTCCCAATTCCGTTGAGAGCAAACTATACCAATGCGCCCACAGACGAATATAGCCAATAAGCAGGGGCAGTATAATTACCAACGGTATGAGTACACGCGCAATAACACTACCCGCATACGGACTTGTAAATTGCTTCATCAGTCCCTTATCCGCATTTGCCAACAGCAATGCCACCGACAGGCAGAGAAAGCACACGGCCGTTAATGCTGCCATGGGATAGTAATACCGCGACAGGTAAAACTCCGGAACGCGATACAGATAGCCCAGCAGAAAGAACAGCGCATTTAACATTACCAGCAGCGCACAACATTGGCCCAGCGATACCGTTCTGTTCTTCTTCGAAAAGACCGCCAGCAGTGTAATCACGATAAGTAAAAAATTAATAGCCGTAACCAGCGGCATACCTTCACGATTCTCATCGCGCTCTGCCAGCACGCGATCGGTATATAGAACAGTGTCCAGTATAAAGTCCAGATCGAATGCAACCTGAACAATTTTATAAGTTGATACTCCGGCAATGAAGGCTACCAGGACATAGGCTAACCGCTGGGTCGTGCTGGTTTTCTCTTTTCGAATAAAGAGTGCTAACACACAAAGCGAGAAAATAAGTAAAAGTGCCGTAAACGGACTCATCGGCATGGTGCCCGGCAGCGGCCGTCTGAAAACCTCTATATCAAATTGCCAACCGGCAAGCCCCAGCAACGAAATGAGCAATACGGCCAGCGAAAAAAAACGGGACCAACGCGTAACGTAGTTACCTTCCATAGTTAACACTCATCATGAACCATAGAAAGATATAAAAATAGTGCGATACAACGATTATCCTCCGGTGTGTACCGGTTGTGGCAAAAACGTAACGCTATGTGTACTAGCGAGCTTCTTTGCTGAGAACTTTGCCGGAGGAATCCAGCACCACGTGCAGGTCTTCGTCATCAGATGAAACATCAACTGCATAGCGTTTGTTGCCGGGTTCCTGTATATAGATGTAGTTGCTGCCTTCGTATCCTTTATTGAGGAAACCTTCGCGCACCGCTCCCATTACTGCAGCCGGAAACTGATCGGGTGACAACGCATCGGTTGTGCGCAACCATTTTCCGTCAAGGCTTACTTCGATGTTCCGGAGTACAGGTACACGAATGATAGACGCGATATATTTCTTGCGCTTGTTGTCGAGCACCCAAAGTGTTATTGGCTGCTTGTCGCTGTGCTGTGTTACAACGGTACGGATATTCGCAGGCACGTCTGCTTCCTTAACCTGTTGCGCGAATGCTGCGTTGGTCATGCTCAACAGCAGAAAAAATGAAAATATATACTTCATAGTGATGATGGATTATACGATTATACTTGTCTCATTTAAAAAAGGCAGGGAGACACTTTCGAATCATCCCTGCCAGCCAACTTAGACATCAAAGAAAAGAGAGGGTCTTTTCTTTTTACCTGTTATTTGTACGTTGCCGTACAAACGATCCGCTAACAACCATAAGCCTGCCACATGAACATGCAGGTTTGTTTTTATTATCGGATAAAAATCACATTCATTTTCAAACCTTTTACGCAAAAATCGTTTCTAAGATGTGAAAGCTTATGCATCAGGGTACTCAACCATCGTAGTGTGGTGTTGAAATAGAGTTCTGGCGGATTGACGTATCGTGATCTTTTTAAAAATCTAAACCTGTGTAGCATGAAAAAATTGTTGTTTGCGCTTACCCTGTACGTTGTATCGCATCACGCTGTTACGGCTCAATCTCTTCCGCCTTTAGCGGGCAAAGATTCTGTAAACATATTGCTCGGATTTTCGAAAAAGATATACAGGACCGATGTTAACAAAGCGGTCTGCCTGACGAAGCGGGCCTACCGTCATGCACAGGAAGCCGGGAGTATGGATGGTGAAGCACGATCTTCATTCATGCTCGGTGTTCTTTACAAAGAACAGAACCACTATACCGAATCACTGGACGCTTACCAGCACGCACTTCGCCTGTTCGAAAAACTGAATGACTCTACGCAGATCGGACTTACTTACAACGGCATGGGCGGAGTATATCTCTTCAACCTGAATCATGTTACCTGGTCTGCCTACTACTTCGGCAAGGCACGCGCATACCTGCAACACGACTCCATTAATCTTGCACTTCCGCTTGCCAACCTCGGTTCGCTTAAACTGCGGACAGGAAAAATGGACGAAGCACTGGCACTATACGAGGCTGCCTATAACATACAGCTAAAGTATAACGACCTGCCGCGAATGAGCACCACACTGAATAATATAGCTACGCTGCTGGACGCGAAAAAAGAATACGCCAAGAGTAAAGAATATTATGCGCGAAGCCTCGAGATCGAAAAGGTACTGGAAAATCCGAAAGGTATTTCGTGGACATTGCTTGGACTCGCAGGCGCATGCTGCATGAACAACGAACACGAGCAGGCGGAACGTCACGTGCGCGAAGCGATGGACATTGCCAAAAAATATTCGCTGCATAAAAACTATATCCACGCGCTGCAATACCTGGCGTATGAGTGTGAGCATACACACAAACTGCAAGAAGCCAGGGACTTTGCTTTACAGGCGAGCAGTCTTGCTGACAAGCACAATCTGTCGCAAATAAAGGGCGAGCTATACCAGCAACTTGCATTTGTCTGCGAAAAGATGGGCGAATTAAAACAGGCACTCCATTACCAGCAGAAACATAGTATATATAAAGACTCCCTGGCGCAAGCTGAAATAAAAGCAGCCGCGGAAGTGGCCGAGCTCCATGAAAAGCCGGTGCTTGCTTCGGTATCAACTGCTTCCAATGATTATTGGCCATGGCTAAGTTTCGCAGTGATCTGTACGGCATCCATCGGTTTTATATTTCTGAGAAAGGTAAAACATACTCACGCAGATGTAGCTCCGGCAACGCCTGCGCCTATGGAGGAAACACCGTCTCCCACAACAGATATAGCTATACCGGCGGAACCGGAACACAACGGACAGGCTACGCTATCGGATATGGTTCACCTGGAAGTAATAAACGGACAAGGCATGAAACTCATCAACCTGGACGATATTCAGTGGTTTCAGAAAGAAGGGAAATCATACCATGCCTTTACAGCGAAAGGTAATTACCGCGTTCGTCAGAACATGACGGAGCTGGAAGAGTCATTGCCCCGCGGCAGGTTCTTCCGTATCAATCGCGCGGTAATTATTAACATGGATGCGATGAACAACTATTCCTTCTGGGAGAATCACAAGTATATCATCCGCATGAAGGACGAGCAGAAAACAGAATTTACTATTTCGCGCAACAGGCTTCGTGAAATGAAGGAGAGCTTTAATGTATTTGAACATTAAGGAGCACTGCATGGTCGGCCTGCTGTAATTGTGACGCTATATAGTCCTGTACTTTGCGCAGGCTCGCGGTATTAAATTTACCGGTCTGTGCATCCACGTGACCTTCCTCGATGAAGCATTGCTTTTTGCGCGGACACTGACACGTTTGTCCTGGTTTGACCAGACTACATTTACCAGCCATCCAGTTACGAAGGTCTTTTCGCGAGCGTGATAATTTTTGGCGGTAATTATCCGGGGTGATCTTCAACACTTGTGCTGCCGCCTGGTGGTCCATGCGAAATATATCTGCCAGCACCAACGTCATGCGCTGTTCTTCATTGAGACACAACAGTACACCGGAGAAATAATCATTCAGAAAGTTATCGGGAAATATACTCTCTTCACTTGATTCATCTGTTTCTGTAAATGCCTGCTGTCGCTGCAGCGATCGCTCTTTGCGCAGCTGCTGCAATACATGATTTACCGTGATCCGGTAGAGCCATGTGGTAAACGAACTTTGCTGCTTGAATCGCGGAAGATGCTCCCACACAATCGCCCATACATCTTGTACAGCATCTTCAGCTTCCGTTGCACTGCGGCCCAGTTGTTTTACCAGTCGCATCACAAAACCGGTGTGACGAACAAACAATACTTCAGCGGCTTTGTGATCGCCTCTTCCGGCAACCGCCACCAGCTCATCATCCGTATAGTGAAGTAATTTCAATGACATACAACGGTATGGTTATGCTCATTTTGTAGTAGGCTCTTTGGCAGCGATCAGGTCAACCAAATCATCAAACCCGATGGACAACGATTTTTCCAGCCACTGTACATTACCACGCTTGATCGTACAGGCATGCTCCGGGCAGTTCCAGTGCATGGCAACATTGTGCGTAAAGAAATTTTTGGCTTCCGCACATAGTACTTCCAATTCTGCAAACACATCCGCGGGTATAACGTCCTGGTGAGGTTGCGAAGTGTTGAGCGTAGGCTGTATGCGAATCAGGGTTATGTCACGGGAGAGCTCACGCGAGATCAGAAAGCCCAGCCCAAACCATAACACACGATCAGACAATGGCGCGCTTACCTGCAACACAACGGTGCCGCTACTGTAAAACGACAGTGCTTCTACCACCGTAACCGGCTGCCCGGATTGAAACTGTACACTCGCTATACCATCAGGATGTCTTGCAATGCGGGGCGTTGTCGTGATCTTCATAGTGAAAGGGTTTCGTTTGTCTTTCACCAAAAATCACCGATGTCACTTTGAAAAAAATGCCCGGTTGTTCCGAAATGTAGCTTTCACCGTCTGAAATGGAGCCCTTCATTCTTTGAATACGCGTACAGAATGCAGAAATATACCTGTACCGCAGTCGCCTGGATCTATAGCATGGCTAGTTCTGCATGGCAATGGAAGTCATCACGATCTTGTTGCGACACTGTGCCTCGTGCGAAATCATGAAGACCAGGAATTCGTAGGGTGTCCGGAAGTTTCGAACCTTTCCTTCCCGCATCGTTTTACGAATGAGGTCTTTGATCGCATCGGCTGTTTTGTCGAGTGCCTCCTTCAGCATTTCTTTTTCAAGTCCGCGGTCCTTCAGTCTTACCAAACCACTGGCCAGCGAAGGTTCATTCTCTTCGAGCCACAACAACCGCGTGTTGTGCATGTGCACAAACTGCTCCAGTAAATTCGAAGCACGGTTAGCGGACAGTGCCTTGCGAAAATTTTCATCCGTAAATGAATCCAGCAGCAATACGTTAATGCGGTTGTTAATATCCCATGTATCCAAAAATCGTTTCATACTCATTCCATCTATACTGTTACTAGTTTTTTTAAAAGTGCCCGGCATTGCTACCGGGACACTTTCTCCTGGATCAAACATCCCACGTCAGTCTATGTCCCACCACACCCGACTATGGTGCTTATCTCCTCCGCTGATCCGGGCAGAGGCAGCTTCGTAATTAATCTTGTTCAGGGTAGCTTCTACGTTCGGGTACGCATAGCGTCTCGGAATTTCACCGCTCTCGTTCAGCGCATAGGGTGTAGGTTGTAAATCCGGATAGCCGGTTCGTCTCCACTCAAACCATGCTTCTGTACCGTTGGGATAGAGTGTGAGCCAGCGCTGTGTTCCGATCTTTGAAAGTTTTTCTTCATCCGTACCGGCAAACGCTACACGTGCATGACCGGTATATACTTCGAATACATCCTGATCGAATACACCATGTTGTTCCCAAGAAGCACGGATTGCATCGTAGTAAAGATCAGCGGCATCTTCACCAATCCAGGTGCGCACAGCAGCTTCCGCTTTCGCGAGTTGCATTTGAGATGCCGTAATGATATACCCCCGTGTAGTTGTCTCACGGATCGCTATACCGGGCCGCGAGTAATCATGTTCGTTTGTCCAATCGATGAGCAGCGAACGCGTTAATCCATACGGAAGTCCTACATATTCATCATCTTCGTTTGGATCGGCAAACACTTCCATACGCGGATCGTTCAGATCCGTCAGGGTGTTGATCATCTCTTCACTCACACCGTAATCATCTCTTCCGTCAAAGAGTACATTTACCGGGTTGCGCAATTTGTCGTCATCGAGGAAACCGACAAAAACGTTATCATCGTTCGAAGCAACATGTCCTGCAGGATGATCATACGCACTTAAAAATTCAGTGCGTGCTATAGCAGGCTCAACATTGGAAAGACGCAACGCCATAAGCATACGCAGGGAGTTGGCAAATTTTTTCCAGCGTGAAGCATCTCCGTGGAAGAGTATATCTCCATCCAGCATCTTGCCCGTATCAAACTGGTCAACCGATTCACGCAATTCTTTAAAGAGATCGGTATATATCTCCTGCTGCGTGGTATACGCAGGCAATGTATTTTTCTTCAGTGCTTCAAAATAGGGCACATCGCCCCAGCGGTCTGTTACAACCCAGAATAAATATGCTTTGAGAATACGCGCCACCGCCAGCTGGTTATTGTTCGATGCAAACTGTACCATCTGTGCACGTGTCTCTTCATTTGTATTCAGGTCAATAATAGTTTGCAGATCCTGCAGTGAAACCGCATAGTAATTGTCCCATAGGGCAAACGTTGTGGTGTACTGCGAATCTTCCGGATACTGGCTCTCCGACCAATACTGTACATACAACATCGGTTCCGGTGCGCCAACCGTTTGTATACCCGCTATACCACCGCGAAGTGTATAGCCGGGTTGTGTAGCAGGCACTCCGGTGATAGCTTCTGTCAGCAATGCAAACGGTACGGGTACACGCGCTGCGTTGGGATTCTCGTTCGTATCACCGAAATCCGAGCAGCCGGCTCCGAGCAACAGCAAGGCAACTGCTGCACATCTTTTTCTAATTATACTTAATGCCATAATGCTTGATTATAAAATATGATTGATATCAGAAGGATGCTTTGATATTGAAACCGAGTGAACGCGTACCGGGCTGTTGTCCATTCTCACCCCAGCGTTGTGAAAGTTCAGAGGCATCAACGTTCCGGTTGGACAAGTATATAAGCCATGGATTGCGGGCCACTACCGAGAACGTGAGGTTCTGCAACACGCGGCTCTTCAGCGGCACTCTGTATCCGAGACTTATTTCACGCAGCTTTACATATGAAGCATCGAACACAGAATTATCGAGTACACTATTATCAGCAAACTGGTGGAAGTAATTATAGGCTGCTACATCATAGGCCACAGGTTCTCCATTTTCATTTACACCGGTTACATGTATACCACCGCCCTCGGCTACAGCATCGCGCACATTTTTACCATTTCCATTGGTGGCGGCAGTTTGAGACAGCAGACCGGAATACTCACCCCACAAATTGGACAATGAGAAATATTTACCACCGCGCTGAAAATCGATTGCTACAGCGAGTGAGAAATCTTTATAGGTAAAGTTATTAACGATACCACCGGTAAAATCAGGAAGCACTGAACCGAAGAACACATCGTTTTCCGTCTGATAGATTCCATTATCATTCAGCACCGGCTGCCCGTTGATTCTGCGTATACCGGTGCCGCGCAGTTGGCCCCACTTATTGCTGCCGCCATCGTAGTCGGTTTTGTTTACCAGGTATACAAAATCAAAATAGTCAGATACATCATAGCCCGGAGTAGTGGCATTGATTGAGTTTACACCGTCAGCCAGTTCAATCACTCTTGAATTATTGCGCGCCAGATTTATACCTATATTCCATTCGAAGGAACGTGTACTCACCGGAGTTCCTTCCAGGAGAATTTCGATACCGTTACGTTCTACACGTCCTGCGTTAATAACCTTGTCAGAAAATCCGCTGGCGGTGCTGATGTCCACGTTGAGGATTTCATTCTTCTTTACTTCCTTATAGTAGGTAAAGCTGATGCCTGCACGATTGTTCAGAAACTTTAAATCAAAACCCATTTCATACGCAGACGAAAGTGAAGGTTTGATATCGGCATTCGTTAACAGGTCCGGAGTAGTCATGAGTATATTTCCATCAAACTGGATTTGGTCTACGGGGTATGTCAGGTATAGCTGGTACGGATCCATATCGGAGCCCACCTGTGCCCAGCTGCCACGCAGCTTACCATAGGATAGAAATTGAATTACCGTCTGCGTAAGCTCGCTGAATACGAACGATCCGCCTATAGAAGGATAAAAGTAGGAGTTGTTATTGGTTGGTAACGCAGAGCTCCAGTCGTTGCGTGCTGTAAATTCAAGGAACGCAAAATCTTTATAGCCAACAGATGCCCTGCCGTACAAACTTCTCACAGTTTTACTCTGGCGATAGTTATAGTAGTTCAATGCACCTTTTGAATTCGACACTATAAAAAGATCGGGTACTACAAGACCACCGTTAGTTGCGATGCGTACATCTTTATAGGAGTTCTGCCGGATATTACCACCTATATTTACATCAATATCAAAATCGCTTACCATCTGGTTATAGCTGGCAAGAAACTCATAGTTGTTTTCAACGTTGGATGTTTGCCCGGTACTATACGCTGCCTGTGCGTTTGTCTGTGCTACACTTCGCTCAATGATATCCGGAGTTTTATCTTCATAGTTTGATGACAACTGGTTTCTTCGGAAGAAACCCTGCACACGGAAATGTTCGTTGAGTTTCACGGTAAGGTTTACATCACCGAATAAGCGATCGCGCTTTGTAGTAAAGTTAATATAGTCCATATAGGAATATGGATTATACCAGTAATTGCCGCGGTTAAAATTCAGCGATGAAAATGTTGTAGCTGCTGTCGGGTTTGCGTGATTCCAGCTTGCAAGCGCTCCCGTAGGCGTTTTAAAATTACGCAGCTCTTTAAGTTTACTCATATCGAGATCGCGGTGAAACCACTGATTGAAAGAACCGGCTCCGCTATAGTTGGAGTAGTCGTCATCAAAGTTTCCAAATACAACTTCGTTGGTATAATTGATATTGGAACCTATAGTTACATAGCGACCAAGCTCTGCTGAATTCTGCGTAGATATATAGTTACGGTCCAGACTGGTATTCGGAAGTATACCACTTTGCTTCAGGTTGGTATACGAAACGCGAACAGAATATCCTTCTCCGGATTTGCTGAAGTTTATATTGTTATTGAAAGTCTTACCGGTTTCATAATAGTCGCGCACGTTATCAGGCTGTGCGGTATATTTTGCCGTTTTGAAAGAATGCGCAGTACCAGGATACCAGGCGTACCAGGGTATATATTCAGAACCATCGATCTTCGGTCCCCACGAAGCGTCATCGGAATAATCGTGATAGCGCTTGCCATCGAGGGCAGCCCACTCCGCCGGATGCACACCTGCGTTGTATGTAAACGTTCTGAAATCAGAGCTTCCTCCGCCTCCGTACGTATTCTGATAACTCGGGAGTATATTTACTTCTTCAAATGTAGTAGTGCTGTTTACTTCGAGTCCTATACCTTTGGATTTACGCCCGCGCTTGGTGGTGATCTGTACAACACCGGCATCTCCCCGCTGTCCGTAAAGTGCTGTAGCGTTCGGTCCTTTCAGTATCGAGATGGATTCGACATCATCCATATTTATACCGAGATCTACCGGTGAGACACCACGCGCACCGCGTTCAAAATTATTCACCGGTGTCCCATCAATTACATATAGCGGACTCTTCTCAGTAAGCGAAGCTGAACCACGGATACGGATCGTGGCCGCCGAGCCAAGTTTAGCACCTGACTGATTCAACACCTGCACACCGGCTACTTTCCCCGCAAGCGTTGAATTAAGATCGGCATCACGCGTAATGCGAAGTTTTTCATCCGCCTTTACCTGCTGCGCTGAATAGGACAGTGATTTTTCATTTCGCTCAATACCAAGTGCGGTAACAACTACTTCAGACAGTTGTTGAAAATCGGGTTGCAACGGTACGTCTACTGTCGTACGGTCACCCACTTCAATTTCCTGCGACTT
The DNA here is from genome assembly GCA_966211525.1 of uncultured Chitinophaga sp. Taxonomy (GTDB): domain Bacteria; phylum Bacteroidota; class Bacteroidia; order Cytophagales; family Cyclobacteriaceae; genus Ohtaekwangia. The sequence goes on along the minus strand of CBIHOZ010000098.1, from coordinate 13,518 downwards.
GAAACCGATAAACGAAAACACCAACACGGTATTTCCGGCAGGCAACGCAATGGTATAGTTACCATTCGTGTCCGTAACAGAGCCAACGGTTGTACCTTGCACCAGTACATTTACTCCGGGCACACCCTGGCCATCTTCCGCAGACGTTACCCTTCCGGTAACAGTCCGGTCTTGCGCCATGCTGGTACCACCCGTCATTACACAAAGGCCCAGCAATACAATCTGTAAAATCCTCTTCATAGATTTTGGATATTTTTTAAGAGGATTGGATGCAGCCGTGTATAAGGTGTGACAGTTGGCGACAAAAAATTTCCAGTCGCAAACAAAAAAATGAGACAGCATAAAAAAATCCTGAGCGTTAGCCGCCCAGGATCTTATCAAACAACTCGGTTTTACACAACGTATTTGTAAACCTTATTTCATCGCTTTCTGCTTTTCTTTGCAGTTTTCTTAGCGCCTTTACGCGCCGATTTCTTTGCTCCTTTTTTAGCAGCTTTCTTCGCTGTCTTCTTCGCTCCTTTCTTCGGAACTTTAGCGCCTGCTCGTCTCGCTTCTGATAACCCAATAGCAATTGCCTGTTTGCGACTGGTCACTTTCCTTCCACTCCGGCCGCTCTTCAGCGTGCCTGCTTTTTTTTCGCGCATAACTTTCGCTACTTTTTTCTGCGCTGATTTTGAATATTTTGCCATAGCGATTTTCGTTGATTAAACAATTCGCGCTAAAAATCCGTGCCGTCTACGGAATTGGAAGATTGGAAGATTTTAAGATTGGAAGATTACAAGATTTTAAGACTGGAAGATTACAAGATTTTAAGATTGGAAGATTCTAAGATTGAAAAAATTAGAAGATTTAGGGATGGGAATTAATTTTCGATATAGCACGTTTCAATTTTCTAATTTTACAATCTTATAATCTTGTAATTAAATCTCTCATGAGCTTGAGGCGTTCGGGTACGGCAGATCTTCCTTTACATTACGGGCATGTTCCGCGGTGGCTCGCTGAACGCATGGGCAGACTTGGTCTTGCCATTACGGAAGCAATTATAGCGGAGTATGGTAAAGCGGAAGTGCTGCGAAGACTGAGTGATCCGTTCTGGTTTCAGAGCCTTGGTTGCGTGATGGGAATGGACTGGCACTCGTCAGGTATTACTACATCGGTGATGGGTGCGTTGAAGCGCGCTATAAATCCGCATGCAAAAGAACTTGGTATCTATATATGTGGCGGTAAAGGAAAAACTTCACGTGAGACACCTGCAGAATTATTAAAGGTTGGAGAATATACCGGGCTCGATGGCGATTACCTGGCGCGTTGCAGCAAGCTCAGCGCGAAAGTAGATAACACTGCGGTGCAGGATGGCTTTCAATTATACCTTCATAATTTTATTGTAAGCAATGAAGGACAGTGGGCGGTAGTACAACAAGGCATGAGTCCAATGAGTACGACAGCAAGACGATACCACTGGCATTCGGCTTCACTCACTTCGTTCGTAGAAGAGCCGCATGCATCGATATGCGGAGAGAACCAGGGAAATATACTTAACATGGTGGCGCGTGAAGCCTCTCCTACCCGCTCGAGTCTGCTGGAGATGGCGCACGAGTCGCCCGAGCGAATGTTAAAAGAAATTCGTCAGCTTGTGATGCCCTCGCATCATGAAGTACAGGCAAAAGACGTTGACATTAAACGACTCGGAAGTATACTTTGGCTCGCGCATGAAAAACAGCCGAAAGACTTCGAAGAGTTACTTTTACTGGAAGGACTTGGTCCGCGTACACTACAATCCCTAACACTGGTGAGCGAAGTAATTTACGGTACGCCTTCACGCTTTCGCGATCCGGCACGTTTCTCATTCGCGCATGGTGGTAAAGATGGCCATCCGTTTCCTGTGCCGATAACGGTATATGATGAGACTATTGCTACACTGCGAACTGCCGTTGATAAAGCGAAGCTTGGCGAAAGCGATAAGCAGCAAGCGATAAAAAGTCTTTCCGATCTTTCGATCCGTGCAGAGAAAGATTTTATACCCAACACCAACCTGGATGCTGTGATTGAAAAAGAACGTGAAGAGTCATGGAAGTACGAAGGCCGCACGGTATTTGGAAAGGCAACACCTCCGCCTCCGAAGAAAAATCAGCAACTGAAACTGTTCTGAAATTTTCCGCGCGTTAGGCATCACCCTATATTTATACTATATCTCTACACCACAATCTCCATTTGTTTTCGCGCCCGTGAAGCGACCGACTCATTTGGCAGTATATTACTCATGATAACGTTTGCCTGTACAGATGATCCTGTTACGGCATGATGTTTACCTTTCATCAGCGCATCGTAGCCAATGCGTGCTATATCTGCAGGATCAGCCAGATTATTCTGTGCCGCTTTAGTCTGCGCTGCATGCGCCTTTCTGAAAAAGTCAGTACGTGTCGGGCCGGGTATCAATGCTGTGGCCGTTACGCCCCTACCTTCGAGTTCATTAATGAGTGAATCGGTAAAGGAAAGTATAAATGCCTTACTGGCGGCATATACCGACAGCAAAGGTGTCGGCTGGTACGATGCGATGGAAGCCAGTTGCAATATGCGTCCGCGTTTCTGTTGCAGCATATCACACAGGTATAGTTTCGTAAGGTGAATCATTGAAGAAACGTTTAACTGCACAATGGACAGATTGCGCTCAATATCGGTCTCACAGAATAAACCATGTTCACCTGCTCCTGCATTGTTAATCAGTATATTTACTTCGATTCCCCGCAGCAGGGTTTGCTGGTATATATCGGCCGCGGCACCGGCCACGGATAAATCAGCAACAATCGGAAGGACGCGTGGTGCGCCCAATGCTATAAATTGCTCTGTGACTTCATGCAGTGTACCTTCGAATCGTGACACAACCACCAGGTTATATTTATCGCTGGCGAATAATTTGGCAAGCTCATACCCGATGCCACTCGTGGCTCCGGTGATCAGTACAGTGTCATAATCTCTCATACTGTATTTGGTTTAGGCACTTCGTGTTGCAATCAACGACTGCGTGTTCTGTCCAAAAAATCATTCCGGTTACGCAGTGAAAACCGCATGACACGTCTGCATTTTGGGGAGCGTATACCCCACGACCGTTCGAAGCAGAACGTGTTCAGTATAATTTCTCCCAAATGAAACCGCGAACCGGCTGGCAGCAAAATTTAATTCACTCTGTCAAAAACCATAAAGTTATGATCACACGAGATGGAGCGTATGTAAGTCTGTGGCAGGATATGCCGGTTTATGAAACACAACGTAAAGCATCGTCAACACTGATATACGATGTTGTGATTGTGGGGGGCGGGATCACAGGTATATCTACCGGATTGCTTTTGCAAAGAAGTGGTCTGAACTGTCTCATCCTGGAGGCACATAATATAGGATTCGGAACAACCGGTGGTACAACAGCGCACCTCAATACATTGCTGGATACACCGTATACTACGATCTCAAAAAATTTCGGCGAGGACAATGCACGTCTGGTTGCACAGGCTACACGCGAAGCCATCAACCTGATCAAGCGAAATATACAGGATTACAAGATCGACTGTGAATTTGAAGAGGCCTCGGCTTATCTGTTCTCACAGGATGATAAGCAATCCAAAGAACTGCAAGATATAGCAGAGGCTTCTGCCAACGCAAGTCTCAACCTCGAACCAGTTTTCAACATCCCTGTTGCTATACCTTTCGAAAAAGCCATACGCGTTGATGAGCAGGCTAAATTTCATCCACTGAAATACGTATATGCACTGGCGAAACAGTTTGAAGCACTGGGCGGAACCATTGTTCAATACTGCCGCGTAACGCATGCCAATGAGGATGATGACATGATACAGATAGACTCCGAGTCTGCATCATTCAAAGCACTAAAGTTGATATATGCCACACATATACCACCGACTATAAATTTACTTCACCTTCGCTGCTCTCCGTGGAGAAGTTATGCTATGGCGGTAAAATTGAAAAGCGGTGATTATCCCGAAGGACTTATTTACGATATGTATGATCCATACCACTACTATCGTACACAGGTAGTGGACGGACAGCGCTACCTGATTGCCGGAGGAGAAGATCATAAGACTGGTCATGAACCAAATACAGAGAAATGCTTCCGTCAGCTGGAAAGCCACGTGAGAAGGTACTTTGATGTTAGTGAAGTGAGCTACCAGTGGTCATCGCAATATTTTGAATCAACGGATGGGCTACCCTACATCGGTCACCTGCCAGGACATTCGCACAATGTATATGTAGCAACTGGTTTCGGCGGAAACGGCATGACCTATAGCAGTGTAGCAGCGATCGTATTAAGTGAGCTCATTACGAAGAATGAAAGTATATATGGCGACCTCTTTTCGCCTACGCGCATCAAACCAATTGCAGGCTTTGCCGATTTCATCGAACACAACGCAGACGTTGCGAAACAATTTATAGGCAAGTGGTTTGCTACGGAAGAATTGGAAAGCATGGCTGAACTTTCACATGGTGAAGGTAAAGTTGTGAAGTTTAACGGAGAAGTAATAGCAGTGTCCAAAGACAGCGATGGTACGTTGCACGCAGTGTCTCCGGCTTGTACACACATGAAATGTAGCGTAGCGTGGAACCTCGCTGAGCAAACGTGGGATTGTCCATGTCACGGTGCGCGCTATTCGCCGGATGGTAAAGTATTTACCGGACCAGCTTCCCGCGACCTGGAACCTGTTGAACTGCGCACGCTCTCTGAAAAAGAAAAGTAAAGCAATGTAATCCTATGCGGTATACTCATTACGGGTATACCGCTTATATATATTCGACAATGCCGGAAGGACCATCCATCGTTATTCTGAAAGAAGCCGTTCAGGCATTTAAAGGAAAGAAAGTTACTGAAGTCAGCGGCAGCACAAAGAAGTTTGATATCTCGAAACTGAAAGGGAAAAAGATCACTGACTTCAAAAGCTGGGGCAAACACTTTTTGATATGCTTTCCGAAATTTACAGTTCGAATACATTTTTTACTTTTCGGAACGTATCGGATCAACGAACAGAAAGATGCTACACCCCGTTTGCATCTTCAATTTTCCAAAGGCGAACTGAACTTTTACGCTTGTGCACTTGAACTTATCGAGCAACCCCTCGATGAAGTATACGATTGGACAACGGATGTAATGAATGAACATTGGGATGCTGACCAGGCGATGAAAAAGCTGAAGGCCAATCCAAAGATGCTGGCGTGCGATGCTCTTCTTGATCAACATATATTTGCCGGCTCGGGCAACATCATCAAGAATGAAGTGCTGTTCCGTATTGGTGTACATCCGCTAAGCTATATCGGTAAGTTGCCACCTGCTAAGAAGAAGCAACTGGTTGCAGAAGCCGTAAACTACAGTTTCGACTTTCTCGAATGGAAAAAGAAATTTGAACTGAAGAAGCACTGGCTGGCACATACCAAGCGTACCTGCCCGAGAGATCATATACCACTGAAGAAAGAATACCTGGGAAAGACAAACCGGAGGACATTCTATTGTGATGTCTGCCAAAAACTATATGTATAATGGAAGCGAACATGAATATATTAACCGCTATAGCAGCCGGTATAGGTGGCACAGCCGTGATGACTGCATTTATATACCTGCTGTCCTATATCACTCAAAAACGATTGAAGGTAGTAAAGATACTCGGCACCATGCTTACCTTTCAAACCACTGCAAACAAAGAAACCTCCGAGCATAGTTCGGCTATAGTTGTGGGCATCCTCGGCCATTACTTTGTCGGCATTGTATTCTCGCTTATATACTATTGGCTATGGACAAACGGAATCGGCAAACCTGATTTAATAACGTGCGCTATCTATGGCTTCATCAGTGGCATTGTAGGTATTATAGTCTGGCGTATCTTTTTCGCCATCCACCCCAATCCACCGGCTGTACCACTAAAGGATTATGTAGTGTCCATCCTCATCGGACACATCTTCTTCGGTGCAGGCGTCTGGGCCACCATTCAATTGTTAACCTAAACACATACACACGTAAACACCCAAACACGTTAAACCTCAAGCTTCTTCAGGCACTTCGCCATATCGATTCCTTTCTGAAGTATACCTTTGAAAAGGTCGCCTTTCTTCGCCAGACGCTTTGGGAGTGTTTTCATCGTAAACTGTGCCGGCGTAAGTCCGTGCTTTACTTCTTTCCAATCAAGCGGTGTTGATATAGAGGCACCGGGTACCGGGCGTAAACTATATACGGAAGCCAGCGTCTGTCCGCGTTTGTTCTGCAGGTAGTCGAGGTATATTTTCCCTTTGCGCTTGTTGAGTGAGCGCTCCATGGTTGTAGTCTCGGGTAATTGTTCCAGCGTGAGCGAAGCAATAATCTCAGCAAATGAACGCGCCTGTTCATAATCATACTTTGCTCCCAGCGGTACATATACATGCAAACCCGATGCTCCGGAAGTTTTGCAAAATGAGGCCGCACCAGCTTTGTCCAACACCTCTTTAATAACCCGTGCCGTATCAATTACTTCCTCAAATGTATTCTTCTCGGAAGGATCAATATCCATAATGAGATAGTCCGGATTATCAAGACTCTTTACCCGCGAATTCCATGGATTGATCTCAATACACCCGAGGTTATTCAGGTATAGCAACGTTGCTTTGTTGTTACAGAGGATATAATCTATTTCCTTGTCGGCACTCTCAGAATATAGCTCTATACTATCTACCCAATCAGGGGCTGCATCACCAGCATCCTTATGAAAGAAACCTTTATCAGTTATACCATTAGGATTTCGCTTGAGCGACTGAGGCCGGTCCTTCAGGTAAGGAAGAATATATTTATGAACACTGTTATAGTATTCAATCACCTCGCCTTTCGTGATACCTTCATCGGGCCAGTATATTTTATCGAGATGTGTAAACTTAAGCTCGTGTCCCTGCACCTTTACCACGTTACCACCCGCTTCCGGTTTATCCGCTGCTTTGCGTTTGGCAACTTTCTTGGCAGCTGATTTCTTTGCTGACGTTTTTTTCGTGGTTGTTTTCATCTTGGTCTCTGATGGGACTTCAACATCCAGGTGATCTACTTCTTTTGCTTTCTTATCGATACGCAGTCCCATGAATACCGGATGGCGTAAGATTCCTTCTTCGGTTACTTCGGTATATTTGATCGCGCATACATGCACAGGGTCTACCCACGTTACCGGTGCATTGATCGGCACCTTCTTCTCAAATGGAGACGTCTTGCGTACATCAGGTTGTAATGTATTGTACACATCCTTCAGAACTTTATCCGTAAAGCCGGTACCGGTGTGTCCTATATATTTCAACTTGCCTTTCTCATACATGCCCAGCACCAACGCGCCAAAATATCGTCTGCTGCCGCGTGGCTCCGTATAGCCTGCAATAACGGCTTCCTGTGTGTTGTGATTTTTTATTTTGAGCCAGTCGTACGTTCTCCTGCCTGCAGCATATTTACTCTCAGCACGCTTGGCAATAATTCCTTCGAGACCAAGCTTAACAGCATTTTCAAAGAAAGCTTTTCCATCCGAAGCAACGTGATCAGAATATTTTAACACATTACTTTCAGGAAGCACCTGTGCGGCAATCCTTTTCCGTTCCAGCAGCGGCAGGTCTGTTATATCTTTTCCTTTATACTGCAGGCAATCGAACACATAATATACCAACGGCAATGAACGATTCTCGCTATAGTGCTGCAGCTTTTGAAAACTCGGACGATCATTCTTATCAAGTACTACAACCTCGCCATCGAGCACAACATCCTCTTTAATTTTCTTCAACTCTTCCGCTATAACGGGATATAGTCTTTCAAATGACAAACCGTTTCGTGAATAGAATTTTATATTTTTCTTGCTCACTTCTGCTATGGCGCGATAACCATCCCATTTGATTTCAAAGATCCATTCGTCATCATTGAAAGGATGTTCACGCGTATAGGCCATAGTCGGCTTGATATAGTCCGCTATTTTTTCTTTGGATGATCGTACTGAACGTGCCACCGGTATATCAGAGGAAGAATTTGTGTCTTTTGTATTTTCAGATTTACGCTTTGCTTTCCGCTCCTGTTCAATATCATATTCATCCGTGGCATACTCATCGCGATGTTTTATGAGCAGCCAGTTCTTGCCATCACCATTCTTCATCTTTACGAGCGCAAAAGAACCCTTCAGCTTTTCGCCATAGAGTACAAATTTCAACGAACCATTCTCCAGTTCTTGCTCCATGGTTTTATCAAGGTCAGATGCACTTTGATCTTCCGGTTCGTATGTACCATGATCCCATATTTCAACCATGCCGGCACCATAGTTACCTTCAGGAATTTCTCCTTCGAATTTTCCGTATGCCAAAGGATGATCTTCCACCATCACAGCAAGTCGTTTGTCTGCCGGATTCAGGGACGGACCTTTCGGTACAGCCCAACTCTTCAATACACCGTTGACCTGCAATCGAAAATCATAATGAAGTCGCGAAGCATCATGTCGCTGCACCACGAAGGTAAGAGCCTTCGATTTCTTTTTTGCTTTACCCGAAGGCTCCGGTGTATTGGCAAAATTACGCTTGCGGGTATATACCTGTAAACTCATTATGATGCACGTTTAAGACTCGCCTTGAGCTGCGACATCAGGTCTGTTGATTTACGATGCGATACTTTCAGTTTTGGATAATCGGCTTTCTTACCGGTTGCCTTTGCCTTGATCAATTTACGCAGCTCATCGGTATAGGTATCTTTGAACTTGTCAATTTTAAAAGGACCGGTTAACTGATCGATCAGCGAAAGCGCCATCTTCAACTCAGCTGCTTTTGGTTTGGTAGAAGGTAATTTCAATTCCGAAGTATCGCGGATCTCTTCAGCAAAACGTATCCGGTTGAGTACGATAACTTTTTCGCTGGCACGCAATACGCACAAGTGTTCTTTACTCCGCAAAACAAAACTTCCGACAGCAGCCTTCTCACTCTTCACCAGGGCATCATGTAACAAACTATAGGCGCGTGCGCCTGAGCGCTCCGGCTCCAGGTAATAGGGAGTCTCATAATATACCGGGTCAATCTCATCCTCCTGAACAAAATCCGTGATCTCAATCATCTTGCTTTTCTTCGGACTTGCCCGCTCGAAATCTTTTTCATCGAGGATAACATATTCGCCTTTGTATTTATAGCCCTTTACTATATTTGACCACGTAACTTCTTTACCGGTCTCTTTATTAACGCGCTGGAATTTTATATTGGCGTGATCCTTCTTGTCAAGAAGATCAAGATCGAGGTCACTTTGTTGTGTAGCACTATATAATTTCACCGGTATATTTACCAGTCCGAAGCCAATAGCTCCTGTCCATATTGCTTTCATCTCAAAACGATTTAATGATACATGTCTTGAAGCTATAGTAATCGTAAAGACATCCTATAGCCCTGCACAAGTGTTATAAATAATGTGCCAGCATGAAAAAATATACCCTCTCGGAGAGGACTTGCGTCCTGCTCCTGAGAGGGGGGATAATGGATTGTTTGCTATGGAATCTAAAAGTATATCTAGAAAAGCCTGATCTGCCCTGCGAGTAATTGTCTCACCGTAGAATTGAAAGTCCTTTTAGGAAGTTGTTTTTGTTTGATTCTCTTTCTGAAATTGATATACCGGTTCAGCTGTTCAGCGTCACGCACTTCATCACCGAGGTGAAACCAAACCGTAGTATCAGTTGCATGCAACCAGCAAACACGATTATTATCCAGTGCATTGAAAGGTCCGAACGCAACTTTATTATTGCGAATAAGACCGTGACGAAAGATATCAAAAGCGTGGAGGCCGGTATCTTCCGGCTGTATTTGAAATGTAGTATCTGATGAAGGCGAAGGGAGATGCACTTCATCTTTTAGCAGAAAATCTTCAATACGAATTATATTTCCTTTGGCCAGTGCGGGAGAATCAGCACCCGGACTGAAACTCGCGGAACCAATTTTAAAAGGAATATTAACCAAGCCAAATTCCAGAGTTCCTGTCCAAAGTGTATGCATAAATAGCGAGGGTTGTAGCGTAGTATACTGTAAATTTTCGTGCCAGCCCGCCAACGCTATATTTTCGCATCACCGCCACAATTGCAAACGCCAGATGTAGAAATGCCTGTCCACTTAATTACCCTGCATGGGACAGCGTAGTTGCTTGCAAGCTTCGAGTTGTGAGCTTTGAGCTGCGAGAAAGGCGCTGGAAAGGTTGCTGGCTGCAAGCTGCTGGCTACTGGGAAAATACCGGTGTAGCCACAATATAGTATTGCTACGAATAGAAATCATTTCACTACGAAAATCAAAACCTGAAGCCAGCGGCCAGAGGCCAGCAACTCTACAAAGCGTTAGCCAGCAACTCTCCACTCGGTATAGTTTTTTCTTCCACGCACAGCTTCACTAAAACCAAAAAAATTATGGCGACAAAATTGGGAGATAAGAGAGTTGCTGTGCTCGCAACAAATGGTTTTGAGGAATCTGAATTTACCGAACCAATCAAAGCTTTGAAAGAAGCCGGTGCGCATGTGGATGTTGTCTCATTACAAAAAGGCAAGATCAAAGCATGGGCTGAAAAAGACTGGGGCAAAGAATACGAAGTAAATAAAACTGTGAACGAAGTAAATGCGCAGTCGTATGATGCGCTGGTATTACCGGGCGGTGTGCTGAATCCGGATCAGCTTCGTGTGAATAAGGATGCCGTAAATTTTGTAACTGCTTTTTTACAAGAGCATAAACCGATAGCCGCTATATGTCATGGACCGTGGACACTGATTGAGACAGGTCTCATGGAAGGACGAGAAGTAACATCCTATCCTTCCATCCGCACAGACCTCATCAATGCCGGTGCCAACTGGGTTGACAAAGAAGTGGTAGTTGACAATGGTTTAGTTACCAGCAGGAGCCCAAAGGACCTTCCTGCATTCTGTCGCAAAATGGTAGAAGAAATAGCTGAAGGCGTACACCAGGAGTAGCTGCGAGCTTTGAGTTGTGAGCCGCGAGATATATAGGGCTGCTAGCTGCAAGCTACTGGCTGCAGGAAAATGCAAGCAAACAGATTAACGTCCAGTAGCCAGCGGCCTGCAGCCTGCAGCTCTCGAAGCTCACAGCTCGTAGCTCGCAGCTATTCACAACGCTACCACTACTGCACAATATACTATACCATGGCATGCTTTTTTAAATAAACACTTTCATGTACCCTGTAGAAGTTATTCCGCATCGTTATCCACGTTCTTGTGTTTTTTCGATAAATTCTTTTTTTAATTTCTACACACGTGTATTTGTGAATTTTTCTCCAGTAAATTGTTCTTTCAAAATTTCTACCTCATGGGCAAAAAAGCGAAGACAACTCATTCATCTTCGAAGAACGGTGATGATGTTGCAGTAATTTCCCCTCCTAAATCTGCCGGGAAAAAGAAACCTGTTCCCCGCTATACTATAAACGAAGAACAATACCACCAGTTCATGGGTATCCTGGATAACCGTGAATTGCTGCGCGTATTGACTGAAGTACGAAATGGAAATTTCTCGGTGCGCATGCCGTTCGATCAGGTCGGTATCAGCGGTAAAATATGCGATACGCTGAACGACATCATTTCCATGAATGAAAAGATGATGCAGGAGTTTATGCGTGCCGGTAATACGATCGGTAAGCAAGGTAAACTTACGCAACGTATCGAGTTACCCAATGCAAAAGGATCGTGGGCCAGCGGTGTAAGCTCGTTGAATGTATTGATCTCTGACCTTGTACACCCTACTATAGAAATCGCGCACGTAATCAGTTCGGTGGCGAAAGGAAATCTTTCACAGGAGATGCCACAGGAAATTGGTGGTCACGTATTGCAAGGTGAATTTGCGCGCATCGCGAAAGAAGTAAACGACATGGTGAAGCAGTTGAACCTGTTCTCCATGGAGGTAACGCGTGTGGCACGTGAAGTGGGTTCCGAAGGTAAACTTGGTGGACAGGCGAAAGTAAAAGGTGTTGACGGTGTATGGAAAGATCTTACCGACTCGGTAAACCAAATGGCCGGTAACCTTACCAACCAGGTGCGAAATGTAGCGGAAGTAACAACAGCTATAGCACGCGGTAATCTTTCGAAGAAAATTACCGTGGATGTGAAAGGAGAAATGTTGGAGTTGAAGAACACGATCAACACGATGGTGGATCAGCTTAACTCGTTCTCTTCCGAGGTAACGCGTGTGGCACTTGAAGTAGGTACAGAAGGAAGACTCGGTGGACAGGCAACGGTGCGTGGTGTTGGTGGTGTGTGGAAAGATCTTACCGACTCGGTAAACCAGATGGCGGGTAACCTTACCAACCAGGTGCGAAATATAGCGGGGGTAACAACTGCGGTGGCGAAAGGTGACTTGTCCAAGAAAATTACAGTGGATGCTAAAGGAGAATTGCTGGAGTTGAAGAACACTATAAATACCATGGTGGATCAGCTCAACTCATTCTCTTCCGAGGTAACGCGTGTGGCACGTGAAGTGGGTTCCGAAGGGCAGCTCGGTGGACAGGCCGATGTACCAGGTGTTGGTGGTACATGGAAAGATTTGACAGACTCGGTAAACCAGATGGCGGGTAACCTTACCAACCAGGTACGAAATATAGCGGGTGTAACAACCGCGGTGGCGAATGGTGACTTGTCCAAGAAAATTACCGTGGACGTACGCGGGGAAATGTTGGAGTTGAAGAACACTATAAATACCATGGTGGATCAGCTCAACTCCTTCGGTTCAGAAGTAACGCGTGTGGCACTTGAAGTAGGTACAGAAGGTAAACTGGGTGGACAGGCCACGGTGAAAGGTGTGGGTGGTATATGGAAAGATCTCACCGACTCGGTAAACCAGATGGCATCGAACTTAACAGGTCAGGTGCGAAATATAGCGGGTGTAACAACCGCGGTGGCGAACGGTGACTTGTCTAAGAAAATTACCGTGGACGTGCGCGGGGAAATGTTGGAGTTGAAGAACACTATAAATACCATGGTGGATCAGCTCAACTCATTCGGTTCAGAAGTAACGCGTGTGGCACTTGAAGTAGGTACCGAAGGTAAACTCGGTGGACAGGCCACGGTGAAAGGTGTTGGTGGTGTATGGAAAGATCTCACCGACTCGGTAAACCAGATGGCATCGAACTTGACAGGTCAGGTGCGAAATATAGCGGGGGTAACAACCGCGGTGGCGAACGGTGACTTGTCCAAGAAAATTACCGTGGATGCGAAAGGAGAATTGCTCGAGTTGAAGAACACTATAAATACCATGGTGGATCAGCTCAACTCATTCTCCTCGGAAGTAACACGTGTGGCGCGTGAAGTGGGTTCAGAAGGCCAGCTTGGTGGACAGGCAAACGTACCGGGTGTTGGTGGTACATGGAAAGACTTGACCGACTCCGTAAACCAGATGGCATCCAACCTTACCAACCAGGTTCGAAATATAGCAGACGTAACAACCGCGGTGGCGAAAGGAGACTTGTCCAAAAAGATCGCGGTGGATGTTCGCGGAGAAATGTTGGAGTTGAAGAACACGATCAAC
>CBIHOZ010000097.1:0-25977 GCA_966211525.1 uncultured Chitinophaga sp. | reverse complement strand
GTATCACCTGATTGAGCAGCTGCTATGGCCCGCTTTATACTCTTGTTTCTACCGGCTTGATCCACTACGATCGTGTGTCCATAACTGTTGATGGTAATCAGGCACCATACAATACAGCTTATTGAAAAATATCGTTGGATCAACATCATTATTACCGGTTATTTATATTCCTGCTGAAGTTCATTCCAATTCAGTACGGCACCCTGCCACGAATTATTAAAAGTCTGTAGTGAAACCACTGTCTCAAATGCTGCTATATTGCTGGCCATGGGACTGCGGATTGTCTCTGACTTTACATACCGTGCCGTCCGGGCATCGATCAACGCTTCCGGTTGGGAAAAGTCAACAACAAGAACCGTTGCCTGCTCAGGAGCTTTGAGCTGATCGCTGTGAAAGAAATTCAACATGCAATTGACGTCATCAAACTTATATACTTTGCCCTTGTCTGTAATGATCTCTGCACCGAACCTGTTATCCATCAACGTCATTTTACAGGCGTGGCAAGCATCCTTCCCATAGTGAAGCGGTTGAGGTTCCGTTGAGCACGACATGAATGTTATCGTGGCGATCATGGCGATAACTGGCGTGACAACTTTACTTGTTACCCGCGAAGTATATATTTCGTATACGAGAACACTGATCACCACAACACCTATAACCAGGAAAACCCAGCCACCGGTATCCGGCCCCGAATACGCAGTAAAATTCAAAAGTTGTTTTCTTCCAATTAACGGAGGCTGATACGACATACCCGGCACAACGATGGGCGCAGTGGGATCCAGGTTATGTCCGTAGTTATAGCCCCATATATAAAAATCAATCAAAGCCGCTACACCACACCCCACAATTACAAACGTATATACCAGTAATAGTATTTTCCTGTTAAAAACGGCAGTCAATAGACCAACTGTGATTACCGCACCTATAATATATATCATATAACTGAACTCCGGGAACATGCTTACTTCAATGTGTTTCATTCCGATATAGTGATTCAGAGCACTGATGATTTTCACATCGCCCGTGATGTTATCCACCCATATCTTCATTTCAAGTCCCTCCGGGTATTGCGGAGCCCACATCAAAATCTGCCACAGCGGAACATAGTACGCTGTGATCATCAGGATGGCAGACAACGCAATGACTACACGCGACAGGGGTTTTAATTTTTTCATAAGTCTATTGTTTAAATCAGGCCCTGTCCTATTACAGACAGGGCCTTTCAACCTGTAACTATGAACTACTACTGACCGGCACCACTTGTTTGATCGTCAGTTTTGCCGGTTGAGTATTTTAACGGAACGTTATTACCGGGCGCAGATACGCGTGCATATCCCTGCATCTCCTGGTGAAGCGCAGAGCAAAAGTCTGTGCAATAGTACGGGAACACACCCGTGCGATCCGCTTTCCATTTCAGCGTCTGTGTCTCACCGGGCATAATGAGTATCTCAGCATTATTAGCACCTTTTATAGCGAAGCCGTGAGGAACGTCCCAATCCTGCTCAAGGTTCGTTACGTGAAAATATACATCATCGCCTTGTTTAATTCCCTCTATATTATCAGGAGTCAGGTGTGAGCGTATCGCAGTCATATATACATGCACTTCATTTCCTTTGCGTTCCACTTTGGTTTGTCCCTCCCCTTTCGCTACATATGGATGCTGGTTATCTTCGAGCCTATATATCTTCGTTGACTTCGGCATTAACATTTCAGCCGGTATAGCTTCTGCATAGTGAGGTTCTCCCGTTGTCGGAAAGTCCAGGATCAGCTTCATCTTCTCACCGCTGATATCATATAGCTGCGCAGACTGTGTAAGCTCCGGACCGGTTGGCAAGTACCGATCTTTCGTAATTTTGTTATAGGCAATTACATATTTACCATGAGGCTTTTTCGTAGGACCGCCGGGTACACACAAGTGGCCAATAGAGTAATAGGTAGGAACGCGATCCAATACTTTCAAATCTTTGATATTCCATTTTACAATTTCAGACGATACAAAGAATGAAGTATAAGCGTTACCATTTGCATCAAATTCCGTGTGCAAAGGACCGAGCCCGGGCTTGGTAACTTCACCATAGAGTGCTGATTCATATTTGATCACCGGAAGACCAGCGAAGTCACCTTCAAACTCCTTGTTAGCAATAGCTTTTTGTATTTTATCGAACGAGAATACCGGGATAAGCGCGGCCAGTTTTCCACTGCCTACTATATATTCACCGGAAGGGTCAACATCACAGCCGTGAGGTGATTTAGGACATGGGATGAAGTAAATGATATCCTTCAATTCAGTCGGATCAAGCTGCAATACTTCTTCCAGTATTGTAGATGTAGCCTGGTGTGTACTTTCATTGTGCACGTTGTGAGCATAGCGTGCCTTGGTAGTTTTACCTTTACCAGCCTGGATATACTCTTCAGCTTTCTTCCAGTTAACCGCCATGATAAAATCCTTATCCTTCTGTGATGCGTTTACTTCCAGCAACGTATAGGCTTGCTCGGTGTTGTAGCATGAGAAGAAGAACCAACCGTGTGAAGGACCTTTACCCGCACGCGCCAGATCGAAGTTTACACCCGGTGTTACGAGTTGAAATGCGATCTTCATGTGACCGGAAGTATCCACTTTTATAAAGCTTACCGTTCCTTTGAAATTTTCTTTATAGGAGCTAATAGGTACATCCGTATTGTCACCGATCGGAATACTGAAGCGTGTACTCGCCACTACATACTCTGTATTCTCCGTTATATAGGGAGATGAGTGATTTCCCCCGCTGTTTGGCAATTCGAGTATCTCCACCGTTTTGAAAGTCTTCAGATCGATGCGGGCAACACGCGGTGTATTGTTACCATTCGCAAATGCCCAGCGGCCATCGTGTTCACCGTTTGTTGTCGACAAGGATATATGGTGAAGATCATCCCACGGCACAAAGCCGTTGGATGTATTTAACATCGGCTTACTCTCTTCGCTATAGCCATACCCATTTTCCGGGAACGTAGAGAACACAGGTATAATTTTAAAGAGGCGACCTGATGGCAATCCATATATACCGATCTGTCCGTTAAAACCGCCGGATACTATATTATAGAACTCATCATATTTACCCGGGGCAACGTATGCTTTGGATGCGGCATCACCGGTTAACGCCTTGTCGGGGCCTGCAGGCTTGCAACTATGGATCGTGAAGGCAGCACATACAACGGCTACGCCACACGCCAGTTTAGTTATTGTTTTCATGTATAGTTAATTAGTAGTTAGATATATCGCTATATTATTTCTCGCCATCGTTCTGGCGCATGAACTCCAGCACATCTCGTGCATCGCCTACGCTAACATTTTGATTTGGCATTCTCGTGAGACAGAGTTCAAGGAGTTTCTGTGCTTCGGCATCTTTATCAAGCATCACATCCACGTTGGTTACCATGTTCATGATCCATTCGGGTTTTCTGCGCTTCGTTACATCTTTCCATCCCGGGCCTACTACACGTTGATCATCGAGTCGGTGACATGCCTGGCATTTCATTTCATAGATTGCTTTACCACGGCCGATGCGCTCCTGCTCAAGCGGTGTGTTGAGTGTAACTTCGGTTACTTGTCCAATACCTTTACCGTCATTCGCATTGGCAGCAACGGCATTAGCGTCTTCGTTGCCGTGAATGTTCTCGTAACTATCAGCATCCTCGTTCTCCGATGTTTTGGGTTTGTCGGGCCCACAGGCCACGAACATGGCGCCTATAAGCATGATTAAAAACAGCTTTTTCATAGTGTTACAGTTTGATTGTTTAGTGAGTTTTGTCGTCCTGTATCAAGTGCTAAAGTAGCTGCCGCCCGTATTGTCCTTTATGATTTTGATCATACTGAAAAAGTATTTTTGTCACCTGCACAACTTTATACTGCAAGGTATATCAGACGGAAAAATCATCGCTATACAGTATATAGACCGATCGCTCTCACAATCCGACAGCAGGCAATTGAAGCGTTGGTGATGTTTACTGACAGATATAGTTCAGGCAAATGAACGTGCAGACGTGCACTATATAATAGTGAACAAGCGGTTATTGATTTTTACCGGTATCGCTTCAGAGCTTTCCAGTATACCATCGAGAAGCCGATAGCAAGCATCATTGAAAAGGCAAAAACATAATAGAGCGAAGGGAAAACGAGAACTGTTTGAAAGCTAGTCCACCAAGGCACGGCAATTAATACCAATTCCATTCCGGCAAATGCGATCACACACATCAGGAACACTGGTATATCCAGTTTTGTATTCAGAAATTTGTTCTCCTTATACCATACAAATAAAAACAACGTAACTATACCCACCAGAACAAGGTGCAAATATGCAATAACCACCGGTCGCAATTGATACGCCATAGCCGCAATTTCCGGAAGCGCTGAGACACATTGCAAGAGTAATTTTACAGCGAAGCAAGCCGACACGATGGCCATTGCCCCGCGCGACACTGGCGCAAGCGAACCGCGCCAGGCAGCATACGATGACCGAAATAATTTGAGTAATAAAACAAACGCGTATACCTGCATGCATGCCGCTATACCGCCTACGATATTAAACACTGTACCGGGTTGTGCCCAGAGAATGCTGAGAAAGTAAGCCGGTATACATGCAATAGCAAGGAGTCGTCCTGACGCTATAGCGCTTGCATTGTCGATTGTCGCCTGACGCGATTCTAAAAGTTTAAAGAAGAGACTGAAGATACCAAATGTAAAAAAGCCGTTATATTGAAAGTGAAGATAGTAGTATATGGAAAAGTAGTACCAGTCGCGATATGCTGGTCCTAACGTCATAATATACCCGAGCGAAAATGGCCCGGCTGCCGACAATATGAAAAAGATCAATGCCATGCGCACATACCAATAGGACACGGTATACTTTGCTTCGCTCCTGCGGAAAAACAAAATTGCAAACACGACTATACCGAGCGTGTGCAAGGACGAAAAAATGATGGAATACAAACCATATCCCTGCAACGGGAAGGCTATCAGCATCCCCGCTATTAATACCTGCAGTACCGTGAATAACCTCACAAACACACGGTGTTGACCGGTACCAACGTGATTATACACAAAGGCCAGGTAGAGAACGTTACAGACCCAGCCCAGGAACATAACATGCGAGTGTGTATGCAGCATATAGGTATAATTAACACCTTCCACCGGTGACAACGTATACCACCGCAAGAACACGCCCAGCCATGAAGCGATCACTAAAAACAACAACGGAATATTAAACAGTCTTTGCATGCCGATGACTTCGTGCCGTTAAAATAGCCATTGAAATAAAATATCCAACAATAGCAACGGCTGTAATCCAACCGCTTGCTTTGCGCCACTCAAAATACAATAGGGCATCCGCTATACAACGCAACAACCATGAAGCATGCAGAAGAAAAAGCCAAAGGTATACTATACGATGAAACGGCTTTGCCGTAATACCCAACACACCCGGCAGAATAATAGGACCATGTGCAAATATCATAGAGAATACAAAGCCGACAAAAAACGTATGGACTACAGCATCATATCCCATTGTCTTCGATGCGAAAGTTATCAGTAACAATCCGCTTATCAATAACGCAACATAGCCAGCGGTCAGTGCTACGGCTACATACTGCGGCAACCCGGTTTTCCGCAAGGTAACACCAATAAGATCAAAGCGTAGTAACCACACGGCTATACCAACCAGCGCCACACCACACACTATATTTCCATAGTTATGAAACGAGAGTATAATACCAACCGGAAATAAAAACAGTAACACCGAAAATAAAGCCTTTTGTTTTTTACTGACCGGGAGGAACTTCATCAGCTCCAGGCGCTCGGCACTGATTATAAAAAGAACAAACGCAGCCCACCATGGAAAGGCTGCCGGATAGAACCGTTGTGAGAGTAGCACTATATTTCCAGCCAGCCAACCTATACTGCCTGCAAACATGAGCAGGTATATAAACTGTTTTTGTGTTACCAGGTAATACAAAAACACAAAGCAAAGGCCGGCACTAGCAGTTATAAGCGTAGCGAAAGCAACAACATCATTTTGTAATAAGAAAAGTATAACACTGGCACCGCTCAGCGCGGGAATGATATATAGGGCTTTCTTCTTCAGGGGAATTATCTTCTCCAGTGCGATCAGACTTCCTAAAAAACCGCCCACCATGATAGCACCATGATGTACAATAGCCGGCATGGCATATATACTCCATCCTATCCGGTTCAATCCTGTCCACAAGCCGACCAGCATACAAAGCATGGCTAAAAACACGAATGGCAATCGCAGCAGGTTTCTCATGCAGGTATAGATGGATTCAAAATTGTATCGGTACTCTTCACGGACGAAGCTATGCCAGACTCAGACGATAATTTTTGATAAATATTAGGAAGGCCTCCTGATTTTTATCAGGAAGTATTCTTCTCCATCAATCGAAATCCGGTTGTTCAAAAACTAATTAAAGTTAACCTGCTGATGGTGAGGCCATCTTTCTGAAACATCAGTACAAAATATTACCGATCAAACTGACGTGAGGTTTGATGCCAAAATCAGGGAAATAAAATGTTCTGTTTTAAGTATTTCGTTTTTTGCTTAACATCACAGAATGTCGAACGGCTTTCATGTTTCTACCGCAGATGGTTTAACACATACCGTCTTGAGCAACCTTGCAGAGTTGTCCAATGACATTTTCTGGATGTATGATAATCATAACAAGACACGAATCTGGTTTGCATCAAAGGAAAACCGTCTGAAATATCAGCTTCCCGACACTGTCTCATTCGGAATTCCCGAAGACTACGAAGCGTTTATCCATACGCCCGATACAACTCGTTTTGAACGCAGGCTGTCGCATGAAGGCGCAGATCATAAACAATACCTCATTGAGGAAAAAATAAAAATTACCAGAGACACTGATCAACGTGCAACCCAGATTTTGGGTGTCTGGCGTGACATTACCGCTGACGCGGATCGGCATGAGACAATTCTTCCGAATGAACGAGACACTAACTCCTCTCAGCATCAGTTATTGCTTACGGAAGAACTAAACCAAACACATCAACAACTTCTCGCCAACTACCACCAGTTGCTGGAACGCGAACACCTGTTAAGCCTCACACAACGGTTGACTAAAATCGGAAGCTGGGAGTATGAATACACCTCACAGAAATTTCAGTGGTCGGAAGAGATGTATAATATATTTGGTGTTGACAAGAACACCGATATTCAGGACTTTGATTTTCACCTTGCCTTATACGAAGAGAACAGCAAGGAACTGATCACACATGTATACCAGCAGTTGATTGCCGGCATTACCAAGAACTTTGATGTTACGGTGCAGATCATAACACCGCTCGGCTATAAGAAATGGTTACGCGTTGTCGGAGAATCACTCGAAAATCAAAAGTATTCGGAGCGCGCTGTAGGTGTCACCTACGACATAACATACTTTAAAGAATCGGAAGCGAGATTAAAAGCCAGTAAAGAAGGATTCTCCAAAGCATTTAACAACAATCCCGATCCCATGATGATCATTCGTAAAAGCGATATGGTGATCATGAATGCCAACAAAAAAGTAATTCCCGTATTGGAATATACTCCGAACGAACTGATCGGCAGAAATATACTTGAAGCAGGGCTCTTTACATCGCCAACGGAGTGGCTACCCGAAATTTCAGGAGACGATGACTACAAAGAGTTTGAAGCTGTGTGGTATAAAAAGAGCGGCATTCGTATCAATGCACTTATCTCCGGCAGCGTGGCCGAGATACAGGGTGAACAAAACTATATTGTTGTTATAAAAGATATAACGGAGCGCAAAGAAGCTGAAGAGAAATTACGAAGAAGTGAAGCCAACATTAAAGCTACCATTAACAACACCAGTGTGATGGTGTGGTCGGTTGATCGTGATCTGCGTTACGTTATGATGAACAACCCGTTCCTTGACTATGTAAAAACGAACTACGGCTTTTCGATGGAACCGGGCATGCTCATCTCACCGGAAACCGGAGATGCTAATGCGTTGGCGTTGCACCGAAGCTGGGAAGAATACTATAAAAGAGCGTTAAGCGGAGAAACATTCAACGTAACGGAAGAACGCTGCGGATTGATACTGGCATATTCGTTTAATCCGATCATCGAGAATAATAAACTTATTGGTGTATCGGTGTTTGCGGAAGATGTAACGCAAAAGATAGCGCAGCAAAATGAACTTGCCGCTGCCCGGCAGGCACTGGCAGAATATAAACTCATGGCATTACGATCGGCCATGAATCCGCATTTCATTTTCAATGCGCTGAATTCAATTCAGTATTTTATTACCGAACGCGACCGCGCCAATGCCATTAATTACCTGTCTACATTCTCGAAGCTGATACGCGGCATATTGAATAATTCGAAAAGTAACGCGATACGCCTGCATGAGGAACTCACGCTGCTGAAGCACTATATTAACCTGGAGCTTCTCCGGTTCGAGAATAAATTTGAGTTCATACTCGACATCGAGGACGACCTGGATATATACTCACTGGAGATTCAGCCACTAATCATTCAGCCTTTTGTTGAGAACGCCATTATCCATGGTCTTTACAACAGTTACTCAAAAGGTATACTTCGCATTTCGATTCGAAAACAAAACCCGGGAACGCTGCTTGTCATCATTGAAGATAATGGTATAGGCAGAGAAGCCGCCCGAAAATTGCGCGAGAAAAATTTCCCTTCGCATACATCGGTGGGGATCAGCATTACAGAGGAACGCCTGCGCATCATGAGTAAAGATTTACCAATACACATTGAAGACCTCGTTGATAAAAATGGTGTGGCTGCCGGTACACGCGTTACATTGAGTTTAACCCTCTAAAGTTTTAACCGTCTAAAGTATATATATAGCCCCATGATACGCGCTGTAATCGTTGATGATGAATTAAAGAGTCGTGCTACCTTACGCACCTTACTGGAAGATTTCTGTGATAACGTAACGGTGGTGGCACTCTGTTCCACCATTGAACAGGCTCTTCACAGCATTCAGACGCATAGCCCGAATGTTGTGTTCCTGGACATTCAGATGCACCGGGAAACCGGCTTCGATCTGCTTACCAGTTTAAAGGAGATTAACTTTGAAGTGATCTTTACAACAGCGCACTCTGAATTTGCCCTGAAGGCGATCAAGTTTTCGGCTATCGATTATCTCCTGAAACCAATCGATATTCAGGATCTGAAGACTGCTGTTGAGAAAGTTGAAAAGCGAATGAATGGTGACATGTCCGTTCGGCTAGAGCAGTTCCTGCATCATTTCAAACAGGGCGGCATTCAGAAGGGAAAGATCGGACTGCCCTGCAGCGATGGACTCATGTTTGTACCTACCGATGATATTATATATTGTGAGGCAGATGGAAATTATACCAACATCTATATATCGGATGGCCGCAAGTATATTGTAACAAAAACGCTTCGCGATTATGAAGACCTGTTGCACGAGCATAACTTTTTCAGGATCCATCACTCCTACCTCATCAACCTGAACTGTCTTAAAAAGTACGTCAAGGGAGACGGGGGCTACGTGATCATGAGCAACGATGTATCGCTGGACGTATCGAAAAGGCGTAAGGATGTGTTTATGAAGCGCATCAAGCAATGATGACGTCCTGGCGCTGCTACACTCTACAACTCCTGTCTGCGCTCGTGTCATACACGAACGTAGTCCTGTCGCCTCCTGGTTATATAATTCTTTCCCGAATGCACGCACCTGCAGTCGCGCTGCACCTCCTGCAACATCTCCACCTATCGCCTGAAAAGGCCCGCTGACCGTTCAAATCGTCCGCGTTATCGATTCATATTTTACCATTTAGTCGAAAAACGCTCCCACTTAATCATTGGCGTTTCCGCCACCCTAGGCCTATGCGCTATTTCGTGCATAAATGAAAGTAACGCAAGCGCTACACGTCCTTGTTATATGAAAAAGACAATACTTGTTATCGATGATTTTGCCAGTATCCGCGACTTTGTTTGCGAAACCCTCCAACGGAAGGGCTATGCTACGCTAAGTGCTTCAAATGGCAACGATGCTTATAAAGTGCTCACCAGCGGAGCGGATGTTCACCTGGTATTGAGCGACTATAATATGCCCGACTGCACCGGGTTTGAATTGCTGAAGAAAATAAAGGCTACACCGGAGCTGCTTCGTATACCGGTAATTTTTTTGACAACCGAGAACAGTCCTGAAAAAATGAAAGCGGCCAAAGATGCAGGACTTAGTGCATGGATTCGAAAACCGTATCGCGCAGACAGTCTTTTCGCGCAGATTGACAATTCAATTAATAATGGATAACAATCAAAAGCGATTCATTGATGATGCGCTGGATCTGTTAAACGATCTGGATGAGGGCTTGCTGCAACTTGAGTCAAATCCAAAAGCATCTTCGCCTCTGGAGCAGGTGTTCCGCACCATGCATACCATTAAGGGCGGAGCCTATATGTTTGGATTTACCGTTGTAGGTGACCTCGCGCATTTGCTTGAATCTTCTTTTGATCTTGTACGCCAGGGTAAATACCAGGTGTCGGATGAGCTGATCAGCGTAACGCTGCAGGCGTTTGATCGTGTTCGTGATCTTCTGAAAGAAAGAGACGAAAAGAAAATCAACGACAAGTCATTATATACCGATTACCTGAAGAGCGCTGCTGACTTACTGAAGAAAGCGGAACAGAACAGCGATCACTCAGAAGGAGCTCCCGCGAAAGATGAACTCGCCACGTATTTCATACGCGTTACTCCTACCATTGATGTAACACCGGATGGGACACATCAGCTGGTATATATCATGCTGGACCTTGAAGCACTGGGAACTGCGAAGACTAAAGTTTTTACACAGGACAACGGCAACGTTTTATACTGGCATCAATTTCTTTCCACTACATCTTCACCGGCAGAAATAGAAAGTTACTTTCTTTTCGTTGATCACGAATGCAAGCTTGAAGTAACTAAACTTACTTCGGGAGATATACTTCAGGATGATGTATTCTTACAATCAGCAGAGGCGTTTAACGACAACAGCATCACATGGGAAGCATTGACGGAGGCAGGAACATTCTCCGCCTCTAAAATCCGTAACGTTGATTCCCCGGAGTTTGACCTAGAAGAAAACAACACGGCCACCACTTCCAAAAAGCGATTACACAACGATGCCATCATTAAAGTAAGCAAGCGAAAGATAGATGACTTGCTGAACTGGATCAGTGAATTGATCGTGCTGCAAGGACAAGTTGAAAGTGTTGCACGGGCAAACAATAATACTTCTTTCATTGAGATCTCGGAACAACTGGAACTGATCACGAACCGGCTTCGCGATACTTCGCTGGAGATTGGTCTTGTTCCGATTGAGACACTGGTAATAAAATTCAAACGCCAGGTACGCGATCTCAGTCGCGCACTGGAGAAGAAAGTAAATTTCCTGAGCGAAGGTGCCGATACGGAAATGGACAAAGATGTGATCGAGATGATGGCCGATCCGATGATCCATATTATACGCAACGCTATCGATCACGGCATCGGCTCTCCTGCCGAACGTAAAGCGAGCGGTAAAAATGAATATGGAACTGTAAAACTAAAAGCATTCAACTCGAGCACCTATATAAACATTATCATCAGCGATGATGGTAAAGGCATTAACAAGGAAGCCGTTCTGCAAAAAGCGATCGAGAAAGATCTCGTTGCCAAAGATGCAAAGTTGAGCGATGATGAAATCCTCAATCTTATTTTTCATCCTGGTTTATCAACCGCAGCCAAGCTATCGGATGTATCCGGAAGAGGTGTAGGCATGGATGTAGTGAAGCAACGTATACATGAATTGCGCGGCTCTATCATTGTAAAGAGTGAGCTCGGTAAAGGAACTTCTTTTCATATCAAACTTCCGCTTTCACGATCGATCATCGAAGGACTACTGGTGAACGTGGCCGAGACCAGGTATATCATTCCACTAAGTGTTATAGAACGAATTGATCGTATAGCCTATAGCAACCTCGATCGAAAAGACAAAGTAAATCCTACCGTCATTGTGAATGAACAACCGTTGATCGTATTCTCGCTGCGCAAGGAATTTCATGACGAAGTAAATCCGCCAAAAACTGTGGATGTTATCTCGGTATTGGTTAACGGCACGCGCAAGGGTATAGCAGTAGATCGCATCGAAGGTAAAATGCAAACCGTGCTCAAACCCCTTGGCGAAGCATTTCAAAAACAGGAGTATATCTCGGGCAGCACAATTCTTGGCAACGGCTCACTCGCGCTGGTACTGGACCCTGCACGTCTCTTCAACATAAATAACAATTGATCATAAAATGAAAATTGACAACGAAGCAAAAGCATATCTCACGTTTTCCCTGGGTGCAGAGAAATTTGCCATTCTTGTGGACAACGTGCAGGAGATCATTGAACTGGATCGTGTCACCAAAGTTCCCAACACGCCACCCTATATGCTTGGTATCATTAACCTGCGCGGTAAAGTTCTGCCGTTGTTGGACAGTCGGCTGAAGCTTGGTTTATCTCAGGCAGAGATCACCAAGAAGAGCCGGATCATGGTACTTGATATTGAGACCGCGGAAGGTAAAGGCTTCCAGATCGGTGCGCTGGTAGATATAGCGAAGGAAGTTATACTCCTGGGTAACGATGATATTCAGGATGCTCCTGACTTTGAAAATAACAAGGCCCAGGTTCCGGTAACAGGTGTTGTGAACAACCAGGGCGATATCACCATGATCATTGATATAAACCGGATTTTCTCGAACAGCGAAATTCTGACACTCGAACAAACCTTGAATTAATAATTATCTATATACTATATCCTACCTGTTATGATGAAAAATTTTACAATTCGCGCTAAACTGATTGCGTCTTTTACCATACTCCTGTTGCTGATGTGCGTGGTCTTTGTGATCTCGTATGTACGCATCAGCGAGATCAATGATAAACTGAATGAGATCACGGATATCAGTGCCGTTCAGTTGCAATTGGTCGGTGACGTTGAAGTCAACCTGACCGAGATAAGCCGTGACCAGAAAAAACTTATCCAGGCCAATGATGATGAGAGCATGACTGCGTTGAAGCGCTCCATCGAAAGTTTTACCACCGAGCTTAATGGTACGATAGCTGAGCTTGAAAAAATCAGTGACGTGGCAACGCAGACGAAGATCAAAGTATTGAAAAGCAGAATCACGGATTTCCTGAATGCGAACCAAAATGTTCTTGCACTCGCGATGGAAAACTCCGAGAAGAAAGCGATGTACTTATCACAGAATGGTGCGAACAACGAGTTTCAAAAAATCAAGACAACCGTTGATGAACTTGCTTCCAGTCTGAACGCTGGCTCAAAAGAAACTCAACAAAAGGTATATCAGCTGAGAAGCGCACTGGTAGAATTGAAAACTATTGAGAACCTGCTGATCGATGCAAACACGGAAGAAGCTGCACGCAATGTGATACAACGTGCCGGCGAAATTGAAAATCGTATTGAATTACTGATGACTTCTATAGGTGGTGCCCTGGCAGGTGACAGCAAATCATTGTTCGACCGCTACCAGATGCAGTATAGTACATTTTACAACTTACACCTGCAGGTAAGAGAATTGGCGGAACGTAACTCAAATGCAAAAGCGGAATTGCTTTCAGAAGGTGAAGTTGAAAAATTAGACGATGCCTCCGATGCAGTACTCAATGAAATCGAAGCTGGTATAGAAAGTAAACTTGCACAGGATCGTTTGATGACCGATGAAATGTATGCAAGCACTATACGCATGATGATCATCATTATTGCTATTGCCGTGATTACAGGTTCATTTGTTGCCGTGTGGTTACTGCGCGATATTACCGGTTCACTGGATATAGCAAAAGGTACCATTCGTAAAGTAGCAAAAGGAGATTTCTCTTCGGATGTGAATGTAGACAAGCACGATGAGATTGGTGATATGCTGCAGGAGCTTCAACTCATGGTTGAAAAATTAAGAAGCAGTGTTGATGTAGCGAAGCTGGTATCAAAAGGTGATCTGACGATTGACTTCAACGCGATCAAAAATAAAGGCGGTGACCTGGACGATGCTTTGGAAAACATGGTGAACAACTTGCGCGAGATTGCAGCCACTATATATAACGGTGCAGAAAATGTTTCTTCTGCGAGCCAGCAGGTTGCAGCGGCATCACAACAGATGTCTCAGGGAGCGCAGGAACAGGCCAGTGCTTCCGAAGAAGTTTCTTCATCAATGGAAGAGATGGTTGCCAACATTCAGCAAAACACGGATAATTCACGCGAGACCGAAAAGATTGCCAACAAGGCTGCCAATGATATCAAGATAAGCAGTGAAGCTGTATCGGAAACAGTAGATGCGATTACGAATATAGCAGAGAAGATTGCCATCATCGAGGAGATTGCATCGAAGACAGATTTACTGGCACTGAATGCAGCGGTTGAAGCAGCACGTGCAGGTGAGCACGGTAAAGGATTTGCAGTAGTAGCAGCTGAGGTACGCAAGCTTGCGGAAAGAAGTCAAAAGGCGGCAGCAGAAATTACCGAGATCTCGGGCAAGACCGTAAAGGCCGCACAACAGTCCAAAGAGCTATTACTGAATACACTTCCGGATATAAATAAGACTGCACAGCTTGTACAGGAGATTGCTGCTGCAAGTGTTGAACAGAACACCGGTGCTGACCAGGTGAACGGTGCTATACAACAACTTTCGCAGGTTACACAAGGCAACGCTTCGGCTGCAGAAGAAATGTCGTCCAATGCAGAAGAACTGAATGGACAGGCTGAAGAATTGAAAGCTGCTGTAAGTTATTTCAAGCTTGACAACCAGTCGATGATCAAAGCAAAAAAAGGTAAATCTGTTACCTATAAAAAATCACCGGCACGCACCGCGTCAAGAGAGATCGCGTATCATACCAATGGTAACGGGAAAGGTGTAGATCTTCGCCTGGAAGACGGACCGTCTGACAGCGACTTCACAGAGATATAGTTTTAGGTTGTAGTAAAGGGGCAGTGTCCGGAAGTAATTCCGGACACTTTTTAAACTTAAACTATATAGCATGAGACACGCACTACTCTATATTTTTCTATTCATGGCATCTTCCGTATGCCAGGCACAACTAAAATCGAGAACAATATCTGTCCAGGAATTCCTGGATATACTTGCCACGCATCCATCCATTGCAGCAAGCGCACAATCGCTGACGGCAAGTCAGTATGAAATTGAAATAGCCAAAACATCTCCCGACCCTTCTATTACGGTTGGAAATGTTTCCGGTGACATCAGCGGTATCAATATGCCGCATCAATATTTCATCGGGCTCGATTATACGCTTGAAACCGGCGGCAAGCGTAAACAACGGGTGCGCTATGCGACCAGCAACCGATACTTCGCACATGCACAGCATGAAGTATTTGCTCATGACTTCAAAAGAGAATCTTTGCTGCTCTTTCAAACGTGCTGGATCATGGAACAGCGCTTGCATGCACTGACGCGGTACGACAGTCTATTGTCGCTGCCTGTATGCGATGACAGTGTATCGAAACTTCAGCTGACTATTCTGAAGGAGGAAAATATACTCTCCAGAGATATACTGTTGCACGACTATACCGAGAATCTTGCTGCATTGGCAGAACTCCTAGCACACCAGTTGGGAGATGTTCATATTCTTCCCGGTGAACCAGTATGGAACGAACACACAGCCACGCGGGAATTACCGTTGGAAAATCATCCTTCCGGGAAACTCATTCATGCAGAAACAGAATTATTAAACCAGGAGATCCGTCTCAACCAGGTCAATCGCACCGGCGATATATCGCTTACCATTGGTAATAACTACATCACGGAAGCAACTAACCCGGAGGCGCCATCGCCACACTATAATGCCCTTACAGCAACGTTATCCATTCCACTGAAATTCTCAAACCTGAAAGAGTCAAACCGGAAAATGGACACCTATAAATTTCAGCAGGCCCAGGACAACCATGCGCAGGCCATGGATGATTTGCAAAAAGAGTTTCGCGATGCCGCAGAAGACATTCAGTTACTCACGGCCGAGATCGTACGACTCCAGAAGCTAATTGCAATGGAGTGGAGACTGATCCAATCGCAGCCGGCAGATGAAAACATGATCGCTATATATAGCCACTATAATTCGTTTGTGCAGCGCAAGTGGTCGAGGGTCGAAGAACTATGTGCGAAGAAATCACTTTTCATTCATCAACCTGAGAGCTATACAAAAGAGTCAAAAGCCATCGCAGGCGTTCCATCCAAATAATATATATACCTATGCAAAGCCCTTCGACTGCTTCATTACACGATCAATCCCTCTTCATCAAGATGGACAGCGAAAGTTTTCAGCGTTTAAGCACGTATGTAACACGCGAGTATGGAATCAAGCTGCCCATCAGTAAACTGTCGATGCTGGAGAGCCGCCTTAACAAAAAGGTGAAGAGTCTGGGAATGTCTGATTACAAACAATTCCTGGACTATATATTCAGTGATGAAGGCAAGCAAGGCGATCTGCTGCACGTTGTCGATCTGATCACTACCAACAAGACTGATTTTTTTCGTGAGCCGGATCATTTTACATTCCTGCGAACGGTATATCTTCCGCAATGGTATAAAAACTCAGGCGATAAAACTCTTAATATATGGTCGGCTGGTTGCTCTACCGGAGAAGAGCCCTATACCCTGGTTATGGTACTGGAAGAATTCAAGCGGTTAAATCCCGCCTTCAATTATTCCATTCTGGCAAGCGACCTCTCTATACGTGTTATTCAATCGGCATACCAGGGTATATATACTGCGGATAAGACAATGGTTATACCCATTGATATGAAGCGCAGGTATTTTCTGAAGAGTAAAATCAATCCCGACCTGCTGCGCGTGAAGCCTGAGTATAGAAGAAAGATCAACTACAAGCGAATCAACTTAATGGATAGTTCGCTGCCGCTTCCTCCTATCGACTTTCATATTATATTCTGCCGAAATGTATTGATATACTTTGATAAGCCTACGCAGGAATCGCTCATTCGTAAATTCAGTTCGCACCTCGCTCCTAACGGATTGTTATTCCTGGGCCACAGCGAATCGATTATGGGAATGGATGTTCCCTTCCGGCAGCTCAAGCCAACGGTATATCAAATGAGCTAAAGACAGGTTATGGCACGTGAGATCAAAGTATTGGTGATTGATGATTCTGCACTTGTGCGACAAACGTTGTGCGAGATAATAGAAGATGATCCGAAGCTTACCGTCATTGGCAAAGCATCCGATCCATACTTTGCTGCCCAACATATTCTGAAAGAGATACCGGATGTAATTACACTTGATATAGAAATGCCACGCATGGATGGTCTTTCATTTTTAAGAACACTCATGACGAGGCATCCTGTACCGGTTGTTATCATATCGAGTTTAACGCAACATGGAAGTCAGCTTGCGTTAAAGGCATTAGACCTCGGCGCGGTGGAAATTGTTGCCAAGTCTGAGATTCGAAATACAAAGGAGTTTTTACAGGAGACAAAGATCCGTATCACGGATGCGATCAAAGCCGCCTATATTACACCTATCAAGAATCGCAAGTATACTCCACCGGTTGGTGCAACCAACAACATTGTTCACAAGACTGTTATCACTAACTACAGAACTACCGATAAAGTTATAGCCGTTGGCGCCTCTACAGGCGGAACGGAAGCACTTCGCTATTTTCTCGGGCAGATTCCTGCCGATGCACCGGGCATCGTAATCACACAACACATGCCTGCAGGATTTACCAAATCTTTTGCAGACCAGGTTAATAAGCAATGTGCTATAACGGTGAAAGAGGCATCGAATGGTGAACGCGTTATGCGCGGACATGCGTATATCGCTCCGGGCGGAAGACACATGGAGCTTTACCGGAGTGGTGCACAATACTATATTAAAGTTCGCGATGGTGAACTTGTAAACAGGCATCGCCCTTCGGTAGATGTACTGTTTCAATCCGTAGCAAAACATGCCGGGCAAAATGCCGTTGGCGTTATTATGACGGGCATGGGTAAAGATGGAGCAGAAGGACTTTTACAAATGCGAACTGCCGGAGCGCGAACTATAGCACAAGACGAACATTCCAGCGTTGTGTTCGGCATGCCAAAAGCAGCCATTGAGTTAAACGCTGCCCTGCATGTTACCAATCTGAGTGATATACCGGCCCAGGCACTACGACTGGTGTAGTCGTTTAATATATACACCTATATCTCTATATCGATATGTAGAGGTGGTGTCATCATTCCGGGGCTCACTAGTCTCGTCCCCTAATTATAACGTCCTTACTCAACACAGGTCTATACTATCGATTCAGTCAGAAATATCGCGCGCAGTTCTATCGGACGTATTGTCCCAAATTTCGGCATTCAGAAGCGCACATTGAAACGATAGAATCGTCAACCAAATGCAATGTCTTCACATATCCCCCAGCAATGGTTATACATTCACAATTTTGAATGGATATAAATTAACAAGGTCTATTTTTTTGTTTCAGAACAAGAACATCTTGGCTCACCTTAAAATTGGTATATACATACTGCAGTATTACTATATATAAAGCTACGCAACAAGACTACGTACGTAGTTAACCATTCATCAAACACAAAAGATCGAACAACCCGATTTGCACAGTATAGTATATATTAAAAAAATATATGTTATTGCCTGCCGACAGATATATACTCTACTTAAAAAACATACGCGTGATTAAAAACTTTACCCGATTGGTCGCTACCGGAATGATCGCTTTAACAGCCTGCACCGAGCAGGAGATGAATGCGCGAGAAAGCGAATCGAACCAAACAAAGACTGACGTTGCCCGTGAAGAAACGGTTAGCGCCAGCTATAATCCTTTCAATAAAACAACGGGTGCGCCCATAGAAACGAATAAAGCGCAACAATGGATTGAAAACTATAATGCTGCAAATCCGGGATGTGAGAAAAATTACCTGCTCCGGTCCGGTTGCATCAAGGCAATTGTCGGGAATAAGAAGTGCGTTGGGATCAGTCTCTTTTATGCACACGATCCCTATAAAAAGATCCATATTCTTCCGATTGGTATCGATGAAAAAGGAAAACAGATACCATGCAAGTACATCGCTACACAGTACGGAGATATACCGTGGAAGACCGCTCAGCAATGGATCGCCAGGTACACCGGCACTACCAAGTCACACTTTTTCGGACAGAATACTTTTTCACGCCTATGGGAAAATGGCGTTACAGACATTTCTATTTCTTTTGCCAGAGACAACAACAATAACCCTCAGCTTTTGTTGAGTCCGCAGTCAGCAACAGGCGCCAATGGAAAGGTAGCTGCGTTGAAAGTATTTGAAGATGCATCGGCCGCCTGTCCACCGGCTTGTCCAAAGTAATTTAGTTTATGGTGCACCTTATCTTCAAGGTACTACTATATATCTCTTACTTCTCTATAGTTGTGCCTATATATTGTCTTTTACGAAAAAGACACGTTTTGAAGTTACGGCAATACCAGTTGTTTGGTGTTTTGTTAATGGTGAGTTTGATTGCAGACGTGGTGGGATATATTCTGATCCTGAATCAGATATCCAACCATGCCGTAAACAACATCTATTTCCTGGTTAGCTTTGCCGTACTGAGTTTGATGTATGCACGACTCCTCCCTGACGTAAAGCAGGCGATATATTCGTTTATCGGAGTCGCCTGTTGCATATTTATCTGGGATACGTTTTGCATACAGACTATCACCGGTGTGCAAAGCTATGTGATAACCTTCTGCGCTATTTTGTCTATTGGTTATGCGCTTATATACTATGACCATCTGCTAAATAAAAGGCCTGCCCTTTACATTATGCAGTACCCGTTTTTCTGGATAAACAGTGCCGTTATCTATTACTTTGGTCTCAATCTCTTTCTCTTTGCTTTCAGCAACTACATTTTCGAAAACCTGAAAGATGAAGAAGTGATAGCCGTCTGGGCATTTCACAACGTGAACAACATCATCAAGAATATTCTCTTTGCCGTGGGCTTGTCTTTCATTGAGAGCAAACGTTGATATATACTATGACAGCAACTGCGGAGCCGGACCACCGGAAGGTTTTGACTTGTCTTCCGGAAGTGGTACAAATTCGGAATTATCATTGGGTGGCAGAATTATTCTTCCCTCCTTCCAGTCTGCTTTGGCCTGCTCGATGCGTTCTTTTCGTGATGAGACAAAGTTCCACCAGATGTAACGTTCACCCACCGGTTCACCTCCCAGGAGCATGAGCGTTGATGTTTCTTTGGCTATAATTACCGGGTCTACTCCTTTGGTGAAAACGATCATCTGTCCGGCTGTATAGAATTTGCCGGAAATTTCTACGCTTCCCTTCGCTATATATATACCACGCTCGGAGTGTTCTTTCGGAAGTCCAAAACGTTTATCCTTGTCCAGTATAACATGCAGGTAAAACAAAGGCGAGTGTGTCTTCACATCGTTTCGCAAACCATAGGCATTGCCAGCGATCAGTCGCATCCATATACCGGTCTCGGTAAATATAGGCAACTGTTGCTCTTTATCGTTCTCAAACATCGGGTCTGACTCTTCATCTTTCTCCGGCAGCGCAACCCATGTCTGTATCATCTCAAGCGAACCTCCTGCCAATGCAGCCGGGTCTTCAAAACGTTCGGAGTGTGCTATACCTTTACCGGCCGTCATCCAGTTTACTTCACCGGGACGAATTACCTGCTCTACTCCAAGACTGTCACGATGCGTAACCAAACCACCAAAGAGGTAACTAACCGTAGATAAACCTATATGCGGATGCGGCAATACATCCATGGATGAAACAGTCTGTGGTTGAATATTTACCGGACCTGCGTGGTCCATAAAGATGAACGGTCCCACCATTCGTCTCAGTCGGAACGGAAGAATTCTCCGAACGTTCATACCGGGCGCCAACGCAGCCTGCCGTGCTTCAATAACAATATCGATCATGGGTAATTTTTCTGTAAAGTCGACAAATGCATACGAATCGACAAGTAAAAATAGTGGTAACGTACCCTCACGTTTTTGTTCGGTATCGGGCATACATTCGGACAATGGCCGATGAAGTGTCTTCACTATCAACAGGTTGGCTTTGGCATCCTCCTTGTGCCAGCAGTTCAATCATGTGAATATATTTCCGTTGTAACCTTCCGGAACAAAGGAAGTATAGAATAAAAAACACCGCCTTGCTTATGATTAAGAACTACTTCACCATTGCGCTACGTGCCATCCGGCAACAACCGCTCTACGCCTTCATCAACATCTTCAGTCTTTCCGTTGGATTGGCCGCCTGTCTCATTATTTACTTGTTTGTACAGGATGAAAAGAGCTTCGATTCGTTTCATAGTCAAAGCGCTGCTATTTATAGACTTGATGAAGTCCAAAATTTTCCCGGGACCAACGAACAAAAAGTTGCCTTGTCGATGCCCGGCATGGCGCCTGCTATAGGCCGTGAGTTTCCCGAGGTAAAGACGTATACGCGATTGTTCATTAACGGAAAGCAGCTGTTTACAAAAGGCGAAACGCGAATGCTGGTGCAGCATGTAGCAACCGCCGACAGCACCTTCCTCGACATCTTTGATTTTCAATTGATAGCAGGCGATCGTGCCACTGCACTGGACGCGCCCAACACTATGGCGATTACGGAAGACCTCGCATTGAAATTTTTCAAGAGCAAGGAGGATGCGCTTCATAATACTATTACCTATCGTGATCAGGAGTATACGATCACCGGGATACTTCAAAATATACCGGAGAATTCTCATTTGCAATTCGATGCGGTCGCATCCATGACAACCATTACAAGCGCTGATAAAGAATATGATAATCGCTGGGGCGGCAATTCATTAAATACCTATTTAGTGTTGAACCCGGGAACCGATATACCGGCCATGGAAGCGAAGTTCCCTGCGTTCATGTCGCGACACATGGACAATCCGAAGATCAACGAATACTACAAGCTATACCTGCAGCCGCTCGCAGCCATACATTTAGGTTCAACCGATATCGAGCATGACTATAACAACTACCGCAAGTTCAATGGCGAGTACCTGGATGTATTCTATATCATTGGAGCATTCATCCTGTTGATAGCCGGTGTAAACTTTATGAACCTTACTACTGCACGGGCTTCGCATCGCTGGAAGGAGATTGGTGTGCGGCAATCCGTGGGCGCACGCAAGCTGCAGTTGTTTGGACAATTCATTTTTGAATCTGTGATGCTGGCGATGTTTGCACTGGTACTGTCCTGTATACTGGCGCTGATCAGTATACCTCTACTCAATAATGTTGTCGGACGACAACTTGACTTCATTTCATTTCTGCAGGAAGGACAACACGTGGTGGCTGTTATTGCCGCAACGGCTATACTGGGTATATTAACCGGTATATATCCGGCCTTCTACATGACAGCCTTTAACGTGGCGAAAGCTATCAAGAGCAAAGGAAAGACAGAAGGACGTTCCGTATTCCGCAGTAGCCTGGTCGTTGTGCAGTTTGGTCTGGCGCTCGCGATGATTGTAAGCACACTGATTGTATTGCAGCAGCTTTCTTTCATGACGAATGCAGATATAGGATTTAACAAAGATCAGATTCTGCTCGTGGACATGAACCAGGAAGCCAACCAGAAGTTTGAGACATTGAAACAAGAACTATTGCAACAATCCGCTATCAAAGGTGTTACGGCCAGTGGACAACGTCTTGGTAACAACCTGCATCAGTGGGGCTTTAAAGTAAAGGCTGATACTGCCATTCGTGAGATCACACCTTCCAATATAAATGTTGATTATGATTTTCTGGAAGTATATGGAATTGAACTGAAGGCGGGCAGAGGTTTTTCAAAAGATTTTGCTACCGATAATGGTAAAGCATTTATCATCAATGAAACATTCGAGAAAGAACTTGCCCTGAAAGAAACCATAGGCACACCGGCTGGTCATGGCTGGTATGATAAAGATTCGCTGGGTACCATTATAGGTGTAGTGAAAGATTTTAATTTCAATTCACTGCACTATAAAGTAAATACGCTGAGCATGGTGGTGCATCCGGACTGGGGTTATGATGAACTTACGGTGAAGATTGAAGCCGGAAGAACAGAAGAAGGTATAGCACAGGTAAAACAACTCTGGGAGAAGCATGTGTCCGGCTATCCGTTTGATTATTCATTTCTCGATCAGCACTTTGAAGTACTATACCGGTCTGACAAACAGATGGCTACTGTGGTATCGATTATGGCAGGACTCGCGATTATCATTGCCTGCGTAGGTCTGTTTGGATTAACCGCTATAACAACAGAAAAGAAAACGAAAGAAATTGGTATACGAAAATCACTGGGCGCATCGGAAATGCAAATCCTGGTTTTGCTGTCGCGCAATTTCACGTTGCTGCTCGTCCTTTCATTTATACTGGTAAGTCCGGTAACGTATTACCTGCTGCGTGCGTGGCTCAATAATTTTGCATATCGTATTCCGATCAATCCGCTGCTATTTATAGCGGGTGGTGTCATCGCGTTTATTATAGCGTTGGTCACGATCAGCTATCATACCATTCGGTCAGCACGCGCGAATCCTGTTAAAGCATTGCGATACGAATAACAGGTATATAGATAAGTATATATCCCGAATTGCGATCTATAGCGGGTACAGCGATATCCGCACTACATAATAAACCTGTTTGAAAAGCCTCTGACTTAATTGCTCCGGAGGCTTTTTTTATATGAAGCTATATTTCGCATTCGTAGCTGAAAACAAAAAACAATACCCCTTTTTTCCACAGACAACATTACAGCTTGTCATTTACGAAAATGTGGAATAACGCGGCATTAGCAAATTCGTCCATAAAACCTACATTTGATAGAACGTCACGGCATTTGATCTTTGTGCAGCGGTGATATTGTGCCGGTTTATGTTATATTGCCAGATGATCAATGGTGTGCTTTTCTTTTTTTCAGTCCTTCTTGGTCCCAACGGAGTGCCTACCAGCGCAGACTTTAACGCTGTTACTTCAGTGACACTCACAACGTTGGATACAGGCAAAGCCGTACTGGATTCTGCAAGTCTTAAAAACAACCCGGCTATAATTCGCGCAGAACTTATCGATTATGCCAAAACACTAAAGGGCATCCGGTATAAGTATGCATCGGCCGATCCGAAAAAAGGTTTTGATTGCTCCGGGTTTGTCATGTACGTATTCAAACATTTTCAAATTTCCGTACCGCGCAGCTCTATAGATTATACAAAAGTAGGCAGTGCCATCGAGTTACCATCCGCTCAACCTGGTGATGTAATCCTCTTCACAGGCGCCAACAGCAAGGTGCGCAGAGTGGGTCACGTTGGCATTATAACACAGGGCGGTGACAATATTACGTTCATTCATGCCAGCTCAGGCAAAACCTATAGCGTAACGGAAACCACACTGAGCGAGCACTATAAAAAACGCTTTGTAAAAGTTGTACGGATTCTCGAACAATAGAGTTTCATAAGATCCCACAGATATAGTTCGTCTTCCCGCTATATATCGGGGGAAAGAATTTTATTGCAATGAAACGATTATCGGAATGAAGACAATCGAGAGCTTGGTTATATCCGATTCATTGGAGAGATGATCGGTTACAGTCCACTCGGAGCCATCATTGAACATACGCTTGATAATCATTTCGCCCTCATCGCCATCTGCGCGCCATTCCGAAAAGTCATTTGTAAATAACGTTTTCAGATATACCGGCTTGTGATCTTCCCCGGTACGCCATTCGTTATAGTTCTTCGGATACGATACTTCAAAAGATACATCACTTGTGCCGCTGCTGATGCGCCATGCACTGGCATCATCGATAAAAACCTGCTTGACGGTATAGCGCGTTGCTCCCAGCCCGGTGATGCTCCACTCACTGCCATTGAGAAATGTGCGCTTCAGCGTAAGCGTTCCCTTGCTGGTATATATATTCCACTCATCATTACCGGCATACGCCCGTTTAACGGTAGTGATATTCAACATGTCCTGCTGTCCTATCGATGCAAGAACAACCACGACCAGTGAGAGAAGAAAGCTTTTCATGCGAATCTGTTCAATCCTGCCTGCGTTGGCAGAAGACGCAAGTTAACATGTGGCAGCAAAAAAAGAAGATCGCTCCTGCCCTTTTAATAACTGCCAGCTTCGTAGTATAGAAGGTATATATATCGGCTCGTTATAGTTATTATTCATGCTTACACCGTTTGGAAACGGACATCAATGCAGACTCAGGTGAGAATACATTTTCATTGTTCAGCAGCAACTTGTTTGCTTTCCCAAATAAAAAAAGCTCACCGTATGAACGGTGAGCTTTTTCTGTTTTACCTGTAACTAACTAACCGGTTACAAGGCTACAACAATAACATTGAAATGAGCTAAAGAAGAAATTAAAATTGCATTAAAAATCGCCCGATAAGAAACTGCCAGGATTATCTGGGCTGTAATTTCTTTCGTGTTCCCGGAATCTTATAAGACTTCTCCGGAGCGAATGTCCATGCATCGGAGTGGCTCGTGAGCGCAGTCATTTTTTCCTTCGATCCTTCCACGAGCAGCAATTTTGGGAAGAGACTCATGTCGATAATACTAATGGAATTCCCTTTCAGCAACGCATTTACCTTTGCCTTCGAAATGGAAGTGGCACTCCCTATAAATTTCAATATCCACCTGCGCTTGGCCATGATGTAAAGATACGAATACAAACGCCTATTAAACAAAAAGCATTCCTTGTCCTTCATAACGCGCACCAAAGTCCAGTTGTTTCAATTTGCTGTGCAGAAACTTGATCATCTCATCAGCGCGTTGAGCATTGGCCGCGCGTTTAATGATCTTGCCTTCCTCTGCCAGCAACCGTGCTGCTACACCAACAGCCGCAGGGCATGCCATGGATGTACCGCTAAGCACCTGGAATTTATCTCCGGGGTAACAACTGAT
>CBIHOZ010000096.1:0-26233 GCA_966211525.1 uncultured Chitinophaga sp. | reverse complement strand
CATTTGTGGCAAGCGGTAAGGCCATATGTATAGCGACATCGCTCGCAACCGCCACACTGAAAGATCGCTACACAAAAATATTCGCATTTAATGTTGGCGTATTCTGGAAAGATGCTTCCAAAGAGTTGGCTATCATTAAAAGACTACTCCTACCAACGGGTAAACTATATATCTTTCATCAGCCACCGCCAGGTTCAAGTATTGCCTTCAACAAAAGTATTGCAGCGAAAGTAACAGAGAACCTGGACAAAGAGAACTTCACTCTCCTTGACATTGTCCATAAAAAAATGTCTCCGGCACCGTCTGTTTGTATAACGGCTAAAGCATGAAATTGATCTATATATTTGCAGCAATTACGCCCGCATGATCGAAACCATAATTACGGCCGTATTGGCTTTTGCATCCACCAATGTAGACGACCTGTTTATACTTATGATGTTGTTTACCGTTACCTCGCAATCATTCCGGCCTCACCATATACTATCAGGTCAGTATCTTGGCATTATAACATTGATCGCCATTAGTGTTATCGGTTCGCTGATTGGTATTGTTATCCCGAAAGTATACATCGGGCTGCTGGGATTCTTCCCGATTTACCTGGGCATTCGTAAATTTTTCAGCAAAGACGATGACTCAGATAGTTCACCTGTAGTCTCACCGGATAAAAAATATGTCTTAGCATCGATTATCAGTCCTGCAACATTAAGTATCGCGTCAATCACCATCGCGAACGGGGCTGATAATATTGGCATCTATATACCCTTGTTCGTCAACCTGACTCCAACAAATCTCGTGTTTACAATCTGTATTTTTCTGATGATGGTTTTTGTGTGGGTAAAGATCGCTGAATATCTCGTTCAGCATCCACGATTAAAAAATACGCTGGCGCGTTACAACCATGTGCTGTTTCCCTGTATCCTTATCGGCCTGGGCATTTATATACTGATCGAAAGTAAATCGTATACACTTGCGTTTCCATCATAGCAACCGCACGTATATATATCATACGGCAGTTGCTACGGGAAATGATTACTTAAATGATAAGTTTTGCAACACCACCGTCTACACGCAAAGCGCTGCCGTTGGTTCCGGACGAAAGCGGGCTCGCTACATACGTTACCAGGTTTGCTACTTCCTGCACAGATGCAAACCGCTGAAGCAATGAAGTAGGTCGTGCAGTCTTAAAGAAATTCTGTTCTGCCTCCTGTGGGGTAACTTTCTGCGCAGAAGCCAACTGCTTTACAAACTCTTCCACACCTTCTGATTTTGTAGGCCCGGGTAATACGGAATTTACAGTAACACCTGTTCCTTTTGTAAGTTCTGCCAGACCACGACTTACTGATAGCTGTGCTGTCTTGGTCATACCGTAGTGAATCATTTCTTCCGGAATATTTATAGCAGACTCGCTTGATATAAAAATGATGCGACCCCAGTTCTTCGCGATCATCTTCGGAAAGAAATGTCGCGACAGGCGCACACCGCTCAGCACATTCACTTCATAGAAACGAAGCCAGTCTTCGTCCGTAATATCAACGAACGGCTTAGGCTCAAATATACCTGCGTTGTTTACCAGTATATCAATGTCCGGAAGTTTAGCAATCAATTGCTTTACATCTTCTGTTTTGGAGAAATCAGCCGGCACTCCGGAAACTTTTGCTGATGGTATAAGTTTTTTCAATTCCGCTACAGCGGCATCTACGCGTTGCTGCGAGCGACCGTTTATTATTACGGTAGCCCCTTCTGCAAGCAAGCTCTGCGCTATGGCAAAGCCTATACCTTGTGTCGAGCCACTAACAAAAGCCGTCTTGTTTTTTAATTGTAAATCCATGTATATCTATTTTTTAAAAACGTTGTCTACTGCGTATGTATTATACTGAAGGAAGGAAAGCAACACAGCAAAAAACGCTGCATGTATAAATTGAGATGGCATTGCCTCCCAGTTCTCAACCATAGCCGAGCCGAATATCAATATCACCATCGTGAAACCTCCGGCGATGAGTGATACTCTCGTAAATAAACCAATCACTAGCAACAAACCAATTACAAATTCAGCGATCGGTAAAATATAGCTGAACGGAGTAACGAGTACCGGTGGCAACATTGACTTTTCGAACGAGCTCACCATCCAGTTACTAAATCCATGCAGCTTGGGCAAACGCACCAGGCCGTGTCCTAACATACTGGCAGCCACCGCCAGTCTGATAATTAAAAACGAAGT
The DNA here is from genome assembly GCA_966211525.1 of uncultured Chitinophaga sp. Taxonomy (GTDB): domain Bacteria; phylum Bacteroidota; class Bacteroidia; order Cytophagales; family Cyclobacteriaceae; genus Ohtaekwangia. The sequence continues at coordinate 24,015 of CBIHOZ010000096.1, read as the reverse complement.
TGTGTTCATGTATCAAGGGTTAATAAAGTTCATGCTCGCTGGCACGCAACCGGTATAGATTACCTTCCGTCAGGTATATATACCCACTCCTGATTATCACTTCCATCAGCAACAGGTATACATGCATCTTAGTTCTCTGCCGATTCTTTTTAACAACAAATTAACTATTGTGTTACGTTAGCCAGCGGTACAAAATTGAAATGCAGGCCGCATTTAAAACTTGTAAAATCCTTGGAATGTCTTGTACATTTGTGGGATATGGAAATCCAGAATCTGTACGAGCCGTTCGAGATCGAATTCCTGGAAATGAAGGAATGTCCCATCCACGCGCATAAGCATAACTTCTTCGAACTCGTGTATATTGTAGACGGCACGGGCGTGCAATGCATCAACAAGAATAAACTGCCGTATGCAGCGGAAAAGTTGTTCCTGCTTATGCCCCAAGACTGCCACGCATTTGAAGTTAAAACCGTTACCAAGTTTTTCTTCATCCGGTTCAATGATATTTACCTGAAGACGCAAAGCAAGGAGTGGATTCAAAAACTGGAATTCATTTTTCAGAACAACACGCATTTACCGGGCTGTATCATCAAGAACAAAACAGACAAACCACTGGTAAAAGCGATGGTAGATGCGTTGATACGCGAACACGTTAACCAGCAGCATTATCATCGTGAAGTAGTAAGGCAGATCGTGAATACACTGCTCACCATTGTTGCCCGCAATATATCCATGCATATACCGCTGAAGGAAAATGCCAAGACCAATACTTCGCTGGACATCATTAACTATATCCATCAGAATATATACTCGTCAGACAAGCTGAAGGCCGAGCAGATCGCACAACGCTTTCACATATCACCAACGTACATCAGCGAATACTTCAAGAAATTAACCGGAGAAAATCTGCAGCAGTATATTATTGACTATAAGCTTAAACTGATTGAGACACGGCTGCGCTACAGCGATCTGCGTATGAACGAGATTGCATTTGAGTTTGGATTTACCGATGAAAGTCACCTGACCCGAACGTTCAAGAAACATAAAGGCGTGAGTCCTTCCGAATTCCGAAAACACGTCAACAGCAAAAAAAGAAGTTCTGTTGCTGCATGAAAATCAACACACACAGCCGATGAAATGGATTACGCGCGAGCGCCCGAAGATAGATCGCATAGCCTGTCCGTGGCTAATCAAACGTTTTATTGATCACGAAGCAGAGATCATCTACGTTCCTTTCGATCAGGTAAAAACAAAAGCACAAGAACTCGATGCTATACCTTTCGATATACCGGACGTTGAGTTCACACACTACGGTGATGAATGTACATTCGACTACTTCATTCGCAAGTATGAATTGAAAGACGCTGCGTTACAAACCCTGGCGGTTATTGTACGCGGTGCTGATACCGACCGTCATGATATAGCCAGCCAGGCATCCGGGCTCTGGGCTATATCAGCAGGGCTATCGCATAACATTACCAACGATCACGAACTTCTGCAGCAAGGCATGGTGCTGTATGATGCATTATATACCTGGGCAAAACACCTGCAACATGAAAAGCACACGCAGAACCCAATCGAAAATTTACTGCTCGATGTATACCAGCGATTCATTCAGCAAAAATCCTCGTCACGGAAAATACCTTCGTGGGCAAAAGAGTTAAAGGAAATTATACAGGATCAGATCGACACCAACCTCAGTCTTAATCTCAAAGAACTGTCTCAAAGTCTTAACGTTCATCCGGCCTATCTCTCGCGCGAGTTCTCCAAATACTTTGATGATCTTTCTTTCGGAGAGTATATCCGGAAGTTAAGGATCGAGAAGGCGATGCAGTTGCTGGAAGATCCGAAGTATTCGCTGGCAGAGATTGCGTACCTCACCGGCTTCTCCGATCAAAGTCATTTTAATCGCATCTTTAAAAAGCATACCGGTAAAAACCCTTCCGAACACCGGAAAAGTTTTCCAAAAAAGTAAAACGGATACAAATAGTAAATTCCGTTCTATCCTGCGCTGTAAAGACTCAGTAGCATTGTTCTACTTTAAGCTTACAACGTATGATTCGTTTTTCTTTACTATTTCTGTTATTTATCAACGCAACTTTATGTTTTTCACAAACCGTTGAGAAGCATGTACACGAGCGTGAGCAGTTGTGGCTCGGTTATTTCAACCAGACCCGACTCACCAACAAGTTTGGTTTATGGTTCGACATTCATTACCGGCAAACCGATAACTTTGTTGATCGTCCGTTTCAATTTCTGGTTCGTCCGGCACTAACGTATTTCATTCGCGACAATCTTCGTGTACAAGCTGGTTACGCTTTTGCTGAACACTTTCCCGCCAAAGGAAAAGATACTACGCGACCCGAGCACCGCGCCTGGCAGCAGATATGGTGGAACCAGAAATATAGCGGTCTCACAACGCTTCAATGGCTTCGACTCGAAGAGCGCTTCAACCGTAAAATAGAAAGTGATGTTTTACTGGACGACTATAACTTCAATTACAGGCTTCGGTATAACATGTCGTTCTTTATTCCGCTGAAGGGAAAAGAAATTACACCGCGCTCACCTTTCGTTGCCGTAATGAACGAAGTGTTTATCAACTTCGGAGGCAAGATTGTTTATAACACGTTTGATCAGAATCGTTTCTTTGCCGGTGTAGGATATCAATTCACATCGCACCTCAATGGCCAGCTTGGTTATATGAATATATACCAACAGGAAGCCAGTGGAAATAACTTCCTTTCAACACATGCCGTACGTTTCTTCATTTTCCATTCACTCGATCTGCGTCCCAAAGCCAAAGAATAATACAACGCACATTCGCCATGCAATCTCCATCCTATACATTAAGAAACCTCGTTACTTATTTTCTGAAGCTTGGTACGTGGGGCTTCGGTGGCCCGGTAGCATTAGTCGGGTACATGCACCGCGATCTTGTTGATAACAAAAAATGGATTGCTGAAGACGATTATAAAGAAGGATTAGCGCTTGCACAGCTTGCACCGGGTCCGCTGGCAGCACAGCTGGCTATATATATCGGGTATATACATTACAGAATTCTGGGTGCTACGCTGGCAGGTATAGCGTTTGTTATTCCTTCGTTCCTGATGGTGCTCGGCATCGGGTATGCGTATGTACAGCTTGGCGGATTACCCTGGATGCAAGCTATATTTTATGTTGTAGGTGCCGCAGTGATCGGCATCATTACCATTTCAAGCTATAAGCTGACTGTTAAAAGCATCGGTAAAGATTATTTACTCTGGGCAATATTCATTGTACTCGCCATCACAACCTTCATTACGGAAGAGGAAAACATCTGGTTGATCTTAGCGGCTGGTATAGTGGTATGGTTTGTCAAGGCCCCACCTTCATTTGCAAGAAGTACATTACCAGTTATAGCACCGGTGTTAGTGCAGGCTGCGCCAGTCGTTTCAACCAATGCTAAACTTTTGCAGGTCGCGTGGTTCTTTACCAAAGCCGGTGCGTTTGTATTTGGCAGTGGTTTAGCTATCGTTCCATTCTTATATGGCGGTGTAGTAAAAGAATATCAATGGTTGAACGAGCAACAATTTGTAGATGCTGTGGCTGTAGCGATGATCACACCAGGCCCGGTAGTAATTACGGTCGGATTTATCGGCTACCTAGCGGCAGGTTTTCCGGGTGCATGTGTAGCGGCACTCGCTACATTTTTACCTTGCTACCTGTTTACCATTTTACCCGCACCCTATTTCAAGAAGTATGGGAAGCACCCTGCTATTAAAGCCATCGTAGATGGCATTACTGCTGCTGCGATAGGCGCTATAGCCGGTGCTGTACTGGTGTTGGGTAAACGAACGTTGACAGACATTCCATCGATAATGATCATGATAACCACTGTCATTATTCTCTTTAAATTTAAAAAGATACAAGAACCACTGGTCATCGCGGTGGCTGCTGGTGTGGGTATACTCTTACGAATTGTAATACTATAAATATGAATCGAAAAAATTTTATAAAGAACGCAGCCATTATAGGCAGCTCTTCATTGTTACCAGCCAACAGTGTTTTGGCTGCAGGCCTGCAACAAAGTGGAATGGACAAGCTTATTGATCAGGATGGTAATTTTGCCTTGCAACCGTTGCCGTATGCCGAAACGTTTCTGGAACCTGCTATGGACCAGGAGACCGTACACCTGCACTACACATTTCATCATGGTGATGCTGTGAAAGCCGCGAATAAAGATCTGCAGATGATTCGCAAAGCGCTGGATGAAAACAATGTTGAAACAGTTGATTACTGGACGAAGAAATTATCGTATCATCTTTCATCTCATATACTGCATACCATTTTCTGGACAAACCTCACCAATCGCAAAAGCGATCCGAAAGGCGCACTGCTCAAACAGATCGAAAAAGACTTCGGAAGTTTCGACAAGTTGAAATTGCTGATTGCGAAAACGTCCAAAGGTGTTGATGGAAATGGCTGGGGTATATTAGGATATCATCCGTCCACACAAAAGCTTACAGTATTACAATGCGAGAACCATGAAAAGCTGACACAATGGGGTGTTATACCTGTGTTGGTAATTGATGTATGGGAGCATTCATATTATTTAAAGTATAGAAACAGGCGTGCCGAGTTTGTTGATAACCTGTTCAGCATTGTAAACTGGGATAACGTTGCGGATCGTTTCAATATAGCTTCGAAGATTTGAAATATACCGTGGCCTCCGAATGTACCGCAAATACGGTATTAATTTTCGGAGGCCTGGCGATAAGTATAGATGTGATCACAATCAAAGTAAATATTGTACGCTTTATTACCCAATACCTTATAAATCCGGTATTGATATTTACAATTGATTACATTCCTCATCATTTTCAACGTTTTGCAGTAATCAAGCTATACATACTTATATACCTGAGTATATATATTGAAATGCATTTGGCGAGGTAAACGAATAAATAAACAGACGACTATATATACCTGTAACTATTTTGGTATATTGTTCGATTACCAAAACCATTTACGTTATGAAAAAACTTTTACTGCTGGCAGTCGTACTTTTCACTGCTACATTGGGGTTCTCCCAAAATGTCAAAAACTTCTGGAATAAATCTTCTGAACCACCTGTTGATAAACAACTTCCTCAAGGACGATCGAAGCCTTCTTCTTACCAGATATTTACCTTGGATTTCTCAGGTTTTCAGAATGAAGTAAGTAAAGCACCTGCACGCGGAATACCTTCTACAAAAGCAGAGCTGATCGTAAGCTTTCCCGATCCAAGTGGCAACATCGGTCGCTTTCGTGTAACCGAAGCATCGGTGTTTCATCCGGATTTAGCAGCTAAATATCCGGGCATAAAATCGTATGCAGGGCAGGGTATTGATGATCCGACTGCCACCATACGTTTCAGTGTATCGGATCAGCGCGGATTTCACGGCATGGTGTTATCGGACAGAGATCACACTTACTATATAGATCCATTCTCTACTGACAAGAAAAGTTATTCAGTATATAGTCGTGAGAGTATAACAGCACGTGAGCTGGATTTTCAATGCCACACAGATGAAGGCTTTCGTGCTGAATCATCACGCAGCGCTGCTACAGCCCGCACAAACGACAAGCGTTTAAGAAAGTATAGACTGGCTCTTTCGTGTAATGCTGAGTACGGAAATTTATTTGCAGGATCAAGCGGCACCGATGCCCAGAAGAAAGCGAATATACTTGCACAGATGAACATTACGATGACACGTGTAAACGGTATATATGAACGTGACCTGGCCATCACGATGGAAATTGTTCCGAACAACAACCTTATTATATACTATGGCAGTACATCAGCCGACCCATGGTCGGGTGAGTATAACTCCAAAACACAACAGGTAATTGATGCCGCGATCGGCAATGCTAATTATGATATAGGCCACAACTTCAACACATCCGGTGGCGGCAATGCAGGTTGCATTGGTTGTGTTTGTACCACCGGCAGTAAAGGAAGCGGCTATACCGGAAGTTCTAATCCTACCGGCGATGCTTTTGATATAGACTATGTCGCACACGAAATGGGACACCAGTTCGGAGGATATCACACACAAAGTAATTCATCGTGCCGCAGTGGCAGCGGTACTACCGAAGTAGAGCCAGGCAGCGGCAGTACTATTATGGGCTACGCAGGTATATGTGCTGCAAACGTGCAAAGTAACAGCGATGCATATTTTCACTATGTAAATATCCGCGATATATCTGCCAATGTACAGAGCGGCACCAGTTCAGGTTGTGCGCAGGTTGTAAACCTTACCAACAATCCGCCTACTGCCAATGCAGGCGCAGATTATACTATACCAAAATCAACAGCGTTTGTTTTGAGAGGACAAGGTTCTGATCCGGATGGTGATGCACTTACCTATACCTGGGAACAGAACGATGCCGGTAACCCGAATTCAAATTCAGCTCCAACGTCTACACGTACCGTTGGTCCGATGTTCCGTTCGCGCGAAGGTACATCTTCACCCAACCGTTACTTTCCACAGATCAGTGATGTTGTTGCCAACAACCTTACACCTACATGGGAAGTTATACCTTCTGTAGCACGCACGTTAAACTTTGCATTAACTGTTCGCGATAATAAAGCGGGTGGCGGACAAACATCAGACGACCTGATGGTAGTGACGGTGAATGGCACTGCAGGACCTTTCACTGTAAGTGCTCCCAATACGGCTGTTACCTGGAGTGTAGGATCAAGTCAAACCGTTACCTGGAATGTAGCCAGTACAAACGTAGCACCTGTTAACTGTGCGAATGTAAATATCCTCCTCTCAACCGATGGAGGATTTACCTACCCGATAACACTCGTGGCAAATACACCGAACGATGGAACACAAGCTATAACCGTTCCGAACAATGCAAGCACAACAGCGCGTATAAAAGTGGAAGCAGCAGATAATATATTTTACGATATATCGAACACAAACTTCACAATTTCAACCGGAGGAGCTACTTGTACGGCTACCGTACCAACCGGACTTGCTGCATCTGGTATAACGTCTACCGGTGCTACGCTGAGCTGGAATGCCGTAACCAATGCAACATACGATGTACAGTACCGCGCTACCGGCACTACAACATGGACAACCGTTGCGGTCAGCACCAATTCAACTGCACTCACCGGACTTACAGCTGCTACACAATATGAAGCGCAGGTACGAAGTAAATGTACCAGCACTACGTCAGCCTATAGTGCTTCGGTAAACTTTACCACATCTACTACATCACTCACGTATTGTACATCGCGCGGCAATAATGTAGGAGACGAATATATAGGTCGTGTACAACTAGGCACTATTAATAACAACAGCGGATCCAACGGAGGCTATGCAAATTTCACAGCGCAGTCTACCAACCTGACGGTAGGAGCATCCAACACAATTACCATAACACCTACCTGGACAGGTACAATCTATAGCGAAGGATATGCTGTATGGATTGACTATAACAAAGACGGAGATTTTGCAGACAGCGGTGAGCGTGTGTATTCGCGCACGGCTACAACCACCACACCGGTAAGCGGAGCATTTACAGTGCCTTCTACAGCATCACCAGGTGCTACACGTATGCGTGTTTCCATGAAATACAATGGCGTGCCCAGTTACTGCGAAACATTTACGTATGGCGAAGTGGAAGACTATACTGTAAATATTATTTCAGGTACTGCCAAGTCAACTGAACGGGGTGAAGTATCGGCCTGGGCAACAGGTGAACGTGTAGCGTACCCGAATCCGGTTAAAGATTTCCTTACTCTGAAACTGGCAGAAGGCGTAGCGGTACAATCGCTGAAAGTATCTACCGTGAATGGAGCAACACTGCGTTTCACACAAAAATATGAACAGCAACTCAATGTATCTGATCTGCCCGCGGGTATGTATATACTTTCAGTACAAACCGACAAGGGCATGATTCGCGAAAAATTTGTAAAAGAGTAGACGTTTTATAGCGTACTATAATTCCATCCCTGGCGTTACTGTTGATAAACAACAGCTACACGCCAGGGATTTTTATTTGTGGCTTGTTGTTTGATATCTTAACAGCATGATCAAATCAAAATACATACTTCTTATAGGTTGTCTGCTGGCGCTCTTGGAGGTACGATGCCAGGCCCCTAACGCTGTAAAGCAAGTAGAATATACCACGCTTACACGCGGCTACCAGAAGCACATTATTATTTCGCAGGATAGTATAGCCGTTACGGTTGAAGGTCGTGAAGAGAACAAGTCATACAAGCGTGCACTATCCAAAGATGAATGGCGGACGTTGATGGATTGCTTAAAGAAAGTAAAACTCTCGGAGATACCGGAATTGAAATCGCCCACGATGAAACGAACGTATGACGGTGCCCGGCACTCAACACTAACACTCATCACCAACGAAACGACTCCGCTAACACACGCGTTTGACAATGAAGAGGCTAATGAAAAATTATTACCGTTGATGAAAGCCATTCAAAAGATAGAAGGATCGGCCGCAGAAAATTGAAGCGTGATTCCCGCATGGCATTATTACTGTCCTTATTGTTTTAAGCCATCAATCGTGGTGAACGATTTTTGCAGCATACTAAATATCCTGGATAATGATTCTGTGAGGGCTTCGATAGTTATTGGTTTTTCGATGAAGTCGGTCGCTCCGTGATTGAGCGCATCTGCCAGGTATTGAGGGTTTACGGTGGTAGAGTACATGACGATAGGTACATGCTTGATGCGATCTATTTTGCGCAACTCCTGTAAACATTGCTGGCCATTCATTCGAGGCATGTTCAGGTCTATAAAAATGCAATGCGGCAGAAAGGATGTATCATTCTGAATTCTGGTGATGGCTTCAACACCATCATTAGCAAATTCCAGTTTGGTAGATGTACCTACTCCCTGCAACGCCAGGTCGAAAATCTCCTGGTCATCGGCATCATCATCAACCAGAAAAAAACAAATTGTATTCCCCATAATCCTCTTTCGCTCGGGTACGCTGGCGCAATTTTTCGTACTATGTTTAAACAGACAACGGAAATGACGGTTACGTCACCTTCTGAAAATATACTAATTATTAATCCACATTCACCACCATCCTGATTTAAATATCTGTTATTTATTTTGACCGGTATAATTGTTCGTTTTTTACAACATTACCTACGCATTATTAACTAAAGCAAATTGTTGCATCAACACTATATTATCTGCAAAAGAAAAATTACTTTGGTCGCCAGACTTCCTACTGATCTACAACGGTGTATACTTTTTTAATAATTTTCATAGCAGCGTGTGTGATCGTTTACTTCGCGATGGCGCTTATTTTTTACAGGGCCATGCTCGCCAATCGGAACGATGAACAAAAAGAAAATTCAAAAATGCAATCTTCCCGTCCACAAGCATCCAGAATACCTCCGCGCATGATACAAACGGGCGCACGCGAGGCGGGTGTATACCATGTTTTACCTGTCCAGGAAAATGGTATAGTATATACGGTATCATCAGCCCCTATGAATGGAACAGCAGGAGAAGTACATTACGCTACGGCCTCCGACACCACCGGTCGCGAACTTTGGAAAACTCAATTTTACTCGCGTGAGTATATTCCGGATTTGGAAACCGATGTGCAGAATATCTTTATCGTAGACCTTTACGTTACCGATCAACACTTGTGCATCAAACCGGAGCACGGAGCGCTCATTACCATTGAAAAACACACCGGGAAGTTATTGCACGACCCACTGACACTCCAGTAGTAACCAGGTATCTGACAGCTTTCTCATCGCGTGAATCTTTCCGGGATTTTTAACCGGACAATGGCTTACCATACTGCTATATTTCAGTATCTAGGAGCCAGTTTTAATCTAACCGTATCTACCTGTATGACAAGATTCTTGTGTCTAATTTTTATTTTAACCATTAACACTTCTGCAGTTGTTGCCCAAACCAAAGTTACCGTAGGCAAACCGTATGCGGTTATTGACGCAGACAGTAAATATTATTTCACTGCTAACGGAGAAATTCTGACTGTGAAGATACAGCGCAAGGCTGTCTTCCTGCAGAAAATGAATGCCCGGGATCTCTCGTTCATTAAAATAAAAATGTACGATGATTTCCCGAAAGATTTTCAGATTGAACGAATCATGGAGTTCAAAAACCATTACTACGTTTTTTATTCCCTATGGCAGGATGACCTCGAGCAACTGTATTGTCGCGAGATAGATTTTGCAGCAGGCTCTTTTAAAGGTGCCGGCAAAAAAGTAATTACTGTCAACGAAAAGATTACGGGCACACTCGTGAAAACAGGCATGTGGCGCGTGGCTACTGCCGAGAAATTTGATTTCTTCTCTTCGTATGATTCAAGTTCGCTTGTTATTCAGTACCGCCTTAAACCTGAAAAGCGAAATGACAGCAAGAATTATGATGTGATCGGCATGCACGTGTTTGATAAAGACCTGAAAGAGATCTGGGCAAACAAAGTACAGATGCCTTATACCGAAAAGAAAATGGACAACCTCAACTATTCTGTTGATTCGAAAGGAAATGTATATATCGTAACACGTGTGTTTAACGACAATACCACCGACCTGAAAAAACGCGGAGAGGAAGATGCGAACTATCACCTTGAAATTCTGAAGGCTGCGGCTCCGTACGGGAACATCACATCTACCAAAGTCGACATTGCCGATAAGTTTGTTCAAACGGTATGGCTATACGAAAGTGCCCAGGGTCCGATGATCTGTGCAGGTTTCTATAATAAGGGAAGGGAAATTAATAATGTCGATGGTATAATTCTGTTCAAGCTCGGACAGGATGGAAAAGTGTTCAATACAAACGCTTATGAGATCCCGGTGGAGATATTAAATCAATACGCTAGCGGAAAAGAAAAGCGTAAGAACGAGCGTAAAGATGATGACGACCGTGCAGAGTTTGAAAACCTTATACTTCGTCATGTCGTGGTAAATGACGATGGAAGCATTATATTAACCAGTGAGCAGGCCTATATGCGAACGCATACAAGCTATATGAACGGGCGCAGTAATACATACGTTACCTACCATTACAATGATATGTTAGTGGCTAAGATCGGAGCCACTGGCAAACTCGTGTGGATGAAAAAACTTCCAAAACGCCAGGAAGGAGGCGCTGGAACCGGAGGCATGTCGTACCGCTATTTTATAAGTAAAGATTACCACTTCTTTATGTTCCTTGACAACGAGAAGAATAGAGAGTTGCCGCTCACGGAAGTACCGGCCCGCCACGTAGATGGTGCCGGTGGATTCTTAACAGCATACCAGGTGAATGATAAAACAGGGGAAGTCACCAAAGTGTCATTGCTGGATACACGCGATGTTAACGGCATGGAGGTATTTCAATTCGCTCCTTATCGGATGATGGCTACCGATGTAAATACGTTAGTGTTTGAAGCCTATAAGAAGAAAAAGGAAGATATACTGGTAAAGATTGTCGTAACCAATTAAAACAAGTGACGGGTTACGGCACTGGTGTCGTAACCCGCTTTATATACTTCGCTATATATAGTAAGGATGTTGTTTACTTATATAGCTTTGATCACTTTGAAGGGGAACATCAGCACAGCGCCAACGAGTTTAAATACAATCTCGAGACTGAATCCCAGAATTCTGAATGGCAACAGCAAGAGCCACACGATGGGTAATATAAATATCATAACCAGAGCCAGTGGCCAGCACAACACAAATAAGATACACCAGAGCAGGATTGCCAATATTGTCTTCATACATGAATGTTTTGGTTGAGTATCTAATCAAACCGTTTACCAGTTTTATATAGTTTGATTTTCGGGGAATTTCTAAGGACAGCAGCAAGCTCGTATACACTTGCGTACAGTGGGGTGAACGATTGTGTACAGAATCGTTAATAAAATCCATTACTCAAAGGTCACGAAGGAGGCGCAAAGTTGCGCAGAGCTTTTTTTACTATATATCTCTGTGGAGCTTTGTGTATTCTTTTGGAACTCTGTGCAATTGGATTTCAGAATTTTGACGCGATCCACCACTTAATGTGTCGTTTTTATACCCGCCTGATACGGAAAGATAGCCGCATCTTTGTATCAGTAAATGTAAGTATGTATTAGCAACCTATAAATATCAACAACATGAAAAACCTCGAGTACAACATTGAAATTGCTGCCGGCAAACAAAAGGTATGGGATGTTATGTTGGCGCCAGATACGTACCGTCAATGGACCGATGTAAGCTGGCCGGGCTCTCGCTACGAAGGATCGTGGGAAAAGAACAAAGACCTCCGATTTGTATCCGGTGAGCAAGGTGGGGGAGGTACGCTTGCTACACTCACGGAATGCAGACCTCATGACTACCTTCTCGCGAAGCATGTCGCTATTATCAATGCCGATGGATCGGAAGATCGCACCAGCGATGCCGCCAAAGGTTGGGTAGGCACAACCGAGAGCTATACCTTTGAGGAACGGAATGGTAAAACAAATCTGAAAGTAGAAATAAAGACTGCCCCCGAATGGGCTGACATGTTTGATGATGGCTGGCCTAAAGCGCTGGAAAAACTAAAAGAGCTCTGCGAACAGTAATCAATATGCCCCGGTTGCTATATATGTCACCGGGGCTTTTTTTTCTCGGCCTTATTCAAAATCGTAAACAACTGTCTTTACACCTTTGCTTGTCAGAGCCTCGTTTATCAGTGGTTCGATTTGATCCCAGCTGCCACCGGCAAGACCGCAACCTATACGCGGCATGTGTACTGTGGCGCCAATTTGTTTTGCATATATACCTACCTTCATCAGAGCATCTTTTATAGCAGCATATCGCACCGGCGGATTTCCATCTTTATCTTTTTTGACATCACGCTGGCCGATCATGTTTGCCACCCATATAGCAGCTTCAACTTGTACAAACTGCACTTCGCCAAGTGAAAAATTTTCACCCGATGTTGCCCAGGCTCTATACTCATTTTCAGGTGTCTTCCATCGCTGTGAAATCGCCAGCACAAAACCCCGGCCCCATCCGCCTACATCATTGCACACGTGCGCTATAATTTTGCTACCATCGCCTATAGGAGCTGTTGCATCTCCTTTTGTATATTGAATTTCCATGCTAAATATATAACTGCAAGAAATTAAAAAATTCCGAATTAGGAGCTGACTAAAACTTACTATTTCAATACAATGTCTACGCCCTTTCGCAACGTGTTATGAATCTCCGCAACGCGGTCGGTATACGCAATCAGTTCATCAATAACTTCGCGTGGTGCATCGGCAGCTACATCAACCTTGTACTGGAAGCCGGAACCGGGTTCACCTTCACGGCCAAATGTTGCGGTACACACTACAGTTACCTCGGTAACAGATATACCACGCTTGTTTGCTTCGCGGTAAAGATCATTGCAAAAGCAGGTTGCCAAAGCCGCCAGCAACAGTTCGCCTCCGTTTACCGATGATCCATACCCGGAAGGTTTCGGGGCGATGGCTATGTTTTGAGCCGTCCCGTTAGTACTAACGATAACCTTATGCTCATTTAATATACTCGAAACCGTAGCAGAGAGCTCCATACAGATTGGGTTTTTAATCAAGTTACTAAAATAACCAATTGCAACTCAAGCACTTTGCTAATTGCGATGAGTGATGCACGCGCTACCACTATACATAGCATTATTCATCGCGCCACTGCGGCACAACGGTGTGGCCATAGCACGCCTGGTAAAACCGGTAATCTATCGCTCAAAAATGGGAGTTTACCGTATTGACGTATCTCCATTTTAATGAAGCGAAGGTAAATTGAATACATCCAACTCGGCAGGTATTAATATATAGTATGCATATACTATGGAAATAGATTCCATTATTCTACAAAGTAACATACAGATTGAGTAACGAACGAGCATTCGGATCGCAGCAACCCTTATTTAGTTGCATTTTTCAGGCTGCCTATGGTGGCATACTTTTTTTAGACTATAGCCGACTATATATGACGGGCGCAAACAGGCACCGTATATAGTATAATCATTTTTTATGTCCGCTGAACGACTCATTCATACGAACACTACTAACAGCACTTCAGAAGCAAAACTGAAACGCCTGTTAATAAACATAACCAATCAACATTTGTCGGTTAATCTCTTAAATAGAATTAACGGCATGTGATTCGGCAACTCATATTCGTGTTTAGGTAACGGTTAAGAAATATTTTCGAGGGAAAGTTGAATTATTGGAAGATCGTATTGAATTACGGTTTTCACAGAATTATTACGTTTTTTCCACTGCTGGTTGTCAACCTATGGTTTCGTACTGCAGGCTGACTGATCATCTCATATCGACATTACTGGCTTGTCACCAGTTTGTATATAGTTTGCTTTAATAAATACCTCCCCGTGGCTGGGGAGGTATATTCAAAAAGTATATATATCATCACAAACTATATACATCACTACAAACTATACTACAATATTACAGCGAGCATACACCTGCATTATTTTCCTTCAGCAAGAAAACAGTATCAGAAGCCTGGCCAAATACAGATATACTGGCTACAGTGAAAATGATTACGAAGACACTATACTTCATAGTAGCAGGGATATTTATTTCTTTCTATTCACAATACGAAATATACCATAGCCAATCAAAAATACGCCACCCGCAATTTTCACATACCCGGGAATAAATGTTTTTGTTTCTGACATACTGTATGCAGCTAACAAAATTACCAGGCCGCCAAGAATGTAACCCTTCTCTCCAATTGATCGCATATACTTTGCTATATATATTAACTGCGTCCAGAGTTCCTGTAATCCTCAAAACTAACCACTGTAATCTTCGATTTAGCCGGTGGCATCATTGCCCACACCCAGTTGTAGTGCTCAATCAGCTGGTTGGCCCGGAGGTGTGGTTTGTCGTCTGTTGTGTGAGCATTTGAAATTACGGTAACACTATAGTCTTTTGCAAGTGCAGATTTTATCGTAGCATCAACGCAAAAATCCGTAGATATACCGGTTATGATCAGTTCTTCGATATCAAAATGATCAAGTTGTTCTTGCAGTTTTGTTTTGTAAAATGAATCGTTGGCTGTTTTCGAAATGAGCAGATCGTTCTCTTCTACCGATAGTGCAGGCAATATCTCAAAACCTTCCGTACCCGGCATGCAAAATTCTTCGCTCGAGCCATCGTGCTGAATAAAGATAACCTGGTCGCCACGCTTTCGAAATATGCTGGTAAGCGAGTTAATCCTTTCAATCACGCCATCCAGGTCGAACATGGAACTATCGGGACTAACCATTGCTTTTTGCATATCAATAACCAGCAGAACGCGCATAGGGGAATCAGTTTTCAGAACCGCTACAAGCTAACACTTCTGCCAGATATCAGAGCAAATCAAGATGCGTTATTTGTCTCAAAAGACCACTGGTCAAAATACCTGAGAAAGATTTTGGAGATGTTTCGTGCATCATCAATGCCGCGATGATGGGTCCCTTCCAGTGATATACCTTCCAACTGCAGCGCATTCTTCATTCCGATAGCACGTTGCAATTTGCGGATACGACCATGTTGCTGTTTAAGATTTACATGCGGCATTACCCAGTCTGTGTCCATACCATACAATTGGCAATCGCTTTGAAATTGTTTTTTGTCGTAAAGACCCCATGAGCAGAGTATATATTCCCCGACACCATAACCGATCCAGTGCTTGAATTCTTCGGCCACGATATTAAAATGTGCTGCATGGTCTACATTCTCCTGTGTAATTGAAGTGAGATTCTTACAAAAATCACTTAATACAGGATGCCTGAGCGGCTTTATGAACCTCGCGAACTCCGAGACGATTTGCTTCTGATCATTAATCTTTACAGCGCCTATTTCAATAATTTCACTTTGTCTTACATCGGCTCCTTCCCAACAAGTAGCTTCCAAATCAAACACTATATAATTCATACAATTTCAAAACGGCATTCATTGCCATACTATATATCTTCTAATCATTACCACCTTTAGCCCCGGGCAGTCTGCCCTTGATCCATTTTATCTGACCATTGTGGTTCGATTCATGCTCGCATACGTGAAACCACTTGCAATAGTTGTTGGTCGGCCCCCAGAACCACGCATCGTCTACTGCCAGCAGCCATTTGTCGTCACGTTTTCTAAATTCACTAATGGTATTTTCGCGCACTTCCTTCAGTGTGCTCAGGTAATAATCGAGATTATTACCTTTAATTGTTTTACGCGCTTCATCGCCCAAACTCATCGCTATACTAAAGCGTTTCTTGTCCTGCTCGGGCCAGTCACCCCACTTCTTATTGTTAAAAGTATGAATCTGGTAGAACCGTTCGGTAGCAGCCAGGTGAAGCAGCATAGAACCTATTGAATTAGACTTCTCATCATGTATATAGTCTAATTCTTCGGTTGTCATTTTTGCAACAGGATAAAGTATCGTGGTTCGCATCCATGTCATCATGGAAAGCAGCGTACCGATCTGCGGAGAAAATCCTTCCCGCGGACCAATAACATTGGCCCGTTCATCAGCGACAGGAAGTGTTTCCGTTGACATATCGGGTATGGTTGACAGGCCGAAGGATGCAGAACTAAATATAGCAGCAGACTTCATGAAATCTCTGCGATCGAGTTGGTGGAGGTTTTTCATAACATTTATTTTTAGTTGGGTCGTTTATTGACAAACACAATGGAGACAACAGCTTTCTTCAGCAGATGTTCAGGCAGGTATATCGAGAGACTAAAATGTCAGCAAAAGGTTACAATAACAACAGACAATTTGCGAAGCAGCAGATGGATTTTCAGCTTACGGAATGTTCCACAGGGATATATAGTTTACAAACTAATTAATCCGGTCTTCTATATACTTCCTTAATGGTTATAATCTCATCATCAGCAAACGCATCGAAGCTACAGCAGTATTTACTTTCAACCAGCTTCAATTCCAGTACGAGGAAATCTTTTGAGAACGATACGATTCTATATTCCCAGTCTTCATAACCGGCCGGTTCACGATCAAGTGTCAATGTATGGCCGGATAATCGCCATGTCCCGAGATCGTATGCGCGATGGAAAATCTTGTCTTCCTTCAGGTCGAGGAAGTTTGTTCCGTTATTCAAAAAGTCAACGTATTCATTGGAGTTCACTTCGTTTAAGTAGACCGTCTCTCTGCTCCAGAAGCCGATGACATCATTTATGTCCGGTTGCTCGTCCGCGTCATTGTCACACGACACAGCAACGCCTATAGCAAGTATAAAGAGTATATTTTTCACGAGGGTACTGTTTTGGAAAGTCAGGCTGGTATAAAACCATGCATCGCGATGACTAATTTAACGATTTATTCGTTGTCGATGATTAGTCATACCAAAAAAGAATTCAACTGTATGCCGGGAAAATTAAATCTCCCCGGCAAAGCATCATTCCGGGTCATGCTTTATCACAATAACGGCCTTGATCTTTTGTAGCAGAAGTCGCTGAACAGAATCAGGATTACTGATAATATCAAAATGTACTTTATGCGCAAGCTGTTGCCGCAAGTCACGTTCATCGGAAATTATATAGATACTATCTCCTTCAACTATGAGAACCTGGGCCGGTTGAACGATCTTTACTTTCCTGACTATTCCCTGGTCATCCTTTACGTCAATATATACGTCTTCATCGCGTTCGTTCTGCGAAAAGCAGACTGCAGGAAATAATACCAGCAACACGAAGATAATCCTTATCATACAATTTTGAATTAAGCCCATTCTCCGCCGGGGCAAATGGGAGGATTTGCAATGGAATTTATACCGCTTGCCGGAACGAAAATGGATTCACCATTTTCACCAACGTAAAGCGTACCAAAATAAAAGCAACCGCTGGAATGCAAGTCAATCTCGGTTTTTAATGCATAGACATATATAACTTCGCCGGTTATCTCATGTAATGCCTTTATTTCCACAACGTCCTGAGACAAAAGTTGATATCGGCCCAGGGCGGTGCTATAAATAAATCTGGCATATATAGTCTTCGCGACTCCATTGGCTGTAAATACGAGGTTTACCCCCTTAACTTTTCCCTCGACAACTTCACCATCGTCCGAACATTGGATTAAACAAAACAATGAATACACACAAAACACTACGGTATAGATTCTTTTCATATAGGTATAGATTAAATGAACATTCAGCCAAGTATATAATGGCACCTATATGACCCAATTTTTTTCTCCCGGCAGTACAATTTTGTTTCCGAACAAGCCATCCTGCTTTCCCAACCAAAGGAGCAAAAAAGAAAACTATATGTATGGCTGAATCTTCTACCCGCTGGCAGCTCGTAACTCGCAGCTACCTAAATTGGGTATGATGTGGGTAAAGATGTAACAGGTTTAGGCTATAACAGCGTGATTTATGCGTTGGCACAAGATTTTTAACAACATGGCGCAGGTAAATGGAATCTGTGTATGATTAAAATTTTAAAGACCCTCTTCGTAATCAGTATATTTATGCTGACCCCAATGGTTGGCTCCTATACTAAGGAAGTCCGCCCACAACATACTCTACGCATTACAAAAGAATATAGCTTTGTACTGGAAACTTTAACGATCTATAATCCCGTTAAACGGCAATGTGACAACACTCCGCTGATCACAGCCAGCAATGCTAAAATTGATGTCGACAAGCTGCGCAAGCAGGAAATCCGCTGGCTGGCACTATCACGCAACTTGCTGAAGCGCTGGAACGGCAACTTCCATTATGGTGATACAGTGAAGATCACCGCAGGCGACCCGAGCATTGATGGTATGTGGATTATTCAGGACAATCTGAACAAGCGCTATAAAAACAGCGGCGACCTGTTATTCCATAGCAGCGTGCGCAAGCTCGGCAAGTGGAAAAATGTAAAGATCTCTAAAGTCGTATCGACAACTGTTTTACATCCTCTGGAACTACCGGTTGAATAGCCGGTAGTAGACTTCTATAAACCTCTGTTGCGTAAAACATCGCTTGCTATAGCACATGGCGGCCTTTATTGCCGGATGTCAAACTTCGAGGCGCGGGTAAGACTGGCTACTGTAGTGAAATGCTGTACGGACTGAAACTACAGCCGCTACAAGTGAACACTTCTATGCTGAGGAGATATGAGTCTCTTTCCCCGAATAGCGCAACAGTGGTGGGGAAGTGTTGTTGCCAATGCACAATAGTGATTTATAACCATACTGAAAGTGTCTATAACGCTCGGGAATAGTAATTTTTGATTCGTTTCCATCGCACACAGCGATATATAGTATCATGTGTAACTAAATATTCAACATTATGGAAACGACACTCTTAAAAGACACTGAACGCAAAGAGGGATGGGTTGCCAAGACTATCGAAAAGCAAACATCTAAACTACCGTCCGATACATTCCTTTGGGCATCACTCGGAGCTATGGCAACTTCACTTACACTTAAGCTTGTTAAGAAAGATCACCTTGCCTTGTTTGTAGGACAATGGGCAGCGCCTTTTTTGCTGTTGGGTATATACAACAAGATTGTGAAAGTTGAAGGTCATGACAGAGATTCATAGTGCATGAAAAGATGTAATCTGAAAAAGGTATTACAAGCAATCTATGAATCTAAAATAGGACGCCTCTCCGGGTAGTCCTATTTTATTTTGAAGTGATACTTCACTCTATACTTTTCATATAGGCGATTGCATCCTGCTCACTGGTGAATTGCACGATCTCTATACTTTCATTTTCAGATTTGTGCTTCACATTCTTCGCCACTACTTTAGACATTACTTCGGCAGGATCAATAAGTTGTGCGTGATAAAGCTTCTTGCCCTTTAAATGACTGACCATACCTGGAATGAGCTTATTAATAATCAGGCTTTGCGATTCGGTTCCGAGCACACCCATCTTACGGATGTCTGCGACAAACCTTTGTGTATTGGACTGCCTGAAGCCCTGCAGCATGGCATCTACAACAAGAATTAAATGTTTATCGGACGGAACCTTCTGAAAGTATTTTACCCAAAGTGCGCGGGTGTCATCATCGTAGAAAACACTTACAAAATCAGCTTTGTAAAATTCCTTTGTCACCGTCTTGTTGTTTAGATGCAAAAATAGGACAGGTCATTTACATATCATCGGACAGAAAACCGATAATCTTACACGATTCTAATATACCGGATTTCAAGGTATATAGCTACTCCTTTAGCACTTAACAAAACTTCATGAACGGCTACCGGCTGACAAATATAGGGTCGGGCCACCACGGAGCTGCTGCGGGTATCTTATCCAGGTAAATTATTTCTCCTATACGTGGCGTTGTAGCTGTAACATTTAGCTTGGCAGCATGGGTTAAGGCACGCTCCACCGGCTCGCGCCACGGGTGTAGGGCAAGTTTAAATTTCGCCCAATGTACCGGCATATATACTTTGGCTTTCAGATCTATACTTGCCTGCACAGATTCTTCGGGCATCATGTGTATATAGAGCCATTTCTTATCATACTGGCCGCACTCCAGCATGGCTATATCAAAAGGACCATACTTGTCACCTATCTTTTTAAAAGAATCATCATAACCGGAATCGCCACCTATAAATATACTTTTACCTTCAGCCTTCAACACATAGGAGGCCCAGAGTGTTTTATTATTAACAAAGCCACGACCGGAGAAATGTCGTGCAGGTGTGGCAACCAACTCTATACCGGGTATCGGCGTTATACTTTGCCACCAATCGAGTTCGTGTATGCGCTCCTGCGGAACACCCCAGTGCACAAGATGTGAGCCTACGCCTAACGGAGTGCAGAACACTTTTGCTTTATCTTTCAACTTTACGATCGTATTATAATCGAGGTGATCATAATGATCGTGTGATATAATTACCAGGTCTATCTCCGGAAAATCGTCAGCGGTATAAATCATGGTTCCGTTGTAGCTTTTGGAACCGGCATATTGCACCGGTGAAGGGCGTTCACTGAATACAGGGTCGACTAGAATTTTCTTACCACCCATCGAAATCAAATACGAAGAGTGACCGAACCATACCATTACCGGTTGTGCTGGTAATGCTTTAAGATCTGTCTTTATATGTGGTAATGGTGCTGCCGGCTCGCGATCGATACCTTTACTGAAAAAGAATTCTCCGAGCATTTTTACATACGATGTTCCCTCGGCAAGCATAGGTGTTTCTTTGAGATTTTCGAACCGATTGTTTTTATACTGCGGTGACTGACTGATTTTCTCAAGATGTTCTCCGGAAGGAGTTTTACCGAAAGGTCGTTGTTGCATAAATACAAAGATAATGGCCGCCAGCACTACGATTATAATCGCGAATACTTTGAGGAGCCTGAAGATTAGTTTCATTTGTAAGGTAGACGCATCGGTTGTGTTTTTATTGTAAATTGTTATCTAATCGTCATTCGTTGCTGATGTGCGGCTATTGTGTCTTTAATGCCATACTTATTTTCTGCAGGTTTTCGATGGTGAGGCGTATGCGCTCGGCTTCCCTTTGTATTGTTCGCCTGCGTACTACAAACCATCCGTATACTATCCATGCCGTATAGCCAATGCCGATGGCGGCCTGTTGCAAAACTGTAAAGTCGCGTAGCGCTTCAATAAAGAATAACACCATGAGTATATTAAACGAAATAAAATATACCGGCCCGCTTACCGCGAGTATGCGGCTGCGCAACTGATAGTGGGATTTCCAGGAGTATATATGTTTCGCGGGCACCTGCAGCTCGTCTATTTTCGCCAGGAGTATAGCTACATATAGCTCTACCAATCCCTGCAGAAATACCAATGCACCCAGTCCGGCAACCGCTATATGCGAGAGATACGATTTAATACCAAATCCATTTTTCAGCATAAAGAAAAATATAACAACTCCGGTTGCTGTCAGCACTACACCGCGGAATAATACCTGTTGCAGCATTTTATCTTTAGCGGTTCTGTTTTCCTTCTGTAACCACGACACATCCGGAACACTGGCATTGACTGCCTGTTTTTTCCAGAGTGATTGTAACTGTTCAAATTCTGCCATAGTTATTCGTTTTCAATTGCCGTATATATCGTTGCCAGTTGTTGTTTGATGCGATGAATCTTTACCCGCAGATTACCTTCCTTAATGCCTACTGCTTCCGCAATCTGATTATAGGGAAGTTCCTGTAATACCATACTAATGATAAGTCGATCGGCTTCATCCAGTTGCTGAATCGCCTTGTACAATACCTGTATAGCATGTTCATCGGTAGTATGTTCTTCCGCGTGGTCGATACGAAGATCGCTCAGTGATACGCTCGTGTTTTTCTTGTCTTTGCGGATATACCCTAAACATGTATTTACAGCAATGCGATAAATCCAGGTACCGATCTGCGCATCTCCGCGAAAGCGATCCTTATACTTCCACACCCGGATAAATGTTTCCTGCAGTAGGTCTTTTGCTATATCGCTATCGTTGCAATAGCTGAGACATAAATAGTATATATTCCTGGAATAGGTGCCGTACAAGGCAGCAAACTCCGCATCCGAATCCAGCAGTTCACCCACGGTGGAATTACTTTTGAATGAATTGATTTACTTCGTTTATAAACCACTGTGAGTCGTCCCAGTGTATAAAATCCTTAGCTGTTTCCGTAAGTTTTACCGAGTGGTTGGTAAGTGTTGCATAAAAGTTATCATGCATGGTATAGCCTTCTTCGAGGGGCATCTTTTTCATAGTCTTCCCAAAATACCAAGTTCCGAAACACAAAACCGGAATTTTTATCGCGGGCAATATAGGACGCAGATCTGTAGCCATCTGGTCGGCCAACGCAGTAGCTATCGTTTTTCTGTCGGATGCTACATTCCAGTCTGCGTAAAGCTTTGCCTTGAGTGTATCGTGCGTTATCATGTTCTTCCCTAACTGATACATCATGGCGTGAAATGCAGTTTTATCCGGGCCGGTATAGGCAGTCTTTATATTTCCTGCAAAGGTATTCGCTTGCTCCTGTGTGATGGCCGGATTGATTATCTGCGCCAGAAAGGGATACGTATCAATTACGATGAGACGCGCTATACGCGTTGGCTCAGTGCCCAGTTGCAAGGCTATAAATCCACCGTAATTCATGCCGATCACCGTAGCATTTTTCAGTTTCTTTGCCTGTATATAGTCGTTGATGGCATTTTTATATTGTTGTGTATAGTTACTGTCCAAAGGTGCTAAACCGGCAAACCCCGCCAGGTAAAACACATGGCACTCGTGTGTCTTTGATAACTCCTTTACAGCGTCCTGCCACATATCGCCGGAGCAGCCAATGTGCGGTATAAATAGCAAGGGACTGCCTTTACCTGTTACCTTTACTTCATACACCTTGGACTGTGCCTGTACCGATGCCGTTGTGAGCATTAAAATCAAAACTAAAAAGCCTGTAAAATTCTTCATATCCATTTTTTTCGCCGTTGGATACCGGCATGACCGGATTGTTACAGAATCGTGGACATTTTTTTTAAAAAGATTGTTACAAACCCGCTGGGCCGCCAACTTCGCATATATTTCACTGGTATTTCCTTTTTAATGTATCCTGACCTGATGCGAACAGCCCTTAAGTTTATTACCAGTTTCATCCTTATCTTCTTGTCAGGAATAGTGCTATACATCAATACGGCTGTTTATTACAAGCCTGCAATACAGGTGATCGATCAGGATACTGTCAACATGGATGTCTTGCATCAACTCCGTCACCTCAGGCACGCGATGGAAGCCGGTGCCGCAGACGACATGCAGCAACTTTACCCGGAAGGCTATATATTCATGCATGCGTTGTATGGTTTAGCGTGGCATGACTTTGCCAGGCAGTTAACACCAGCCACACCGTTGTATAAAGAAGCGCAGGAAGAAATCAGCAAGTCGTGTACTGCCGTTCGCTTACCCGAAGCCCGCGCCATCTTCGATGAGAACCTTATGTTACCGTATGGTGCCTATTATACAGGTTGGAGCAGTTATTTACTTGGCAAAAAACTAAGTCTCGAAAAAGCATCGGAACGAAATGTCGAAGAAGTAAAATACTTTCAGCAAC
>CBIHOZ010000095.1:0-26278 GCA_966211525.1 uncultured Chitinophaga sp. | reverse complement strand
GGTTATAAGCATGGAGTTAATTCAACCTAATAGTTTTGTGGGTAAACATAAACCGGCCGCCGGGACTCTGATGCATCGAGGCACACATATTAGCGTATACTACACTCATCCCAACGTTCCATGCTTTTCGCGAAGCAGGGCCATATCACCTTCAGATATAGCAAGCTGTGCTAACCGCGACTTACATTCCGCAACCTTGATCGGATGATCACTCGACTCGGCAAGTTCAATACGTATAGTCAATGCTTCAGCTATATCCATTGCATTTTCACCGTCCACTCGTTTCAATGCAGCATCCAGAGTTTTTATTGCGGCTCCGTCATCATTTTTGTAATCGCGGAATCGTATGGCTATAGCTATAGCACGTTGTAATTTTGTTTGATTTTTATTTTCCGCTTTCTCCCATGTTTCCTGGTCCTGCTCACCGCGACTGACAAAAATGATAGCGTTGCCCGCGACATCCGTTAATGTAAATCGTGTAGTGCCAGGTTTCATTCGCGATACACGCGGTATCCCTGTATGCGGCACTCGACCGAAATGTTGTTTCAGACGTTGTGTTATTTCGTGGTATACATCACCGGCATCGGGGACAGCAATGAGGCAACCTGTATAAAAATTGTTTGCAGCTTCCATACCCTTCACCCTGCCGAAGTGAAGCTGGTGACCACCGCGTTCAACAACACCATATTGGTATGGATGCGTTTGTTTATAAGTGGTATCAAAGCCCAGTGCCTGCCAAAACTGAAGCGTCTCTTCTATCGATATACAGGGGAGTATAGGAATGGTTATCCATTCTGAGGAATTTGATGACGGCATGTTTGTGTTGTTTTACGCGCGAAGGTAAGTGCAGGAGAAATACCGCGCCTTTTACATACTTCTTTGTATGTAACCGGAAAAGTTTGAATGTCGGCAAATATCTTTACGTTAATGAAAGACTTCACTTATAACGGACGCATATATTATAGTCCGTTGGAATTAGCCATGGCTTTTATCGGAGGCACATGGAAGATGCCGATCCTCCTGGCGCTACGAAAAGGAAAGCTTCGCTATGGAGAATTGAAGAGTACCATTCCGCACATCACGGATAAGATGTTATACAGTCAGTTGAGGGAACTGGAGAAGAAGGGAATGATCGAACGAAAAGTATACAAGGAGAAGCCACCCCGCGTAGATTACTACCTGACATCGCTCGGCAAACGATCGATGAAGGTGATTGATGCATTGAACACTTTTGGTGAACATTTAATGTCGCACAAAGACATTAAAATTAGTATAAAAAAATAGCGATGTTATCCGATTCAGTTTCAGGCTACGATTGTAACATATATCTATATACTCACTGTCTGTGAATGTTTGGCTATAGATTTGCCAGTTTTCGAAAAATTAAAAAATAGAACCCTCGTTACTTGCTGTTTCAGTGAATTGCGCCTTCCATACGACATTAACTTCGGCCAAAGTGTAAAAGATGGCGCTGTAGTGAAAATGATAGAGTATATATACTCAACGCGGAGTAATTTTTATGTGATGTGAAATTCGTTGTTGAAACATTGTGCTTTAATCTTACAATAGCTGTGATGAAGCACTTTATTGCCGTAATCTATATTTACCTGCATTTTAACTGCTTAAAGCTTAGTCTTAACGGATGATTAGTGCCTTGTTTTGCGGTATAATATCGTTTTTTGAATTTATGAATAGTTATAAAATCAATATATATAATACATATAGTGTGATAAATATATACTATATATCGGTCCTTATTGATCACAATACATTGCAATGGTATATCTGAAATATCGACTCATTACCGTTGATTTTTGTTGATAAAGCCTCCGTTTTATTTTGAGGTAAATGTTAACCTGTATTATTGAGGCACAATTCTAAACTATATCTATGAGAAAATTTTTATCGTTAATTCCCTTGATGGGTATTGTACTACTTCTTTGTAGTAAATCACTTGCACAATGTACCGTGCCTGGTTGGGCCAGTCTGAATGGAGGTGTAACAGGAGGTGGATCGGCATCACCAACCGTTGTTGCCAACTATACTGATCTGAAAGCTGCCCTTACTTCTTCTACTGTGAAGGTCGTGCATATATCCGGTACGATTGTTATCCCATCCGGTGGGAAAATCTTTTTGCAAGATCAATCAGGCAAGACGATTTATGGTTTACCTGGTTCAAAACTCGTGTCGAACGACCTCACCAAAGACGGTTCCGGTATACTATATATGAAGCGATGCTCGAATATTCTTTTCAGAAACGTAACACTGGAAGGACCGGGTGCTTATGATACAGACGGCTGGGATAATATGACCATTGACAATAGCACAAATGTGTGGGTTGATCATTGCGAGTTTCAGGATGGCATGGATGGCAACCTGGATGTGAAGAACGCTGCCGACTATATATCAATAACATGGTGTAAGTTTATCTATAAAAAAGCTCCTATACCGGGAGGTCCGGGTGGCTCTGATGATCACCGTTTTTCGGATTTGTTTGGTTCCGGTGATGCCGTTACTACTGACCGCGGAAAGCTGCGTGTTACCATGCAAAATTGCTGGTGGGCACAAGGTTGTAAGGCACGTATGCCGCGCGTGCGTTTTGGTAAAGTACATATAGTAAATAACCTGTTTAACAGTACAGTGGCAGCGCAATGTGTGATGGCAGGTTTTGAATCCGATCTGCTGGTGCAGAACAATGTATTCGAAAACGTGAAATCACCTATTGATAAGATGGATGGTACCTTTACAGCGATCACAACGAAGGGTAACATTTTTACGAATACAGTTGGCGATACTACGGGTCGCGGCACGTCATTTAATCCACCTTATACGCTAAATCCTATACCTGCAGCTAATGTAAAAAGTCAGGTGATGGCCGGTGCTGGAGCAACGTTAACAAGTCCTTCATGTAACACGACTACGTATACGCTCAGTACAACGAGAATGCCGGCGAATGGCGGTACAGTAACGGGTGAAGGATTTATAATGCCGGAACATCTGCAACGCTTACAGCTACTCCTGCAAGCGGGTATACCTTTACCGGCTGGAGCGGAGCAGCAACGGGTACATCTGCATCAGTAACTGTAACGATGGATGCCAACAAATCTGTTACTGCTAACTTTCAGGCGCAGGTAAGTACATATACACTGAGTACTGCGGCTTCTCCAGTTGCAGGCGGTACTATAACTGGCGGAGGCACTTATAATGCGGGTACGGCTGTAACGCTTACTGCTACTCCTGCAAGCGGGTATATATTTACCGGGTGGAGCGGAGCAGCAACGGGTACATCTGCATCGGTAACAGTAACGATGGATGCCAGTAAATCTGTTACAGCCAACTTTCAGGCGCAGGTGAGTACATATACATTGAGTACAACGGCTTCTCCAGCTGCAGGCGGTACTATAACTGGCGGAGGTACTTATAATGCAGGTACAGCCGTAACGCTTACTGCTACACCTGCAAGCGGGTATACCTTTACCGGGTGGAGCGGAGCAGCAACGGGTACATCTGCATCGGTAACAGTAACGATGGATGCCAGTAAATCTGTTACCGCTAACTTTCAGGCGCAGGTAAGTACATATACTCTTAGTACTGTGATTTCTCCAGCTGCAGGCGGTACTGTAACTGGTGGTGGCACATATAATGCGGGTACGGTTGTAACGCTTACTGCTACACCTGCAACCGGGTATATATTTACCGGCTGGAGCGGGGCAGCAACGGGTACATCTGCATCGGTAACTGTAACGATGAATGCAAACAAATCCGTAACGGCGAATTTTGCGGCACAAACAAGTGGTGGCACATCAACGATTCGCATTGAAGACAGCGCACTGACGTCACAAGGACTATGCAGTTACGAAGGTGCGATCGTCAGTAACACAGGTGCCAGCAACGGTAAAGCAATCAACCTCTCGAACTCTGCCGGTAAAGGTATCGACTGGAAAGTATCTGTGCCTTCAGCAGGTTCTTACAATCTCACATGGCGCTATGTAAATAGTAGCAGCAGCAATGCCTATACTATGACACTGCTTGTTAATGGTACCACCGTGAACAACGCATTGGCTGTTGCGAGAACCGGTGGCAGTACTGTATTTGCTACGGTTTCTGAAACCGTTACATTAAAGGCAGGTGTTAATGCTATTCGATTACAATCAGTATCATCAGTTGCTACGGCTGATATAGATTGGATTGAGATAACGGGCAACACTCCGGCTACAGCTGATTGTGCTGCTGTAACGAGCGCCTCTGCCAGAAGCATGGATGCAGAAACCATGTCTGCTGCGCGTGGCGAAAAAACGATCAGTGTATCTCCTAATCCTGCAAAAGACATTGCTACTATAGCCATAACGTTAGAACAAGGTGAACAGGCTGCCATCATGGTATATGATGATCAGGGAAATCTTGTTGACACCTTAAAGAGTGCTAAGGCTGCAACAGCAGGCACACAGCAGATAACGTATGCCGTTGGTAACAAGCGGCCGGGTGTATACACGATTGTAATTCGTAATAGCAAAGGCAATAAGACTACTTACAAGTTGTTGGTAGATTAATTTTTAAAGATATAAATGTATGTTAAGGAAAGAGGGTGAAAGCCCTCTTTTCGTTTTTATAGCATGAACATACATTTATTTCTTATGCACCTCCATCGGATAATACTCCTGCGATGCATAGGAGTATATTCCTTTCAGGGTATCATCAAACAATACACCGAAGAAGTAGTCGATGGTACCCTGAATTCGTAAATAGCCCAGCTCATTGCCATAAACAGAATCCTCTTTAAAGATCTCACCATCAACAGTAATTTCCACCACAGACTCAGAAATAAATCTGAACTTCAGCGCGTGTGTTCCAAAGGTTCCTTCCCACGTAGTGCCTACTATATTTTGTGTGGTTGTAGTGTTAAGGTTGCACGACTGAATCTTATAGATCTGGTCATCTGCCTGTGTAAAATTCTTTAATTCTGTGGCTGAGATGATATCGGCAGTAAACGTTGGTCCGTCCCATTTATAACTGGGGAAGGACACGTTCAGTTTTTTATCAGATGTATTCACGGTATACGTTCCGGCCATCTTTACATTGGCGTGAAACCATTCCACGCTGCCATCTTCTTTGAACGACAAACTAAAGGCTTCGTCAAGATTGTGATACGTCACTTTCATCATGCCCGACCATATTTTATTATGGAATATAGTTTCGTTGATCTCTCCGTTGGCTGGAGAATCGTCATTATCACTTTCGCACCCCTGAAAACTTATTGTCGTAAAAGATGCCAATAACAGAACTACAAATCTCTTCATCCACATAACAGTACTTATTTATTGATATGCGAAACTATCGTGTAGAAAATTTTATGGATAGTAAATAAACGACAAGGAGTTTTTTGCGATTTTGCACTTGTTGTAATGGCTATTTGATAATGAGACAGCAGACACTAAAACCTATTTTGTATTTATTAACGTGGATTTGTGTTATTGCTTGTGTAGGAAAGAAAATGGAGAAGCCTCATGTCGAGCCACGATCTGACGTATCTC
Organism: uncultured Chitinophaga sp.; assembly: GCA_966211525.1. Classification (GTDB taxonomy): domain Bacteria; phylum Bacteroidota; class Bacteroidia; order Cytophagales; family Cyclobacteriaceae; genus Ohtaekwangia. The sequence goes on along the minus strand of CBIHOZ010000095.1, from coordinate 20,747 downwards.
CTGCTGACACCGTTGAGAAGGATGTGCTTCCATCGGAAGTATATTCAACAAGCATCAACATTGTTCCTGTAATGACTTCACAGTTTTCTGATAGTAATACCGTTCATTGCGCTAGCGTAGAATATCTCTGGAATGCTATAGCTCAGATTGCTGATAAAAACATTTCAAAGAATTCACTCGTAAAGAAATTTAGGCGTAGTTCGTTCTGGAAAAACTCTATGGATACCTCACACCTTGTATTAGCCTATGGAAATCCTGAAGCTGTATATAAAAGAGTCATTCAACAATACAGAACCAAATACAAAATAAATCGCCATGATCTATTGCAACAAGGAAGCGCGTTCTGGGCATATTCAGATAAGATCATTCGCTATAAATACAACGAACCGTTTGATGAACAGACACTCCGGTTTCTGGGTGATGAGGTTTCTGCTTTTGGCTTCAATTCAGACATTGCTTCAGTCTATTCAAAGGACTACTTCAAAGAGCAATACGATATTCTCTATTTTGATTATAATGGTGAGTTTGTGGTAAGACTAAACGCGGCCAATACTGCAGACGAGATTATTCTGGTTATGTTAAACAAGCGGGGAACATTTCTGGAGATGTTTAATGCAACGAAGAGATTAATCACGAAAGGCAATGCCAGCAAAAAGATCAATGCCTCCATGTATCAATTGAACATGGAGGATGAGTTGCTAATACCAGCTATAAAATTTAAGGCGCTTCGCGATTATACAGAGTTACGTGGATTAGAATTCTCTTCGAAGTATGGTCCCATTGACATTTTCTCACAAGCCATTAGTTTTGATTTTGACAGGAGTGGTGTGGTTATGGAGTCGAATGTCGAAGTTGCAGATAGTATAGGTATGCCGCAAAAGCCTAAGCTGCTGCATTTCTCCAAGCCATTCTACCTGTTCATTAAGGAAGCAAATGCTCCTTATCCGTATTTCAACTTATGGGTATCTGATGTGAGTATACTGGAACGAAGAAAAAAATAAATATATCGGCAAAAGTGAATGTGATGAATAACAATCTCGATAAAATAAAAAACTTCAGACTATATCTGTTGAATCAAATCAGTAATCTCACAACAGAGCAACTTAACTGCATACCATCCGGATATAACAACAATATAATCTGGAATCTGGCACACCTTGTTTCCGCTGAACAAAATATGTGTTATGTGCGTAGCGGATTGCCGGTAACGGTTGAGGATAAATACTTTACTCCCTATATATCCGGAACAAAACCAGTGGATTTTGTGAAGGGTGAAGATATAGAAGCTATTAAAGCAATGTTGATCACTTCCGTAGACCGGCTGCAAGTTGACCTGGATAATAATGCATTTATAAACTACACTCCTTCCATTATGATACCCAAAGTATATGGATTTGAGGTGAGTAATATTGAGGAAGCTTTGGAGTATCTCCTATATCATGAAGGATATCATTCAGGCTGTATACTTTCATTGAAGCGTTTAGTGTAGGTGGTCGGTGTTACAAACGCAAATAGGTATTTTGGACAGGCTTAGAACAAACTTCTCCTCGACCTATAACAGCAGTTCATTTGTTTTTCCTAAGAAGCCCTAAACTCCTTCACCGTATCAATAAAGCATTTCACCTTGTCAACTTCCGTATCCGGATATAGGCCGTGACCGAGGTTAGCTATATGTTTAGTACCACCGAAAGCCTGTAGCATTTTTTTAGTTTCGCGTTTTACATCTTCAAGCGAGCCGTATAGCGCGCAAGGATCAAGATTACCCTGCAGTGTTTTGTTAGGAATCAACTGCCTTGATTCTTCTATACCCATGTTCCAGTCAAGACCAACTACATTACAATTTATACTATTCATACTGGCACGTGCAAAGAATGCCCCTTTGGCAAAAACAGTTTTCGGAACTTCGGGAATAGCATCGCATATCCGTGATATATACTTCAATGAAAACTCTTCATATTGATCAGGGCTCAAAACACCCGCCCACGAATCGAAAAGCTGAATGATATCAGCACCTGCTTTAACCTGCGCCTTCAGGTAATGGATTGTACTCTGAGTAATCATGTCCAGCAGCTTATGCGCAAACTCGGGCTGTGAGTACAATACTTTTTTTGCAGCGCTGAATGTTTTACTGCCGCGGCCTTCAATCATATAGGAGAAGATCGTCCACGGAGCACCAGCGAAACCGATCAGCGGCACGCGTCCATTGAGTTCACGCTTCGTAAGTTTTATAGCATCGAGTACATATTGCAGTTCTTCACCTGTTGAAACATGAAGCAGGTTGAGGTCTGCTGCTGACTCAATTCTTTTCGGAAACACAGGACCTTTACTCTCTTCCATTTCGTAATTTAGTCCCATAGCCTCCGGTATCACGAGGATGTCGGAGAAAATGATCGCGGCATCAACGCCAAGAATATCAACCGGCTGAATAGTAACTTCGGTTGCTGCCTCCGGTGACTTCACTAATGTTTTAAAGTCTTTGATGGAAGCACGCACCTTACGATATTCCGGTAAAACACGTCCTGCCTGGCGCATCAGCCAAACGGGAGTGCGTTCTGTTTTTTGTCCAAGTGCTGCACGAAGAAGCAGATCATTCTGAAGTTGCATAAGCGATAGTCCTTGAAAATACCAGCGCAAAACTAGAAGTGTTTTTCGAATTTTTATCTTTTAATCTTTCCTGATTCTCTGTAACATTTTATTCGTCAACTCAACTAACAGTTAATAACCCAAAACCCGTTTAAAACACACATGAAAAAATTAGTAATTCTAATGATGGCGCTTGCGCTGATGAACCTGGCGCAGGCCCAGAAGAAGAGCGGTAACGCCAGTACCAAAGAACCACCGCTCATTGACCGCGAATTGTTTTTTGATAACCCTGAAATTGCAGGAGGCCAGCTCTCGCCGGATGGCAGCATGATCAGCTTTCAAAAAGTGTACAAAGGCAAAATGAACATCTGGGTAAAGAAGTTCGATGAATCTTTCGAAAAAGCAAAGCCGATAACCGCGGATACCCTGCGTCCGATCAGCGGCTACTTCTGGACGTACGACAGCAAGTATATTTTGTATGTGCAGGATAAAGGCGGAAACGAAAACTATAATGTGTACGCTGTAGATCCGAAGGCTGCCGCCGAAAAAAACACCGGAGTGCCAGCAGCACGAAACGTAACACCGATGGATAACGTGCGTGCTATTATTTACAATGTGTCGCAGAAAGATCCGAATATACTTTGGGTTGGACTGAACAACCGCGACCAGGCATGGCACGATCTGTACAAACTCGAGATCAACACAGGTAAACTCACACTACTCAAAGAGAATAAAGATCGCCTCACAGGTTTTTACTTTGACTGGGATGAGAACATCCGCGCAGCAACACGTTCAGCAGATGACGGCAGCACTGAAATTCTGCGTGCCGATGCGGAAGGATTCTCCAAGATATACGACTGCGGTCCGCTGGAAAGTTGTGGCCCTGCAGGCTTCTTCGACAAAACAAACAAGAACCTATATATACAATCTAACAAAGGCGAAGCAGAAGATCTTGTAAAACTATATTTACTGAACCCTGATACGAAAGCAGTTACGCTGGTAGAGGGCGATCCGCTTAATAAAGTGGATTTTGGCGGTGTATATGTATCCGACAAAACCAAAGAGATTGTATATACCACCTATACGGATGCTAAAACCCGTTGGTATTTTAAAGATAAGAATGCTGAAGCAAGCTATAATTTCCTGAAATCAAAATTCCCGGGTAAAGAGGTAGCTATAGCATCGCGTACAAAAGATGAAAGCAAAGCGTTGGTATCGGTATATAGTGATGACGATCCGGGTTCAGTATATTTCTTCGATGTAGCGGGTAAGAAGGTAATCAAGCAATATACACCACGTCCGAAGTTGCAGGCCTTGTCGCTGGCGAAGATGGAGCCGATCACCTATAAATCGTCTGATGGTTTAGATATACCGGCATACCTCACATTACCACTAGGTAAAGAACCTAAGAATCTACCACTCATTGTATTCCCACACGGTGGTCCGTGGGCTCGCGATACCTGGGGCTTTAACGGCTATGCACAATTCCTGGCGAACCGTGGTTACGCAGTGCTGGCACCAAACTTCCGTTCCTCAACAGGCTATGGAAAGAAATTTCTGAATGCCGGTAACGGACAGTGGGGCGAGAAGATGCAGGATGATTTAACGTATGGTGTAAAACATCTTGTGAGCAAAGGTATAGTAGATGCGAAGCGTGTGGGTATCATGGGTGGATCATACGGTGGCTATGCTACATTAGCAGGTCTCGCCTTTACCCCGGATGTATATGCAGCCGGTGTAGATATAGTCGGTCCGTCAAACTTGTTAACGTTGCTTAATTCTATTCCACCTTACTGGGAGTCTATACGCAAAGTGTTTTATATCCGCATGGGCGACCCTGCTACTCCGGAAGGAAAAGCAAAACTTGAAAAGCAATCTCCGTTATTTTCAGCCAGTAAAATTAAAGCTCCGCTATTGGTTGTTCAGGGTGCAAACGATCCGCGTGTTAAGAAAGCGGAGTCTGATCAAATTGTTTCTGCACTGCGTGATTTGGGTATAGCCGTAGAGTATATATGTGCTCCTGATGAAGGTCATGGTTTCCGTAATCCGGAAAACAATATGGCGATGCTTGCATATGCTGAGAGATTTTTGGCGAAGCATCTTGGTGGCCGTTACCAGGAGACCATGAAGCCTGAAGTGGCGAAGAAACAACAAGCTATAATTGTAGATGTTAAGACGGTAAAAGTGGCAACGGCAACTGCTTCAGCACCCACTGAATTGCCAAAGCCTTCTTCTGATCTGCAAGCCGGTAAATATAGCTATGCGTTTACCATGACGATGGGTGCGCAGAATATGACCATGGATATGAACCGCGAAGTAAAATTAGAGAACGGAAAATGGTCTGTTACCGATGCTATAAAATCTGCGATGGGCGATATAGCCGAGCAAAATCTGATCGAGCCTAAAACACTGAAGTGTTTACAACGCAATGTAAAGCAAGGTCCGGTTACTGTAGCGTTAACCTATACCGATAAAGCTATAACAGGTTCTATGGATATAGGCAACGGACAGAAGAAACCAATCGATGTGAAACTTGAAAATCCGATCATCATTGATGGCGCGGGCTCTGACCTGGTGATTGCACGATTGCCGCTGAAAGAAAATTCCAGTACCATCATAGAGATGTTGGATATCCAGACATCACAAGTGAAAAAGTACGAGGTAAAATTACTGGGTACAGAAAAAATCACAGTGCCTGCCGGTTCATTTGACACCTATAAAATTTCCATGAACCAGGTTGATGGCGGAGAGAAAACTACTTACTGGATTTCATCTGCCGATAAGAGCATGATCCGCACGGAAGCAATCATTCCGCAGATGGGTAATGCGAAGATGGTGGCGGAAAGAAAGTGAGTCGTTAACCGTTAATAGTTATTCGTGTTGTGATTTTAAGATTTCAATAAGAGAAAACTTTCATTACAGCCTATATATAAAGAATGCACAAACCCTCCGTGGACCTTTGTGCATTCTTTGTGTTCTTAGAGCAATGGATTTTTCTGTTAGCAACTAACGTATAACTGGTAACGAATAACGGTTAATCACTTCCTGTTCGCCAGATATACCCCGCCAATAATCGCGAGCATACCAACAAAGTGTCCTACACCTAATCGCTCGCCATCTAACAATCCCCACATCACAGCAACGATCGGCAAAGCATACGTAACAGAACTTGCAAAGAGCGCTGTACTCATTTTCACCAGGTGATTAAAAAGTATAGTAGCTACCGCTGTACTCATCAAGCCGAGTAACACAATAAATCCAGCTGCCTGCCAGCCACCGGGTTGCGTTGTGAGTTTAGGTACAAAGTCTGAGAAGCCGAATAAATATATAAGTGCCAGCGGACTGATTAACAGCAATGATACACTGGTAATGGTAAGCGAACCCAGATCGGGTATTTTGAATTTGATGAGGTTAAGATTCGATCCGTAACAAAAGCACGCAAGCACAATCAGCAATGCAAAGGCGTTGAATCCTCCTATAGCTCCATCGCTCCGGGATATACTCAATATAATACCTCCGGCAAATCCCAGAAGTATACCAACGATCGCTACAGTTTTAAAACGTAATTTGAAAACAACAGCACCAATGAGCATGGTAAAAATTGGCGTAAGCGTATTCATGATACCGGCAACGGAACTATCCATCCGGGTTTGTGCTGTAGCAAACAGAAAGGCCGGTATAAATATACCGAGCATACCCGAGGCAAAGAGTTTACCATAGTGATGCAGGTGAAGTTCTTTGAGTCTTGTAATGGCAAGTGGAATCAGGAACAACGAAGCCGAAGCAACACGAAGTGCTCCTACTTCATCCGGAGAAAATACTTTGAGTCCCTGCTTGATGAGTATAAACGATGTTCCCCAGATGAGCGTAAGACTTACAAATAAAATAACGGAGGTACCGCGATTGGAATCAGACATATAGGTTAATGAGGATTGGGTATAAAAAAGAAAATACGTTTTTATCCCTGTAAAGGTTCGTCAACTTGGCCAGAATAAAAACCTGATTATTGCTTAAAAATAAACCCGCTCTATATATGCTACCTGTCTGTCCCGATAACTATCGGGACGGGAAAAACTTACGCAGCCACAGAGCTATAGGTATTGATCACATCGTCCAGAATAGCAAGTACTTCCGCTTCAGTTGGCGCTTCAACCAGTCGCATACGGAATGGCTTGAAGTCGTTAATACCTTTAAAGTAATTGGTATAGTGCCTGCGCATTTCGAATACACCTAACTTGTCTCCCTTCCAACGGATTGAAAATTCAAGATGCTTTTTTGTAGCACGCACGCGTTCAGCCATATCCGGAGGCGCGGGACGTTCGCCATGCTTTATATAGTGTTTGATCTCGTTGAAGATCCAAGGGTACCCAATGGCAGCGCGGCCAATCATCACACCATCTACACCGTAACGATTTTTATACTCAAGCGCTTTCTCAGGCGAATCAATATCACCATTTCCAAAAATTGGTATATGAATGCGCGGGTTCTCTTTTACTTTACCGATCAGTGTCCAGTCGGCTTCACCTTTATACATCTGCACGCGCGTGCGTCCGTGAATCGACAACGCTTTTATACCTATATCTTGCAAACGCTCAGCTACTTCTAAAATATTTTTGGTTGATTCATCCCAGCCCAGACGAGTCTTTACCGTTACCGGAAGGTGTGTACACTTTACGATCTCTGCCGTCATCTTTACCATCTTCGGTATATCCTGCAGCAACGCAGCTCCGGCTCCACGGCATGCAACGGCTTTCACCGGGCAACCATAATTGATGTCGATAAGGTCGGGTCTTGCCGCCGTTGCTATCTCAGCAGACTGCACCATGTTACCGATGTCGCCACCAAAAAGCTGTATGCCGATAGGCCGTTCATACTCAAAGATGTCCAGCTTCTGCCGGCTCTTGGCGGCATCGCGAATTAACCCTTCAGACGAGATAAATTCAGTATACATCAGGTCTGCACCACCTTCTTTGCACACGGCACGAAAGGGAGGATCACTCACATCCTCCATGGGCGCCAGCAACAAAGGAAACTCTCCAAGCTCTATTTGACCGATTTTCACCATATTAGCCCGCAAATTTAAGCAGAAATATATGGAGCAGGAAATAAGCCCGCGCCCGGTGCATCCAGCCATTGTAATAATTTTAACGCTTGTGGCAGTAATGCTGGGCTTTCAGGTTATCGGTCCCATGATCGGGTTCTTTGTGGCGCTGCCTTTTTATCCCGGTAGTCTCGTGCAAATGACCGAATCATTGAAAAATCCGATGCAGGATCCGGGCATGAAAAATACTTTATACCTCATGCAAGGTTTTGGAACATTATTCGGACTCATACTCGTACCGTTGTATGTGCTCGCAAAACTTCACCGCTCAGCCAGTGCGTTGTTTAATAGCAAGATGTACCTGCAACCTGTAGCACTGGTAGCCGGTATTGTGATGATCTTTATGCTGGTAAATTCTGTGTTCATTGAGTGGAACCAGAACATCACATTTCCGGAAGGTATAGAGAAATGGGCGCGCGATACCGAAGAGCAACTCGCAGAGCTCACCAAGTACCTTACCAAATTCGACTCCGGCGGACAGGTAGCCCTGGCGTTGGTTGTTATTGCTGTACTGCCCGCTATCGGTGAAGAGCTCGTGTTTCGTGGTATTATTCAACGCGAGTTTTACCGTGGAACGAATAACATTCATGTTGCTATATGGGTATCGGCAGCCATCTTCAGTGCTATTCATATTCAGTTCTATGGTTTTGTGCCACGCATGTTGCTTGGGGCCCTTTTCGGATATCTTTACTACTGGTCGGGTAATTTATGGATGCCTATACTCGCCCACTTCATAAACAACGGCTTTACAGTTGTCGCCATGTATCTGTACCAGCGAGGTACCGTTGAGATGGATATAGAAGATGCAAAGGCAGCTCCCTGGTCGGCTGTGCTAACAAGCGCTGTAATTACCGTTGCTTTGCTTTATCTTTTCAAAAAATTTTATGAAAAGAGAAGGCCCGTGGATTTTGCAGACAATACAAATTCCGATAATGCGACTCTTATTCCGTAACAAATTATAATTTTAGACCCTACCAAAAACCGAACAACCAAGATTTGTGACTTCGCTTACCAAGTACAACAACCTTACACTTCGAATTATTACCGGTTTGCTGGGCTCAGCAGGTATAATAACAGCTGTCTGTTTAAGCGAGTGGGGATACTTTGCCGTATTTTTTATTATCTGTTTTTTCGCGCTCATTGAATTTTACAAACTGGTAGGGCTCGATGGTATGGTGCCGCAGAAGGCGCTGGGCACGCTAGGCGGTATACTTCTCTTTGTATTATCCTTTCTTATTGAGATGCACCTGGTGTCCTATCGATATTATTTCTTGTTCTTCCCCATTGTATCGTGTGTATACATGATCAAACTCTATAAGAAGTTTGAACGCAAGCCTTTTACGAATATAGCCTTTACTTTCCTGGGTATTTTTTATGTAGCTATACCTTTTTCACTGTTGAATATTGCTGTATTTGAAGATGGTGTATATCATTTCGAAATTATCTTCGGTTGTCTCTTTATACTTTGGGCCAGCGATACAGGAGCTTACTTTGCTGGTACGTATCTAGGGAAGCGAAAACTTTTTGAACGCATCTCTCCAAAGAAATCGTGGGAAGGCTTTTTCGGCGGGGCTATTCTTGCCATGGTGTTTGCGTACGGTATATCGCGGTATTTTGATTTACTTACCGTATGGCAGTGGCTTACCATCGGGGTAATTATTGTAGTAGGTGGTACATTTGGAGACTTAGTTGAGTCGTTGCTGAAGCGAAGCATCGAAATAAAAGATTCAGGTACAAGTCTTCCGGGGCACGGAGGCTTCCTCGATCGCTTTGATGGTTTGCTGATCTCGGCACCTTTTATTGTTGCTTACCTTGAAATTTTTTGATGTCTCTTTATAGAGCGTTTTTCGTATATTAACTGTAGAGCATTTTCAACAAGATAGCAGTGTTGAAGTGCTGAGTAAATCAAATACGCATACGTGTATAGGTACGCCTGCGTAGTAAAACATTTTTTAAACTATATACTGCTTGAAGTTCCTGATAGAATCACATTATCTCCCTTCGCTCGCGTATTTCTCTGCGCTGTCGTCTGCTACAGAGATTGTTATCGAGCGACATGAGAACTTTTTAAAACAGACGTACCGTAACCGTTGCTATATGCTTACCTCACAAGGTATAGAACAACTAACAGTACCCTTAACCGGTAAACATGGTAAAACGTTAATAACAGATATACGAATAGACTATAGTCAGAAGTGGTTGAATAATCATTGGCGCACCATACAATCAGCGTATGGTAAAGCTCCATTCTATGAACATTATGCAGATGATCTGGAGAAAGTACTCTTTCGTAAGAATGAATTTTTATACGACCTGAATATACAATTGCTGTCAATGTGTCTTGCATGGCTGAAATGGAAAGTGACTGTCAGCGAAAGTATGTCGTATGAGAAAGAAGTACCGGATACTGTCACCGACCTTCGATCGTTGATTAATTCGAAGAAAAACGATCTTTTGGCAAAGTTTTATAGTCCGGTAGAATATACGCAGGTGTTTGGCAACACGTTTGTAAGTAACATGAGCCTGATCGACCTGATCTTTTGTGAGGGCCCGGCTTCCGCCAGGATTGTGAAGGCTTCCGCTGTGGAAAAATGAACAAATGTTAATTTGAGCGTGTTTCTTACGCAGTATTAAATCTTCAGGCTTACGATAGTATTGAACAGACAAAAAACTTTACATTTACACTAATCAATTTTTGATTTTCTCTTATGGAGGCAAAATTTTCCAACCGCGTTAAAGAAGTTATATCGCTTAGCCGCGAAGAGGCTCTTCGGCTTGGCCATGACTATATCGGTACTGAACACCTCATCTTAGGTATGATCCGTGAAGGTGAAGGTGTAGCAGTGGGTGTGCTAAAAAAATTAGGAGTACCAATGGACGAACTCAGAAATGAGATCGAAAAAATTTCCAAAGGAACTGCTACGCATCAGATCAAGAACCTGGCTAATATACCCTTAACAAAAGCCTCAGAAAAAGTTCTTAAGATTACTTACCTGGAAGCAAAGATTTTCAAAGCCCAGCTTATCGGCACAGAACATTTGTTGCTCTCTATACTGCGTGACCATGACAACCTGGGTACGCAGATCTTAAATAAGTTTGACGTAAACTACGAGACCGTGAAAGAAATGCTGGAATACCAAAACGAAGGTCCGATGGCATCACAGGATACGGATGATCCGGATGATGATTCATCAAAAATCTTCGGAGGTGGCGCACAAGGTGGTGCTGCCGGTAAAGAGAAAAAAGGCACTGAAAAATCCCGCACTCCGGTGTTGGATAACTTCGGCCGCGACCTGACCCGTCTGGCAGAGGACAATAAACTCGACCCTATTGTTGGGCGTGAAAAAGAAATTGAGCGCGTGGCTCAGATTCTTTCGAGAAGAAAGAAGAACAACCCGATTCTTATTGGTGAACCTGGTGTAGGTAAAACAGCTATCGCTGAAGGTCTTGCACTGCGCATCATTCAGAAAAAAGTATCACGTGTATTGTTCGGTAAACGTGTTGTGACGCTTGACTTGGCATCACTCGTAGCCGGTACAAAATATCGCGGACAGTTCGAAGAACGTATGAAGGCGGTGATGAATGAACTGGAGAAATCTCCGGATGTAATTCTCTTCATCGATGAGCTTCATACTATTGTTGGTGCAGGTGGAGCTTCCGGCTCACTCGATGCTTCCAACATGTTTAAACCGGCACTGGCCCGCGGAGAGATACAATGCATTGGTGCAACAACACTGGATGAGTACCGTCAGTATATAGAGAAAGACGGTGCGCTTGCCCGCAGATTCCAGATGGTGATGGTAGACTCTACTTCACCGGAAGAAACGATCCAGATCCTCGATAACATCAAGGAAAAATATGAAGATCACCACCATGTGATCTATACCAAAGAAGCGATCGAAGCGTGCGTAAAACTTTCTGATCGTTACATCAGCGACCGCTATCTTCCAGATAAAGCGATCGATGTAATGGATGAAGCTGGTGCACGTGTTCACATCAACAACATTCACGTTCCGGAAGAGATCGTGAAACTTGAAGAAGCAATCGAAGATGTGAAGAAAGAAAAGAATCGTGTTGTAAAAAGTCAGAAGTACGAAGAAGCAGCACAGCTGCGCGATCGTGAAAAGAAACTGATCGAACAACTCGATATCGCGAAAGCGAAGTGGGAAGAAAAAACACGTACTGAAAAGTATACGGTTAATGAAGATAACGTAGCGGATGTTATCGCGATGATGACCGGTATACCGACCAAACGTATCGCACAAAAAGAAAGCAACAAGCTTCTGAACATGGGCGAAGAGTTGAGCGGTAAAGTTATCGGGCAGGACGAAGCGATTAAGAAGCTGGTAAAAGCTATTCAGCGTACGCGTGTAGGTTTGAAAGATCCGAAGAAACCAATTGGTTCCTTTATCTTCCTTGGTCCTACCGGTGTCGGTAAAACTGAATTGGCAAAAGTACTGGCAACGTATCTCTTCGATAAAGAAGATGCACTGGTACGTATCGATATGAGTGAGTATATGGAGAAATTCTCCGTATCACGTTTGGTGGGAGCGCCTCCCGGCTACGTTGGTTACGAAGAAGGCGGACAGCTTACTGAGAAAGTAAGACGCAAGCCATACTCTGTAGTATTGCTCGATGAAATTGAGAAAGCTCACCCGGATGTATTCAATATACTTCTGCAGGTGTTGGATGATGGTATACTTACTGACGGCTTAGGTCGCAGAGTAGATTTCAGAAATACGATCATCATCATGACATCCAATATAGGTGTACGTGATCTGAAAGATTTCGGAACAGGTATAGGTTTCGCTACCGCGGCAAAACGCGAGTCAGAAGAAGAGCACATGAAGCTCACCATTCAGAATGCGTTGAAGCGTGCGTTCTCTCCTGAATTCCTGAACCGTTTGGATGACGTGATCGTGTTCAACTCACTGCAGCGCGAACACATCCACAAGATCATCGATATCACTTTGCGCAAGTTGTTCGATCGTATTATCCAGATCGGTTACAACGTGGAGCTTACCGATAAGGCTAAAGACTTCCTCGCAGAGAAAGGATACGATCATCAATTCGGAGCTCGTCCGTTGAACAGAGCGATCCAGAAATACCTGGAAGACCCTGTAGCAGAAGAGATCCTGAAAGGTGAAGTAGAAGAGGGCGGAACAATTCTGGCCGACTACGATGGTAAGGGCGATGTTCTTACGATTAAAGTAAAAAAGGCAAAGACTTCTTCTAAAGAAAAGAAAGAGTAATTCCCCGAAAGGGCACTAATAAAAGGACGGTGATGAGCCGTCCTTTTTTTGTGTCATTACGTGAGTTGACTACGTTGTGTAATACGTAACAGGTAAATATTACTTCGTATCAATAGCAGGATGTGCACGTGCTATTAAATCCCCCATCGGAAATATATAGTTAGCCTTTGGCTATATCAGCCTTCATTTTTCTGGTTATATATATACCTTAATTAAAGGTAACAGAATCTACGTATCAAGTCTCGAAAGTATATTCTTCAATCTCTTTGAGGTTTACTTTACATGCAACACACTTTCAGATTTTTTAGGCACTGTAGCGGGTAAGGCCGTGATATCTTCGGCCCTTAATTTTTCCCTGTCATGAAACAACTTTACTCTTATGTACCAGTAATCTACAGAGCCGGTCTTATGGTGTTTGCACTGTTTGTCGGTTCGGTATCGTACGCACAAACCCTGAATAACAATTGGAAACAGGATCTTGAGAATGCGATGAAAGAATTTCAAAGCTGTCAGCCAACTACTGATTTGAACAGTCCGTGTAACAAGTTCTTAGGCGAGTCACTCAACACAGTATACCGCATCAACGATTTTTACTCTCAGAATTTAGGGCGGTATATGGTCGCTTCCGAGATTGCTAAATATTTAAAAAGCAGCGAGCAATGGTCGTTATTAGGCCCATGCTATGATCAGAAAACACTTACGCAGGCGCAAGAACATGCCAATGCGCGCAAAGCCGTGGTAGCAGTATACACGACAAGCTCCGGTGGAGGACATGTTGTATTGATCACGCCCGGCTCACTTCAATCATCTGGTTCATGGGAGCTGAGTGTTCCAACCGCTACATCTTTCTTTTTAAGTCAGCCCGACCGATCGTTTATTAACAAAGGTCTTTCATTCGCATTTGGAAAAATATTGATGAAAGATATTCTGATCTATACACGGAAATACTGAGCTGTGTAATTGGTTAGTTGTAAGTAAATTTTTGTTGTTATATACGGCGCTTTCGTAGCCTGAAGTTAATTATATAGATTAATTTCAAATAGGAAAGCGCTTCTTTTACTATATATTTCGTTGGGTGCTATTAGATTTTCGAAAGTCGATCGTTTTCTCAATCTGCAACATATCTTTTCTTTTTGCCGGTAAATCGGGTAAATTCACTTTCTTCTGTCGCAGAATAAAGAACAGTTACGTAGCGGCCAGGTAATTTTGCTGACGGAATCGGGCAAAGAGTTGGAGGTAGTTGGTTTTAGGCATTATCCGGGTTGTATAGAATTAAACGCCAAGCGTATTTCTGGTATAGCATGAGGAAAAACTTCAGTCTGTTTTAAAGGATTAACCTATAGAATTCAACGTAATGATTGTTTTGCGATTGAAGCTCAGTAAATTCTTCTGCAGCATCCGATGGAGCAAGGTCTTGTTGGTGGGCAATATTCTGGTATTGTCGTGCACCGCTGCATTTGGCCAACTCGAACTGCGAAATAAAGTAGTAAAATATACTACACATAAAGGCTTGCCGCTAAAGGTTATCAACAGCATTACACAAGATAAGCAAGGGTTTATGTGGTTTGCCGCTGATGACGGCCTCGCTCGTTTCGATGGCTATACCTTTCGCGTTTTTAAGAATGATCCAGGTAATCCATATAGTCTTTCGCACAACTATATATTTTGTGTATTCACGGATTCGCACGGGCGCGTGTGGACATCTTCACGCGAAGGACTGAATCAGTTTGATTCGCTCACCGAACGCTTTCTTCACTACCAACATGATCCGCAAAATTCAAATTCATTGGTAGGCAATGATGTGTCTAATATCACAGAAAATATTGAAGGCGCATTATGGGTTTCATCGTGGCAAGCAGGATTTACCTATTTTGACGTAACACAAAACAAATTTATACAGTACTCACAGCGTAATCTACCCGGACTGTCCAGTCAAAAAGTAGTAAGTGTGTATGAAGATGCCGATCATTTACTTTGGGTTGGCTCGCTTAGCGGAGGTCTTGATGTGTTCCAGGTAAAGAATGGAATTATATCGCAAAAAATAGAGCAGCTATCCGGTAAAGATATACCTGCCCTGCGCAACGTGCGATGCATAAAAGCAGATCATGTCGGTAACATGTGGATCGGTACCAATGACGGCCTGGTCTTCTACAATAAGAAACAAAAAACTTTTAAGCTTTTGGATCAACACAGCAGTGCCCTTAAGAGAAGTGTCGTGAGATCGTTATGTGAAGACAGTAATCATAATTTGCTGGTTGGTGTGGAAGGCAACGGTCTCTTTAAAATTTCTTTGAAAGATGTTGATAAAACTGTTACACCTGATTTTACGATTGAGCCCGTAGCCGGCACAGATGAATATAGTATATACAGACTTTCCATTCACAGCATTTACGAAGACCGTGATAAGAACATCTGGCTGGGCACAAACGGTGATGGTGCGCAAATGATCAGTAGTATACCGGAAAAATTTATGCGCATAGAAGTAAAAACCGGTGAGGCTGCACGGCTATACTGGCGGTTCTGGGGCATGTGTACGGATGAAGAAGGAAATCTGTGGCTCGGTTCCGATGGTGATGGTATCTATAAATATACCCGGCACGGAAAATTGCTGCGGCATTATCGTGCAGATGGAAAGAAAGGAAGCCTTACCGATAATGCTATACTATACGCGTATCGCGATCGCTCCAATGTACTCTGGTTCGGTACATATGAGCAGGGATTGTTTCGCTATAACAAGAGTACCGACACGTTTACAAATTTTAAACATGATCCGACTGATCCGGAAAGTTTAGGGATTAATGATGTCCGGGTAATCTTTGAAGATTCAAAACATAATTTATGGGTTGGCACAAACTGGGGCGGCTTGAATTTGCTTGACAGAGCCACCGGTAAATTTACCCGCTATACAATTAACAACAGTGCCATTAGCAGCGGAGATATACGCGCGATCATTGAAGACAATAAAGGCGGACTGTGGCTTGGCTGTTCGAAAGGAGGCGTTAATTATTTTGATCCCGATAAGAAAACATTCCGGCAGTATTTTGCGGATGCCGGCAGTAACAAGGATATATCCGGCAATATGATTTATGCATTGCTCTTTGACGGACATGGCAAACTGTGGATTGGAACCGAAGGTGCAGGGCTCCTTACATACGACTCTGCGCAACGTAGACTGCAACGTATAAATGAGAAAGATGGCTTCAACGGCAGCTCTGTGTTTGCTATACAGCAAGATAATGATGGCAATGTATGGCTGAGTACAAATGCCGGTATATCCAAATGGGATATGCGCGAAAAGGTTTTTAGAAATTATAACAGCTCAGACGGTTTACAAAGCGGGCAGTTTAATTCATGTTCATTTCTATACGACAGAAAAACAAACCTGATGGGGTTTGCCGGTACGGAAGGCGTTACCTTGTTTTACCCGGACCAGATAAAACAAAACCAGCAAAAGCCTGATGTTGTAATAACCGGCTTTCAATTGTTTAACAAGGAGGTACCGATCGATTCTGCCAATAATGAAGAGGCTATACTTCGACAAGCTATAAATCACACACCGGAAATAACGCTGCAGTATAACGAGTCGGTATTTACGCTGCAGTTTGCTGTACTAAATTATACTCTTCCTGAAAAAAATCAGTACGCCTATAAAATGGAAGGCTTTGATAGCGACTGGAATTATACCAACTCCAGAAGCGCTACGTATACAAACCTCGATCCGGACATGTATATATTTCGCGTGAAGGCATCGAACAACGATGGTGTTTGGAACGAAACGGGTACATCGTTAGTGATCCATATTATACCACCCTGGTGGAAAACATGGTGGTTCAGAACGTTGGCAGTGTTGACCTTGGCTGGTATGGGCTGGGGATATATTCGATTGCGTATAGCGGCTGTCAATGAACAGAAAGCGTTTCTCGAATTTACTGTTCGCGAAAAAACAAAACAACTTCAGCTGGTAAATGAAGAGTTGGTGTTGCGCGAAGAAGAGATCAAAGCGCAGAACGAAGACTTGTCGATACAAAACGAGGAGCTTTTTTCACGACAGGAAGAGATTGCAACGCAACGCGATCTGCTTACAGAGCAAAATCAACGACTGGAAGATGCGTGGAAAACTATTGAAACACAGAACAGGGAAATTTTACTTCACAACAGAACACTGGATCAGGAGGTAAAAGAGCGTACGCAAAAACTGGTCGAGTATAATCAACAGCTCGAGCAGTTTGCCTTCATAACAGCACACAACCTGCGTGCTCCGGTGGCGCGCATTCTGGGTCTCGGGCAAGTACTGGATATGTCGAAAGATAACCTGGAGGAAGAAAGACTAATTGTAAGCAAGCTTATTGCCACAACGGTAGAGCTCGACAAAGTAGTAAAAGATGTAAGTACCATACTGGAGATCAGAAAAAGTAATACACCGATTATTAAAAAGATAGATCTCAGCGAAGCGCTAAGCATTATCAAAGCGAACCTGGAGAGTGAGATAACCGAAACGAACACTGAAATAAAGGAAGATTTCTCGAAGGCAAATGTTATTTATACTGCCAAACCTTATCTCGATAGTATATTAATCAACCTGATTCATAATGCCATCAAGTATAGGGATCTTAGTCGCAAGCCGTCTATACATATTAAGACTGAAGTTGAAGATGGATACGTGTGTTTGCTGATAAGCGATAATGGCTTAGGTATAGATCTGACCCAGCATCAAAACAATATATTCAATCTCTACAAGCGTTTCCATTCGCACGTGGAAGGTAAAGGCATGGGGCTATATTTGGTTAAGACACAGGTTACAGCCCTGGGCGGCAAAATTGAAGTTGAGAGTGAAGTAAATGTAGGCACCACCTTCAAAGTCTTTCTGCGAAACGTTGATGAGAAAAACGAGAAGGTGCAAAGTGAGATTGTGAGTTAGTATAATTATAGGTATATATCTCTGTGAGCAAAATTGATTGTAGTGATGAGAATATGTCCAGCGGTATATTTAAAAAATAAGCAAAGCCTTTTCAGACTTTGCTTACTCTTATAGTTTTCCTGAAATATTAAGCCGAGTTACGCGCAGCATTGATAATACCGAACATGCAGCGAAGTACAAGCTTACGATATTGCTTTTCGAATGCTTTGTCTTTCTCCTTGTCTTCCGGTTCGCGCAGTTGTTGCAATGCGAACTGCTGAATGGTAATTAACGGTAACACGATACGCTCGCGCAGTTTTACGGAATCACGATTCACCGGAGTGTTGTCCATCAACTCCGAAAGTTCAGAAATTTCGAGGATCATCTCTTTCGAAAGTTTGAACTCTGCGTACATCTTCTTCCAGAATTCACCGAACTCTTTGTCTTTAGACAAATAGGCTGTTGCCGGGTAGTAACACTTGGTAAGCGACATCATACTGTTGCTTAACAGCGTGCGGAAGAAAAGCGACTGTTTAAACAGGGCCTTTAGCTCACGCATCTTGCCTTGTCGTTTCATCTCGCGTATAGCTGTGCCAACACCGTAGAAGCCAGGTATATTTTGCTTCATCTGTGCCCACGAGCTAACAAAAGGTATAGCACGTAAGTCTTCAAATTTTAAACTACCGGAGTTGCGTTTTACCGGGCGTGAACCAATGTTGGTATCGCCAAAGAAAGCCAGCGGAGTTATCTTTTCAAGATACGGTACAAATTTAGGATGTTGCTTGAGGTCGAGATATGCTTTATGACCTTCTTCCGCAAGCTGATCCATTAGCGCCTTCTCGTTTGTCTCGAAGGTGTCTATATTTTTGAAGACTGAATTTTCTATACCGGCTGAAAGCAATTGCTCCAGGTTATAGCCACACGAAACAGGTTTACCAAAGTTAGAACTGATGGTTTGACCCTGAATAGTGATCTGTACTTCTTTATCTTCAATCGTATCGCCTAATGAAGCATAGAAGTCGTGCGTATTACCACCACCGCGTGCAGGAGGTCCGCCACGTCCATCGAAGAACACGGTTGTGAAACCTTCTTCACGCGCAATGCGTGTGAGATTTTCTTTTGCCTGGAAGATAGACCAGTTCGCACGCAGATAGCCGCCATCTTTTGTACCATCGGAGAAGCCCAGCATAATAGTCTGCTTGTTACCTCTGCGTTTCAGGTGTGCGCGATAGGCAGGTATACTATACAATGCTTTCATAACATGCGGAGCATTGGACAGATCTTCTATCGTTTCGAAAAGTGGTATTATATCGAGTGTAAGATTGTCATCTTTACCAAGTATCAATTTTGCCAACTGATATACCCGGATCACATCGAGCGCAGACTGACAGTTACTGATCACATATCGATGGCAGCCTTCCACACCATTCTGCTCCTGTATCTGTCCGATTACATCTATACTCTCAATCAGTTCAGTAACAAATGCATCTTCAAATTTTAATGAAGCCGGTTTAAAGTTGAGTGACAGAAGCGTATCAATCTTTTCCTGTTCTGTAAGCTTGTCGAAGTTCTTCAGCTTTTTGTTTTTCGACTGCAGTTTTTCAATACACGCTTCCCAGGCATAAGCATGCTTGCGACTATCCTGGCGTATATCCATGCTGGCAAAGTAGAACCCGAATATTTTTACTTTAAGTATAAAACTGTCGAGCAGATCGAGGAATAACCCGCGGTGATCGTTGATCAATACATCACGCGCTTCAAAAAGATCATTCAGCAATTCATCCGGATGATGGTATATTTCACCAAAACCTCCATAGGCTATAGGATATACTTTGCTTTCGGCACGAGCAATAATATGATCAACCCCTTTAAAAGTAAGTCTGCGTTTTAAGAAGCGCAGGTCGCGATGATAACATTTCAACAAAGTTTCCTGTAAACGCTGCGCTACTTTCAGTGTGATCTCATGCGTTACGAACGGGTTGCCATCACGATCGCCACCTGGCCAGAAACCAATCTTCAGCAGATCGAAATTTTTCCATTCCTCCAGTTTAATGTTGAGACCCGTCATCAACTTCTGAATGATCGTTGGAATCTCGGGATAGAAAACACTTTCAAGAAACCAGCACAAGCTTACCGCTTCATCAAAAGGTGTTGGTTTTTCTTTATTGATAAAAGCAGTTTTACCAAGCTGGCGCAACAGCAGGTTTATTTCATCGAGTTTATTCTCGCGAATGGTTTGTTCCAGGTCGTTGATAATGGCGAGTACGCTACCTGGGTAGAATTGAGTGGGGTGTGCTGTTAATACTACACGCACACTAAAGTCTTCAACTTTCTTCTTCAGTTCTTCTTCAAGTCCTTCTGCTGCTGCACGCAGTAACAATCCGGAAACTGTACCCTTGCCATGCAGGTCGTTGATCTCATCAAACGCTGCATCCTCAATCGAGTCGAACAATACAACTTGTCGCTCTACGTATTGGGTAAAGCTGAAGAGTAAATTGAATTGTTCTTCACGCGTAGCCTGCGGAGTAAAATCGCTAAAGAATTTTTTGATGATAGTTCGGGGGTCCTTTCCCTTCTCGTATCCTGTTTCGCAGGCTTGCTGCAGCAGCGGCAACAGCGTACCGGTGCGATAAATACCGGAGTAGGGAAGGTTTAGGAAAAGACTGTTGTACATGTGGTACCGGGTGGAAACAGTCTTGTTGAACTCGTTCGCCATGATAAAAATTTAGAAACCCGACAAAGTTATTAAATAGTGCTTTGGCGGGCGGAGTGGTGCTATATATTACAAATTTTCTTTTCGAAAACGTTTTCGGGATGATAATAAAGATAAAAGAAAGAAGGACCGAAAGTAAAACTGAATGACCCGCTACTAAACTTTTTGCCTACTGCCGCAGATATTCTTTCTTCAGCATCG